>CAYHAI010000178.1:0-4124 GCA_964354585.1 uncultured Planctomycetales bacterium
CCACAGCCGGCGGCACAGCTTGCGTACTTTGTGTTTTTATTTCCGGCGGCGCTACCTTGGCTTGCGTATTAATTGCGCTGAGCGCCTCCATTGACATCGGCGCCTGCATTTCTTCAAGCGCCTCCTGCTTTTTGGCGCAACTGCTTAAACAAACAACCAGCCCTAATCCTAAAATAATAAATCCAAATTTTTTCATCTACTCACCTCCTTAAATGAGTCCCGCCGTCCCGCATCTTGCGGGACAAGAGGCGGGACGAATTTAACCCCGCTTCTTGCTTTCGCAAGAAAGCAGCGGGGTAAGTTCGGACACATAACTTAGCTTCGCTATCGCTCGTTAAGTTATGTCCTCACTTATTTTAACAAACTAATTAAAAAAAGCAAACAAAACTTTGCTATAGATGCTCATTTATAAAGGCGCTGATTTTTTTTATAATATCCTTTTCTTTATTTTTCAACGCATCACTTAAACCTTCTCCAAAAGAGGTATCCCCAACCTGTATCCCTGCCACATATATCTTTGTCTTAATTCCTAATTTCTTGGAGAACGCAAAGATATCTTTTAAATTAAGTTCGTGCGTAGAAGTACCAGCATTATCTATTTTATACTCTATATCTTTTAGCTCGCTTATCTTAAGTTCTCCGGTACTTAAACCTGCGTTAATGCCATCAATAAGAAAAACTGCATCATAAGCCTCTAATCTGTGCAACAAATCAAAACTGGCGCTGCCAAAATCAAGATAATCTATTCCCTCTTTTTTATAAAATTTAAGGAGAGATTCTAGAATAGCAATTCCTATTCCGTCGTCTCTCCTTAAGGTATTGCCAATTCCAATTACCGCAACTTTTTTAGGTAAATTTAACATCCAGTATATGGGTGGCACAGGATATGCAAGGGTCATACGCGCGCGCCAACATCTCTAAGCCAAAAGTAATCTCTTCTTGGGTTTTCTTGCCGAGGAGTTCAGGAACGAGTTTGCGCATATCTTCTTCTAAATTCCCCATATTCTGATTTGTCGGGATGACACAATTCGCCTGGGTAATCCGGCCTGTTTCATTTATGGAATATTCGTGGAATAAAGAACCGCGGGGAACCTCTACGCAACCTATGCCGGTGTTGGCTTTATATTTAATTTTCCCGATTTCGCTTCTTTTTGGCCAGGATGAAACTACTACTTTATCTTCATTCAGGCCATCTTTCAGGATTTTCTCCATTATCTTAATTGACTCTTCCAGGCAATGTACCCATTCTACAAGTTGCGCTACTGTATTAAGGTAAGGATTATAACAAGGCGCTTTTAAGCCTAATTCGGCAGCCACTAATTTGGCTTTCTTATTGAGCTTATCCGCATTATTATTAAATCTGGAGAGTGCGCCCACAGCATAAGGTTTACCATTAATAGTGGCAACTTTTGCCCGGGAATAATCCAGCACTGTCTCAGTAAAAAGTTTCTTATAATCGCTGACTTTGGTTTTTTGCTTAGCATTTACTACTAAATCTCCGTCGTACAGCGCATACTCGTCATCAGAGGTAAGAGACATATACTGGGTTGGCCTTTCAAACTGGGGAAATTTAAGTTTCTTGACTAAATTTAGCGTCTCTTCGCCATCCTTACGTGATTGAAGCATCAACTTATATAATTTTTCCAACCCTTCCCTGGAGGGTAATTGGGTAAGTCCGCCGATGACGTAACTGATAGGATGAATATGCCGACCGGCAAGAACTTCGCCGGCATAATCGCTCATCCTCTTCATCCTTAAGGCCATCTCTATTACGGGCTTGTGGGTTTTAACCAGAGGCATAATGCTTTTTACGCCCAACAGATCCGGCGCTACCAAGATATAAATATGCAGTATATGGCTATCCAGCTGCTCGGTATATAAAAGCAACTTTCGCAGCATTATGGTTTCGTCAGAGGGTTTTATGCCCAGGGCGTCTTCGCCTGCCTTAATACTGGCTAAACTATGGCCGCAAGCGCAGATGCCACAGATACGGCTGGTCAAATGCTGGGCTTCCCAGATTGACCTGCCTACGAGCATAGACTCAAAAAAACGCGGAGACTCAATAACCTGAAATTCGCACTTCGTCAGTTTTCCTTCTTTGACATCCACAACAATATTACCGTGGCCTTCCACGCGGGTCAAATAATGGACATCCACCTTTACATTTTTAGAATCTATATTATTTGCACTCTTGGTCATACTTTTCTCCCAAGGAATCATTATAAAGCGTAAAACGCTGCAATATCTCTTCTAATTTAAGCCCGTATTTTAATAAAATATCTTTCTGGCCGTCCGCTGCGGGATTATCCACCAGGCCGCGGCAGCCATAACATTTATTCCCATTATTCACACACCAGGAATTGCAACCCGCGCGGGTAACCGGGCCGAGGCACTCTTCGTCTTTTTCATAGCGGCAGACATTCTCATTCATCTTACATTCCATACAGACCGCGTAATTCGGCACTACATAAGGCTTGCCCAGCAAAAGACACTTAATTACCGCGATGACCTCCGGTATATATACCGGGCAGCCATGAATAAAATAATCTACTTTCACTACTTTATGCACCGGCATAGTAGCAATAGTATTTATGGTGTCCTGTTTTGGGCCATAAACCCGCTGCTTAGCCACCTCTAAAGAGGTGCGATTTTTAATTCCGTTTACTCCGCCAATGGTAGCGCAGGCGCCAAGAGCAATTAATACCTTTGCCTTTTTTCTAATCTTCTTTATCCGCAGCACATCTCTGTCCGTAGTAATGCTTCCTTCTATAAAGGCAATATCATAATCCTGGCCGTCTTCAGACATAATCTCTCTAAAATTTACGATATCTACCAGCTGGGTTATTTCAAGAAGCGCCTGACCCATATTCGCAAACTGCAGCTGACAACCCTCGCAATCAGTAAAATCAAAAAAAGCCACCTTTGGCTTAGGCTGCTTTTTCATGACATTCTCCTTTAAAATTCCTCAATTGCGCGTAGTTAAATACCGGCCCGCTTTGACAAACATAAACGCCTTCGATTTGGCAATGGCCGCATTTTCCTAAGCCGCAGCGCATCCTTCTTTCCAGAGAAACAATAATCTGATGGTCGGGAATGTTCTTCTTCAGCAGTTCCACAAGAACAAATCTATACATTATCGGCGGGCCCACCACCACGGCATATGTCCTGGCGGGATTAATATCTACCCCGGGAATTAAGGTAGTAATCAACCCCACATTGCCGTGCCAGTCCGCGTCGCCCCGGTCTACGGTACAATTTATCTTAATCTCAGACCTCTTCATCCACTCTTGCGTTTCTTCTTTGAATAAGAGTTCTGCCGGAGTTTTACAGCCAACAAGTATTTGCACGTGGCCAAAATCGTTTTTATTATGGGTGACGTATCTAATTAATGACCTCAGCGGCACTATTCCCAATCCGCCAGCAACTATCACTATATCGTAGCCAAACATATTATCTATCGGAAAGCCCTTGCCGAATGGCCCACGGATACCCACCATATCGCCCTTGCCTAACTTATGTAATTTATCGGTAAAAACTCCCACATTCCTCACGGTCAGGTCAAAATAACCTTTATCTGTGGGCGAAGAACAAATTGATATCGGCGCCTCGGTGTAACCGAAGATAGAGACCATCACAAACTGGCCCGGCTCATGGCCGAGATTAATTTTACCCTCAAGTTCAATGCGGAAAAATTTCTCTTTTTCCGTCAGCATCCGCGCCTGGATAATTTTACCCTTCATCGGCTTGTAAGGAGAGGTCTTCATTTTTTCTAAGAGTATCTCGCGGTCAATCATTTTAATGCTCCTTCAACAGAAAGTTGAACACCGGCCGATCCGATAAGGCCGGGTGTTACTCTTCAGCCAACAGCGAATTCACCGTCTCCACCAGACTAATCTGGGCCATACAGGTGCGGGTGCATCTTCCGCATCCGGTGCAGAAATAGCGATTGAATTTATCCACCGGATATTTAAATTTTCGGTAATAGCGATGCCTTTGCCGGCTATCGCGGCCTTTACGGAAATCCTCGCCTCCGGCAACTTTGGCAAAATCCTCCATCTGGCAGGAATTCCAGATGCGGTATCGCATTCCTTCATTCAGAGATGTCTCCATCTCATCGGTGGTAT
>CAYHAI010000179.1:0-15457 GCA_964354585.1 uncultured Planctomycetales bacterium
ATGAGCCCCGCCTTTGGCGGGGCGAATTAACCCCGCACCCAGATACTACGTAGAAACGCTACAATGTATCTGGGTGCGGGGTAAGTTCGGGCAAACCCTTGACACTTATGTGTCAAGGATGCCCTCTCTTAAATATTTTGCCGCTAATTCTGGCGGCGTAGGAACGATATAAAAACCTGAGCCCCATTCAAAACCCGCTACGCGGGTTAACTTAGGCATAAATTCAATATGCCAGTGATAACCTTCTATGCCGCTGTCTCCATTTACCGGAGAAGAATGGATAATAAAATTATATGCGGGGTTAGCAAAGACATTTTTTACCTTGGATACAGTATCCTTTAATATTGATGCCAATGCCGGTATCTCTTCGGGAGGCATATGGCAAAAATAACCGTTGTGTTTCTTAGGAATAATCCAGATTTCGAAAGGAAAACGCGAAACAAAAGGACAAAAAGAAAGAAAATATTTATTCTCAAAGATTATTCTCTCTTTATCTTGCATTTCCTGTCTTATTATATCGCAAAATATACAGCGTTCGCGATATTCAAAATAATTATGCGCCCCCTTTATCTCTTCCATAACATTCTTGGGCACCATCGGAAGGGCGACCATCTGGGTGTGCGGATGCTCCAATGATGCGCCGGCAGCTGGCCCATAGTTTTTAAAAACCATGATGTACTTAAAACGCTTATCCTTGATAAGATCAAGCGCCCGGCGGCAAAGCATAGAGATAATATTTTCTATCTCCGGATTTAATAAGTCTGAAATATCCTTTTCGTGATAAGGGGTTTCAATGAATACCTCATGCGCGCCTATGCCATTGGACATATCGTATATACCTACGCCCCGCCTATCCAAATCTCCTTCAATCTGCAACGCAGGAAATTTATTCGGCACTACGCGCACCTGCCAACCCGGCGTATTCGGGCTGGTATTAGGATCCCGGATAGCCTCTATTTCCGGCGGGGTCAATGATTCATTGCCGTAGCAAAAAGGACAAACTCCGCCACGCCAACCGTGCGGCTCATGCTCATAGTCTTCCGGCTTATTGGGATGGTCGGTATCTACAATTACCCATCTTCCGCCAATAGGGTCCCTTCTTAGCTCAGACATCTTAAACCTCTACTTCACGTAAAAATTTCGCGGCATCTTCGGGCGGCAAAGGACAAATATAAAATCCCGTGCCCCATTCAAATCCGGCAACGCGGGTTAAACGGGGGATAATTTCAATATGCCAGTGATAATCATAATCAATGCTTTTCCAATAACCTACTTTTTGGCGCCTAAAAGGAGCGGTATGTATAATATAATTATAAGCCGGATCATTAAGGCCTTTCTTTAGTTTTGCCAGGACCTTCTTTAAGATGCGGCCTAAGTCAAGGCGCATGGATATATCAAGGCTGGTAAAATCACAGGCGTGTTTTTTGGGTAAAATCCAAACCTCAAAAGGAAATCTGGCGGCAAAAGGAGTTATGGCCAGAAATCCATCAATATCTAAGATAAGCCTGTCTTGAGAGGCTAATTCTTGTTTTATTAAATCGCAGAATACGCATCTTTCGTGATAATCATAATATTGCCTTGCGCCGACTAATTCTTCTTTGACGCGCTTGGGATTGACCGGAGTTGCAATCAGCTGAGACCTAGAATGCTGAACCCTGCCGCCCCCGGCTATCCAACCATAATTTTTAAAGACTAAAACATACTTAAAACGACTGTCTTTTTCCAGATCAGTAATTCTGTCTATATAGCAGGTGAAGACTTTGGATATCTGCTCTTCGCTTAAGTCCGACATATTCGCTATATGCTTGTTGGTCTCAATGATTATCTCATGCGCTCCAATACCGCTCATCAGGTCATACAAACCTTTGCCCCTGCGATCAAGGTCGCCTTCTATTCCTAAGAAAGGCGCGATGCTGGGCACCACCCTTAATTCCCAGCCCGGGCCATTTGCGGCAGCAGGCTTTGGCCTAATAGCATATATCTCTGGTGGAGTTTGCGCTTCCCTTCCTTCACAGAAAGGGCAGGTTTTTTCGGCAGGACCTTGTTGGACTTCTTGGGCGCCGAATTGATCGGGCCGTCTTGCGCGTTCCGTAGCAATAATTACCCATCTACCTATAATCGGGTCTTTTCTTAACTCTGGCATTTCTGGTTCTTTAGTTCGTTAGTTCTTCAGTTCGTCGGCTAATTAATATTGCAACATTATATCATAGCGAACTAGAACTGCAACCTATTTTTTTGTCCCAAGGATTTCTCTCAGTAAAATCTTATGTCCGGCAATAAATTCCTCTACTTTCATTCTTCTTTTTCCCTCTATCTGCAGCTCTTCAATAATTAAACTGCCTTCCCCGGTACCCACCTCTATTCCTTCTTTAGAAACTTGAATTATTTGTCCTGGTGCTCTGGTCGTCTGGTCGTCTGGTGCTCTGGTAAGTCTTGTTTTATATATTTTCAATAGCTTACCTTGATAATACGTAAAAGCACCCGGCCAATTTAAAACACCTATGATAAGGTTATGAATTTCTTGGGCAGGCTTACTCCAGTTAATCAGCCCATCCTCTTTCTTCAGTTTAGGGGCGAGGCTTACTTTATCTTCGTCTTGCGATATCAATTTGTAATTATTATTTTCTATGCGCTTGAGGCAATCCTCTAATGACTCGGCAGCCATTTTAGATAATTTATCTTCTAAGGTAATAATTGTGTCATCTTCAGTAATATCCGTAATTTTCTGCATGATTGTCGCGCCGGCGTCCATCTTTTCTGTCATCTTTATAATGGTAATGCCAGTAGTCTTTTCGCCCTTAATGATTGCCCAATTCATCGGCGCGGCGCCGCGATACTGAGGTAAAACTGAGGCGTGGATATTTATAGAAAAAATTTTGGGGATATCTAAAATTTCTCTGGATAATATCTGTCCGTAAGAAATAACGATAAATAAATCCGCGCTTAAACTTTTAAGGAACTTTATTGCCTCTGCGGTATTAACATCTCGAGGTTGATAAAGGTCAATGCCAAACTCTTCAGCCACGGCCTTAACTGCCGTGCCTTCAAAATAAAGCCCGCGGCCTTTCTTTTTATCTGGTTGTGTTACGACACAGGAAATCTTATGTCCAGTAACCAATAAAGCCCTTAAGGAAGGAACGGCAAATTCCGAACTACCAAAGAATATTATGTTCATTTTATAAAGGGTCTATATCTACGGTTACTATTATACCCGAATGCGAGAAACCTTGTAAATGTTTTTTCAAGAATTTAGTTATAACAGGCGCGCAGTTTGCTTTAATCAATATCTGCCAACAAAATTTTCCGCGTAATTTAGCAGGATGAGCAGGATTAACCGCCATAATCTTTACAACCTTATTCTTATTGTAATTATTTAAACGCTTAAATAAAGCCTCGCTTAGCTCTCTTACCTTAGATTCTTTTTCTCCCCGCAATTTTACCACACCCAAATGCTTAAAGGGCGGAAAATTCAACTCCTGCCTTTCCTTTAACTCTTTATCATAAAATAGGGTTATATCTTTCTTTATCAATGCCTGAAAACAATGGTGATCCGGAAATCTAGTCTGGATGGTGACTTTTTCTTTTGCCAATCCCAGGAGGCCAAGCAATAAAGCAAATGTCTTCTCGCTTGAGCGAAAATCAATGCGGTTTAAAGAATTATCTATGTCCAGCACCCCTATTAAATCAAAACTATACCGTGTTTCTTTAATTATGGACTGCGTAGAAATAAAAATATCGGCATCTTTAATCTCTGTTTGCCGAGAGTCATCTAATCTTTTAATCCTGGCCTGGGCAAATATCCTGCTAAGTTCGCTTTCTATCTTTTCGGTGCCGGCCCCTGAATAACGGATATAACTAGAATTACAATTAGGGCAGACGTGAGGCGCAGGCATCTTAAAATTACAATAATGACAATTTAACATATTCTCTTTAAAGTGATAGACTAAATTTATATTGCAACGCGGACACACGAAGGCCGTCCCGCAATAACGGCAAGAGGCAAAAGTAGCAAATCCTTTTCGGTTTAGAAATAATAATATTTTACCTCCTGAATTTAAACTTAGGCCAATAGCATCTTCTAAATATTTCGCTATATTTATTTTTCGAAATTTAGAATACTCGCATTCGGTATTAATAATTTTTATTTCTGGAAAAGTTTTTAGCGGGTTAAATATATATTTGCTTTTATTTTTTCTGGCCAGATATAGCATCTCTAAAGATGGCGTAGCGCTGGCTAAAATAAGTTTTGCTTTTTCAATGCCTATGCGCATAAAGCCAATTTCTCTAGCATGATAATGCGGGACTTGGTCTTGCTTATAAACCGCGTTTTGTTCCTCATCAATGATTACCAGGCCCAAATTATTCAGGGGCGCAAAAATACTGGAACGTGTCCCCACCACGATATTGAATTTGCCTTCTTTTATTTTACCCCACTCCTGTGTTTCCTTAGGTTCTTTCCTGTATAAAAGCGCGGGCTGAATACCTAAGTTAACTCTAATTGTCTCTTCTGCCCTTAAAACAGAATTGATATCGGGCAATAAAACTATTACTGAGTTCTTGTTATCCAATGTCTCCTTTATTGCCTTAAGATAAATATCCCACTTGGCCTTGCCGTCTAAATCCTGAATTAAAGTTACTTCTGAATTATTTTTATTCCCATTATATTTTGGCTCCTTTATATCCGGTATTCTTTTACCTTTTCTTAAGCCCTCTGGCAAGGCAGTTTCAATAGCCGCGCCCCAAGAACAACAATAGTAATCAGATAGTTTTTTGGTTAGCGAAAGCATATTTTTATCTAACACTGGCGAATCATCAATTACTTCCCATAAACTTTTAAGGCGCTTAATATCGGTCTTCGGCGTAAGTTTAATTACATAACCCAGCATCCGCTGGTTACGAAAATCAACCCAAACCCTCATCCCCGTTTTTATCTTCTGATAAAGATTAGGCGGGACAATATAATCAAAGGGCCCCTCAACCGGTATCCCGAGCACCACCTTGGCATACAACATTATATATCTGTCTTAAAACATCCGGCTTCTTAAATCTTCTCATATTTTCCTTGAGCTGATTTAATTTATCAGGACGGTCTTTGTAAGTTAAAACTGTTTCTTTTATGCCGGCTACGTCTTTTATGCCTAAACCCACTTCATATCTCTCTAATATTTCTATATTGGCTATTTCCTGGCCGGGAATCGCCGAAATAAATATGGGAGGCAATTCCATCGCTAAAATTTCAGATATGGTTAGTCCGCCGGGCTTAGCAATAATTATATCCGAGATGGCCATCAGTTCTTCTATATTATCTATAAAACCAAATACCAAAACATTGGGATAATTTTTGCGTTTTAGTCGGTTAAACAACGCCTTGTTTCTGGCGCAAACTGCCAGAACCCTAACATCTTTATACAATAAATCCACTATTTTCTCTATAGGGCCTATACCAAAAGAGCCGGTAACCACTAACACCGTGAACTTGTCCTCTAGATTAAATTTCCTTAAAAGGGTATGCCGCTCTAGTCCCTCTAAGAATTCCTGGCCTATCGGTATGCCTAAAACTTTTATCTTATTTTCTTTTATACCCTCACGCATTAATTGCTGCTTAGTGAAGTTAGAGGCAACAATATAAATATCCGTACCATCTGATAACCAAAACGGATGCACGCCAAAATCAGTAATTACGGTAACTATTTTAGAGTTTATTCTTTGTCTTCTTTTTAGATAAGCGGCTATATCGGAAGGGAGAAAATGGGTGGAAATAATAAAATCGGGGTCTTCGCGGATTAAAAATCGGGCAAACTTTAGGGTATTAAGCCTATTTATCAGGAAAGCTATCTGTTTAATAACCGGGCGCAGCGGTTTTATAGAGGTTATATAAAAACCTAATGCCCAGGCCCAAGGCAGGTAAGTTACTAAAAAGGCGTAACCAGAGGAATAAATGCTTTTAAATAAAAGGCAGGAATTATCCAATACATCAACTAACCTTAATTCTAGGTTACTATTCTTTTGTTTTAAATAATTATATACCGCATGCGCAGCCTTAAAATGTCCGCTACCGGCTGAGGTATAGGCGATAAAAATTTTCACCCCGCACCTTCTCTTTTATTCAATAGGTTTTTAATCTTAAGTTTTAATAACTTTTGACTTTTTAAAGATATGGACAATGAAATTTTACGTATATTTGAATATAAAGAAGGTGCGGGGTTCATAAAATTATTTTTTGCTTAGAATAAACTCTGTGGCTGCGTAGAGGTCGCGAAATATGAAATCTGGCTGAACTTCCCAGTTTTTACGATTGGATAATTTTTCCTTTCCTGAAAGAACAAGAACCGACTGGCAACCTGCGGCTTTGGCAGTATAGACATCGCGGATAGTATCACCGATAAAAAAGGAATTCTTTAAGCCAATAATATGGTTCTTTTTGACGATATCTATCAGGCCGGCCTTAGGTTTACGGCAGGGACAATTCTCTTCTTGGCGGTGAATGCAATAATAAACCCCGTCAATTTTACCTTGGGACTTTTTAATTGCCGCTAACATTTTTTGGGTTATCGTATCAAGGCAATCCCGGCTAAAGAGGCCTTTGCCTACCCCTGCTTGGTTTGAGACGATAAAAATCTTAAATTTATTTTGATTTAATTTGGCGATGGCCTTCTTCACTCGCGGTAGAAAGTGAAATTCTTTCCAGCTTGCTACATATTTTGTGTCGCCGGGATATCTATTAATTACGCCATCGCGATCAAGAAAAATAACTTTCATTATCTTTAACCCACTGAACAAGCTTCTTTATGCCATCTTTAACACTAACCTTAATCTTCCAATTAAGGGTTTTTTCCAATTTTGCCGTATCCGTAATATAGACTTTCTGGTCGGATGGCCGCCAATCCGAAAACTTTATCTTTGGCCTCTTGCCGGTTATAGCCTGTAGTTCATCCAAAAACTCAAGCAAAGAAATGGTATTCTGCGGCCCACCGCCGATATTAAACAAACCTCTCTCTAAATCGCTGTTGATAAAACGGTTAAACGCATCCACTAAGTCATCCGCGTAAAGCATATCGCGCACCTGTTTACCGTTGCCATAAATGGTAACCGGCTTATTAAGCAAAGTAGCAATGATAAACCATGCCACCCACCCCTGGTCTTCAAAACCAAATTGCCGTGTGCCATACGTACAACTCATACGAAACACACCGGTTTTCATTTTATAGATATGGCTATACTCCTGTACATACAGATCTCCCACTAATTTTGAAACACCATAAGGAGTATGCCCGGTTAAATCCGTGCACATCTCTTCGGATACGCCTGCAACATCTTTGAAGGTATATCTCTTCTCTTGTTCGGCTAAAGGAATCTTATCGACATTTTCTCCATAGACCTTATTAGTGGAACAGTAAATAATGATTGTTTCCTTAGATTTTTTACGCGCCGCCTCTAAGACATTTAGTGTCCCAAAAGCATTAATACTAAAATCCTCTTTCGGCATACGCACACTGGAAGGAACGCCTGGCTGGCCCGCGGTATGAATTATTACATCAAGGCCTTTTCCAATCGCTTTCGCCACATCTTTATCACTACGCACATCGCCAATAATGCGCTCAATATTCTTAAATTTCTTTAAATAATTCCAGTTAAACTCCACCGATGCCTTATCATAGCCAAAAATCTGTGAGCGCATTAAGTTATCCAGAACAATCACTTTATTTTTTGGATTATCCAAGGCAAAAAATTCTGCGCAATGCGAACCTACTAAACCCGCGCCTCCGGTGATTAAAATTCTCATGACCTCCCCTCCTATTCGTTATTTTTCATTTGCCGATATTTCACATAGCTTAAAATCTGATAAAGACTATCAAAATAGGAGACTACAAAACCATAAAACCCATCTTTGTAGCCTCTTTTGCGGATATATCTGCGAAAAAAACGGTCTATAGCCCGCCAGAAAGCATGCAGTAGTGACATTTTTCTATTCGTATTTAGCCATTTTCGGGCTTCTAAAGTAGTTTGCCTGTTTACACTATTTAAGAATTCTTCGAAATCTGCATAACTGTAGTGAATGATGTCGCATCTAAGGTGTCCGCATATCCCGTCAATGAAAACTCGCGGGTGGACCAATGCCTCTTCGTATTTAAACTTATCTTTTTTAAAAAGCCTAACCTTTGACGCGGGATACCAACCGCCATATCTAACCCAATGGTTACCAATATAGTTACGCAGCGGTATAGAAAAAGCAACATATTTGCTTTGTTTTATTGCCTCAGAGATCTCTTGTTTTAACTCCTCAGTTATTCTCTCGTCAGCATCTAAACTCAATACCCAAGGGTTTTTAGTCTGAGTGTAAGCGAAATTTCTATGCCTGCCCTCTATATCCATTTTTTTGATGATTATTTTATCGGTATAAGGGCTAGCGATATCCACTGTCTTATCTGTGCTCTCATCATCCACCACTACTATTTCATTTGCCCATCCCGTTACCGATTCAAGGCAATCGCGAATATTTTTTTCTTCATTTTTAGTTAAAATAACTACCGATAAATTAATCATCTTAAAAACTCTCTAATTGAAGCGATAATGTAATCCATCTCTTCCTTAGTTAAATCCGGATATACGGGTATGGCTAATGTTTGCTGCGCTGCTTTTTCTGACTCAGGAAAATCGCCCTTTTTATAACCGAGGTATTTGAAACATTCTTGAAGATGCAGAGGTACTGGATAATAAACCCGCGCATCGATGCCTTTATTCCTTAAATACTCAATCAATTTGCTGCTTGGCTGGTTTAAACGCAAAACATATTGATGATAAATATGGGTATTACATTCCGGGACAAAAGGTATCTTTAGATCCAAATCGCTTAAATTTTGATTAAAATATTCAGCATTTTTTTGTCTTTTTTTATTCCATAAATCCAGGTATTTTAATTTAACCCGCAACACTGCTGCCTGAAGCGTATCTAAACGGTTATTAAAGCCGATTACCAAATGATTGTATTTTTCGATATTGCCCTGATTCCTTAAAATCTTAAGCATTTCGGCTGTATTTCTATCATTAGTTAAAACCATCCCGGCATCGCCAAAAGCACCTAAATTTTTAGCGGGGAAAAAACTAACTGCGCCGCAATCCCCCATTGTCCCTGCTTTTTTTCCTTTGTATTCTGCGCCAAATGCCTGGGCCGCATCCTCAATAACTTTCAATTTATAAATCTTGGCTGTCTTAAGTATACTATCTATGTCCGCGCATTGTCCGTAAAGGTGAACAGAAATAATTGCCTTGATATTAACTTTCTTATTCTGCTTAAGCACGGCTTCAATACTCTTGAGGGAAATATTATAGGTGTCGGGCTCTATATCTGCAAACACCGGTATTGCTCCCATACTTACAATAGCTCCGGCCGTAGCATAATAGGTAAAAGAAGGGCATACTACCCCCTCGCCGTATTTAACCCCTAAAGCCAATAACGACAGTTTTATCGCATCTGTTCCATTAGATACGCCAACCGCATATTTCAGATTAGAATATTTGGCAACTTCGTTTTCAAAATCCTGCACTTGTTTGCCTAAGATAAAATTTGCATTATCAATTACTTCTTTGATAGCATTGTCTATTTCTGTGCGTATAGGCGCAATTTGTTTCTTGAGGTCTGAAATAGGTATTTTTATTGCCACTTTAATAACCCTCGCTTCCTGATAATAAATTTGATACTGCATTTAGGGCCTGTTCAACATCTATTCTTTCTAAACATTCCTTGTTAATCTTACAATCAGCTAAACGAAAATTATGATAACAGGGGCTACAGTCTAAATTAGTACGCAAAACCATATGGCGTTTTGTATCTAATGGATAAGGCCCGTAAACCTTCGGGTCAACCGGACCAAAAAATGAAAGGGTTCTTTTACCCAAGGCTACAGCCATATGCAATGGCCCGCTATCATTGGTAATAACCAATTTTGTCTTGCTTAATAAAGCGCAAAATTGCCCAATATTCGTCTTTCCTGAAAAATCTATTGCCTTATAATGCATATCCATTTTTACTTTATGCGCCAATTCTTGCTCAGAAAAATCTCCCATTATTATAATCTGGGCTTTATATTTTTCAATTATTTTATCGGCTAATTGAGCAAAATTTTCCGTTGGCCAATGCTTTAAATATGAATCTTTCCCCCAGCTCCTGCCTCCCCCGGGGATAATCCCCACCAGAAGGCCAGATTTATCCATATCTTCCCGGGCAAGAATTCCTTCTGCCCAGTTTTTATCCTCTTCTTTTAGATATAATTCAAAGTTCCGGTATTTTAAATCTATATCCAAATATTTTAAGAGGTCAGCATAATAGTCTATAATATGTTTATCAGCATAGCCAGTTAAATTTATTTTTTCCGTTAAAAACCTGCCGCGTTTTTTAAAATCATAACCGATTCTTCGCCTTACCCCACAGAGCCAACTAAAAAAACCATATTGTGTATTTAAAGAGAAGTCAATGGCTACCTCAAAATGTTCCTTTTTTATTTCTCCCCAGAAAGAGCTTAATTCTTTTATCCAAACAAAAAATGATTTTCTTTTTACCTGCTCAAATTCATCCCTCTCATATACAAAAATCAAATCTAGGTAAGGATTGCTTTCTAATATTTCTTTTGCGCGGCGGTTGCAAAGATAACCTATTTTTGCATCAGGAAAGGCATCCTTTAAGGTATGGATTATGGGCGTGGTAAACAGGACATCGCCAAGACCAAAGGGATTGATAATCAGGATTTTTCTATACACACTTTTTTCTTTTCTGCCTTAACAATTCCACTACGCGTTTTATCTCCTGGGATTTCTCTTTCCTAGAGACCAAAAGCGCATCCGGGGTATCAACAATAATTACATCTTTTAAACCTACTGTGGCGATAAGTCGCCGCGAGCCATATGAAAAGACTAACATATTTACGCTATCTAAGTTAATACAATCAGCCAAAATAATATTATTTTTTCTATCCTTAGATAGCGCATTGCACAATACATCCCAACTACCTAAATCACGCCAATAAAATTCGGCCTGTACCATAGCTAAGTTATTAGTTTTCTCAAGGAGGCCATAATCTATGGAATTCGGTTTAATCTTAGGCCAAACCTTCTTGATATCCTGTTTTTGTTTTATCTTTATAATCTGGGCATAGAGTTTCGGAACATAGGTTTTTATTTCCTCTAATATAACCTTTGCCTTGAAACAAAAAATACCTGAGTTCCAGAGTATGCCTCCTTTTCTAAGAAGTCGCTTTATGGTATTCAAACTAGGTTTCTCTATAAAACAGTCCACAGAATAGGCGCCTTTACCTATTTTTTTGCCTGTTTGAATATAACCATAACCTAAACATGGCTTATCGGGTTTTATGCCGATAAGGCACAATAAACCCTGAGCAGACAAATTTAATGCCTTAAACATTGTCTTCTTAAAGCCTCTATTGTCTTTAATATAATGGTCGGAAGGTAAAACTAAGAGATTTGCCTGGGTGTCCTTGCGGCTTATAAGCCAAGCACAAAGGCTAATTGCCGGTAAGGTATTTAGCGGCTTGGGCTCTAAGATAATATTTTCTTGGGGCACCCTAAATTTTTGCAATTGCCTTTTTATTTCTTGCAAATAAATCCGGTTGGTGATAATAAAAATATTTTTATGCGGAATAATTGTCTGGACACGTTTAATGGCGGCCTCAAGAAAAGTATCTCTTCCCATAATTCTTAAAAATTGTTTGGGCAGAGACTTTCTGCTTAAAGGCCAAAAACGGCTACCGACGCCACCGGCTAAAATAACTGCGTAATCCATCTACCTTTTTAATACCTCCTTTACTTTATCAAATACTTCATCCACCGTTATATCATAAAGATTGCTTTTCTCAATTACAATATGCCCTTGGCCCCACGGCCCCCATCTTTTGGCGCTTTTTCCTGGTAAATCGCTTCTAAATAATGCCACAACCGGCGTTCCCACTGCTGCCGCTATATGCACCGGCCCGCTGTCATTAGAAACAAGCAACTTACACCTTCTTAAAAATGCCGCTAATTGTCTGAGGGTTAATTTACCAGTCAAATTTATAAGGCCTATTTTATCTTTACAAAACTCTTCACTCTGCCCGACTTCCTCCTTACTACCGATAATTATAACTTTTAAACTTATCTCTTTTAATAAACTTTTTACCAGCTTAGCGAAATTATCAAGAGGCCACTGTTTGACTGAGTCTGAAGTCCACGGATGAACTACAATGATATTATCAGTATCTGAAACACCTCGCTCACCCAAGACGAAATTAACAACTTTTTCGTCTTCTCTATCAAAAGAAACAAATAACGACTTATCCTGGCAATTAATACCAATGGCCTTAAGCAGTTCCAAATTATATTCTACCTCATGTTTCTGACCTAAATGCTTTTTGTCTTGTATCTTATGAGAAAGCAGTAAACCGAATTTACGATTATAACCAACTCTAACAGGGATCCCCGCCAGAAAAGTGGCAATATGGAATTCCTTTTTCGGATTCAAAGCAATCGCTAAATCAAACTTTCTCTTGCGAAATTCAGATACCAAACTCAAAATACCTTGGAGTCTGCCTTTAGGGTAAACTAAAATTTCATCAATAATAGGCCAACCCTCAACAATTTCTTTTACGACGGGGCTAACCATAAGAGCTATAGAAGCAGCAGGAAATTTATTCTTTACTGCCTTTATCGCCGGGGTATTTAAAATAAATTCTCCGAACCTATCTGACCGGATTATAAGGATTTTTTTTATTTCCATTCAAAAACCACCGGGCATCCTCCTTGTTTATTCTGAAGAGGCCTAATAAGAGCCCTAGCTGATACCAAAACAGTGTTGCTATCTTTGAATAATATAAATTTGTTTCGGTAAGCCCGTTTACCAAAAAAGCGATTATCCCGCCTATTATCCCTAAGCTGCAGACCTTAAGGAAATCCGAACTACATTGAAACCAAAACTTTTTCCAGCGCACAAAAATGATAAAAAGCAACCATAAAAATACAAATAACCCAAATAAACCTATCTCGGCAGCCATGTGTAGAAATATATTGTGGGCATAATAATTAGCGTCTCCGGTAAAACCGTAGGTTTCATGAATCTTATACTTTTGATAGTTCAGGCAATAGGTATTCACCCCTACGCCTAGTAAAGGATGACTTTTTATCATATTCAGGCTGGTCCGATAGATATTCATCCTCTCTTTATTCAAAAATATCTCCCAGACATAATCTGTATTCTTCACCCAATTTTTGATATTTTTAGGGAGTATGAAAGGAATTAAAATAAGCGCTACTACCAAGAGCGCTATAACCAGTTTATCTTTTTTTACCAAAGCCATAAACAAAAATGCTCCTGCCATCCCCGCTATTGCCCCTCTTGAAAAAGTAAAAAAGAGCGCATAGGTAATTAAGGCGCAGAGTAAACCGAAAAGTACCTTGCGTTTTCCTTTTAGGTAATATAAAAACAAAACACCCGCAAGCGGCAAGAGTAACGTTAAATAAGCGGCAAATAAGTTAGTATGCGGAAACGCTGCCTTTATGCGCGCAATCCCAATCACAAAGTCGTAGGGCTTAGCCCTGAAGAGGTCTTTGCCGAAATAAAGCTGGTAAAATCCGTCAAGGCAAGCAATATATAACCCAGAGATTATCGCTATTACTATTCTTTTAAGATGTGTCTTATCCTTAAGAAACTCAGCTAACGCCATAAATAAAAAAGCATACTTCAGCAGTTTTCCTATGCCACCAAGACTTGACTTTAAGTTTACGGAATTAAAAAACGAAATTAAGGAAATGATAACCAATAACAGAAAGGCAAGCCCTACAGGGGTTTTAGTTACCGGAAATTGTTTCTTGCTTATCTTATAGACTAAATAGAAAAATATAGTAAAGCCGATAAAGATATTCACCAATGCCGAAGAGAAACTGGCTACGAAGGGAATAGCGATTAATAAGAAATAAATAGACTGCTTAATTTTTTCCATATTGCCCACAAGTATAATTTAAGGTAGCGGGGCCCTTCTTTAGAGGCGTTAAACTTCGACTTACCTTGTTTTCTGTCTGTCCACGTAGTTGGTATTTCACTAATTTTATAACCCAGGAAATATGCCTTAAGCGGCAGCTCAACAGAGATTTCAAAACCCTGCGATTCTATGTTGATATTCTCAATAACTTTCTTACGGTATAACTTAAGGGAATTGGAAAGGTCATAAGTGGGGATGCCAATAAGATAATGTAAAGATACGCCTACAAAGCGAGAAAAAAAGGATTTTACAACCGGACCTCCGATTTTCCTACCACCTTTTATATACCTTGAACCACAAACTATATCAAATCCTTCCTGTGCTTTTTCATACATCTTGTTTATTGTATAAGGGTCGTCACATAAATCAGCCATCACCGGAATTACGATATCCGTCTTGGCGTTATTAAAACCAGTTTTTAAAGCGTTGGCAAAACCAGGGCTATCAAGGTTTTGCACCAGCCGCAGGTTTTTGTATTCAACGCTTAATCCTGCCACCGCCTCGGCGGTCTTATCTGTAGAGTGGTCGTCAACCACCACTATCTCATGAGTATACCTTATCCCCTGCTCAAGCGCCCTGATGACCGCGGCGATACTTGCTTGTTCGTTATGCGCAGGCACGACTATAGACAGCTTCATTTCAACTTACCATCTTTAACCGCTTTTTCCCAAATCTTAAGCCATCTGATTTGAGGCCCTATTACGTTCAAGATACACCAGACCAATCCATGCATACCATCCTTATATCCCCTTTTTTTAATATACAATTTCCAGAATAACTTAAGTGATTTCCATGTAAGACGATATTTTATCTCTCTAAAATCTATCTTCTCTGTGTTTCTAAGAATCTGCCCTGACTCAACGTCAGTATAAAAATTGCATCTTTCTATAAACTCCCTAATAGAATTAAATGGATAATGATCTATTTCGGCCTCGATACTACCCACGGGTCCATATAACTTTAACGTCTCATGTACGCTGCTTCCTACATAAATTGCCTTTCCTTTTTTTAACAATTTTATCATATAATCATAACTACCGGCATTTTTTAGGGGATAATCTATAAAGTAATTTTTTCTTAGCAATTTAAAAGCAGCAAAATCCTTAGGATCTTTTAGTGTTTCTTTTATTTTATTTGCTGTATCTTGAGGAATTATTTCATCAGCATCCATTTGTAAAATCCAATCTCCACAAGCATGCTCCATACCCAAATTACGCTGCTTGTCGAAATCCCCCTTAGATTCATTAGAAATTACCTTAGCGCCAAAGCTTTTGCAGATTTCAACTGTAGCGTCAATACTCAAATCGTCAACTACAACAATTTCATCAGCAACGCCCTTAAGTGATTTTAGACAACGGCTTATCTTCTTTTCTTCATTCTTTGTAATTATAACCGCTGTTAGCCTATCCATCTTTCCTATGTAAGATAAAGTCTCC
>CAYHAI010000180.1:0-6207 GCA_964354585.1 uncultured Planctomycetales bacterium
TCTTGGTTGGCCAAAGGGATTTAGGCCAGACGAAGCGATCAGTGATTTCCATAATCAAATAAGCGTCTTGATTCCTGATATTAATAAGATTTTGGAAGAAAAACGCGGCACTGGTGAAATCGGCAGTTCCTTTGATGCAAAAATAAAACTATTGACAAAAACCTTAGAACGTTATACATTCTTAGAAAGCTTAAGAAACGAACTTTGTGAAGTTTTTAAGGTCTCGCAGGCCGATGTCATTAGAGATAAGAATTTACCCAAGGATATTGCAATTGAAGTTAGTAAGGCAGACGGAATCAAATGCGCGCGTTGCTGGAATTATTCTTTATCCGTAGGCCAGGATAAAACGCATCCTTTAATCTGCGAAAGGTGCCTGAAGGAAATACAAGAGGAGAAAGAAAAGTGTCCCGAAAAATGAATAGAAAAAAAAGTTATCGGGATCCCGAACCGACAAGAAAAAGATTAGGAAATTCGGGAAAAAAGAAATTTAATAAAAAAGAATTAGCCGAGTTTAAGAAAATAATCTTAAGAAGAAAAGAAGAGATTTTAGAAGGCATCAAACATATCTCTGATGATACCTTGAAGAAATCGCAAAAAGATGCTGCCGGAGATATATCCGGTTATACCTACCATATGGCCGATGTTGCCACAGACACATATGACCGGGAGTTTTCTTTGGGCCTGGCTTCTAGTGGAAGAGAAATATTGTATGAATTAGATGATGCCCTGAAGAAAATAGAAGAAGGTAGCTTTGGTATCTGCGAAAGTTGCCACAGCCTTATCACCAAGACGAGATTAAAAGCAGTCCCCTCTGCGCGCCTCTGTGTCAAGTGCCAAGAGAAAAAAGAGAAGAGATAGGCCTAATCCTTGCCGATGATTTTTATCATCGTATCAATCACCCTTTCCTTAGACCAACTCACTAAATTTTTCATCACTAAGAATTTATTCTTAAATCAATCCATACCTATAATAAAAGGAATATTTCACATTACGCTTATTCATAATCGCGGTGCAGCCTTTGGTATTTTAAAAAATCAGGTTCCTTTATTTATATTTACCTCTATACTTACCATAATTTTGATTTATTTTAACCTTAAAAATAATAGATATAGAAAATCCCGCAGTATCTCTTTAAGCCTTATATTGGCAGGCGCATTAGGCAATCTTATTGACCGTTTATTTTTCGGATATGTGATTGATTTTTTAGATTTTCGTATCTGGCCAGTATTCAATATCGCTGACAGCGCCATAACTATCGGGGCGATATTGTTGGGCTACTCTATAATAAAGGGTAACGATAAAACTCTAAACTCGAAATCCTAAACTCTAAACAAACTCAAAATTCTAAACCCAAAACTCAAAACAAATTCGTTTAGGACATTTGGATTTTGGGTTTTGGATTTGTTTAGGATTTAGAGTTTGGAATTTAGGATTTAAGACGATGCATCCAATAATCTGTAAAATCGGTCCATTTACTATCTACTCCTATGGGTTTATGCTGGTAGTAGCTTTTTTGGTTGTTTCTACCTTGGCTAGGCTTGAGGCCAAAAGACAGCGTATTTGCCCTGAGATAATTTTTAACTTTGGGTTTATCGCTTTTATTTCCGGGATTATCGGGGCGCGCCTTTTCTATATCGTCGAAAATATAACCTATTATTTAAAGAATCCCTTAGAAATCGTTATGTTACAAATGGGAGGCTTGTCTTGGTTTGGCGGATTAACCTTAGCCGTAATTTGCGGGGTGATATATTTAAAAAAGAAGAAACTATCCGTATATAAAATATTTGATTTAATTGCGCCATATGTAGCGTTGGCTCAAGGCCTCGGCAGGATTGGTTGTTTCTTAAACGGTTGTTGTTTCGGCAGGACTCTTATTCCCATACAACTCTATTCTTCGTTAATTTTAATTTTTATCTTTATTATTTTAAGATTTTTTCAAAATAAACCGCATAAAGAAGGATATATTTTCTTTCTTTATCTTTTGCTTTATTCCCTAAAAAGATTTTTTATTGAGTTCTGGCGGCGGGATAATGAGATTATTTTTTTAAATTTGACCATATTTCAGATTATAAGTATTCTGGTATTTTCTTTTGCCATTTTTAAACTGTTTTTCATTATAAAATCCCGAAAATAAAATGCAGGAATATGCCTTAAAAGTATCGCTGCCGCAGGCGGGTCAGCGTTTAGATTTAGTCCTCTTAGATTTTTCTAATAAGAAAAATCTGGGATTTTCCCGCACCTTTATACAGAGATTAATTCTGGAGGGTAAAGCAACCCAAGAAGGTTTAAGAGTTAAACCTAATTATAAAGTAAAAACAGGCGATGAGTTCAAGATTGTGCTTGAAGATAAAAAAGCGGACAATCTCCAGTCAGAGAATATACCTTTGGATATTGTTTATGAGGACGAGGCGCTGGCAATAATAAATAAACCGCCGGGTTTAGTCGTCCATCCTGCGCCAGGCAATTACGAGCATACCTTAGTCAACGCTCTTTTATATCAATTTAAAAAATTATCAGACATTAATCCGCAAAGGCCAGGTATTGTGCATAGATTAGATAAAGAAACCTCCGGCCTTTTAGTGATTGCCAAGAATAATTCTAGCCATCTTAATCTCTCTCGGCAATTTGCCAAACACACTATTAAGCGTAAATACATTGCTTTGGTAAAAGGTAAAATGGAATTTGATGAACAGGTTATTGAATTACCCATCGGCAGGCATCCCTTTAGAAGAAAAAATATGTCGGTAGGGTTTGGGAAAAAGACAAAATACGCCAAGACTTATTGCCGCACCTTAAAGCGCACTAAGGACTTTAGTTTATTAGAATTAGAGCCATTTACCGGAAGGACCCATCAGCTAAGAGTTCATCTGGCATTCTTAGGGCATCCTATTTTAGGCGATAATAAGTATGGCAGGGATAATAGATTCATCCGTTTAGCCTTACACGCTAAATCCATTGGTTTTATGCATCCGGCCACAGAAAAATTTGTTGAGTTTTCCTCTGATATCCCAAAGGAATTTGTGGATTTTATAAATGAGGCCCAAACTTACGGAACGAAGTGAACGTAAGTTTGCTGGCCGAATTTATCCCGCACCTTTGTATTATTCAGATAAAAACAAAGAATAATTTTTAAAAAATGCTTGAATATTTCAAAGGTGCGGGATTAATTCCGACAACAACTTATGAACGCTTTCGCTCCATAAGTTGTGTCGTCATTAAAAATTTATCTTGATTTTTACTTAAGTGATGTTATAGTATAAAATAAATAGGGGTCATAAAATAACAGAGAAAAGGAGGAGAAATGAGCAATAGAGGTAAATTACCCGTCATCTTATTGATTCTCTTAATCATGGTTTCCTTATCTTTGGTCGGGGGCGTATTTTATCTTTTACAAAAAGAGCGAGCCAGGAATTTAGCCTTGCAAGGGGAATTAGAGGAGATAAAGACAAGGCTGAAGGTAACCGAGACAAACCTCCAGGATTACAAGAAGAAAAGTTCTGACTTGGAGGTGAAACTTCAGTTGGCCGAAGAGAATATTAATAAATTAAATAGCGGATTGCAGGAAGAAAAAACCGCAAAACAGGAAGCGTTAGCTAAGATAGACCAATTAAAAACAGACTTAGAGCAGCAAAAGGCATTAAGGTCGGATTTAGAAAAGAAATTTAATCAGGCGCAAAAGGATGTAGAAGGAATACAGGCACAATTAAAAGAATTAGGGTCTAAAAAAGCAGAATTAGAGGCAAAGGTAAAGGATTTAGAAGAGCGATCCCAGGGCGTAGAGTTAGGTAAAATAGTAGTTAACCCTGAAACTCAACCGTCTGCGCAGCCACCGGTTGAAGAGGCAAAGGCCAAACCGCAGGCAAAGGCCAAAACGCAGAAGGCTCTAGTTCCTGCCTTAGAAGGCAAGGTACTGGTAGTAAATAGGGATTATAATTTTGCAGTCATAAATGTGGG
Organism: uncultured Planctomycetales bacterium; assembly: GCA_964354585.1. Lineage (GTDB taxonomy): Bacteria > Omnitrophota > Gorgyraeia > Gygaellales > Profunditerraquicolaceae > CAYHAI01. Next base: position 3,955 of record CAYHAI010000180.1, read on the forward strand.
TAGCAAAGACGGCGTAGGGATAGATAATGTATTTTCTGTTTATCATGATAATAAATATATAGGCGATGTTAAGATAGAGAAGGTCCATGATTCTATGGCTGCTGCCGATTTCATCACCAGCGGCATCAAAGATAAGATTAATGAGAATGATAGAGTTGTGCGCAAAGGTAAATGAAATCTTTTTGTGTCCCGCAGGTTTTATCTCTTAAAGGAGAAATTGCTCTTTTAGGCGATAAATCTATCGCCCACCGTTGTATAATCGTAAGCTCCCTAGCACAGGGTAAAACTACCCTGGAAAATTTCCCTACCAACGAAGACTGCCTTTCTACAATAACCGTTTTTAAAAAATTAGGCATCAAGATAAAGCAGGAGCGATTAGGAATAGCTCAGCGTCCTATAATTAGCGTATTCGGAAAAGGGCTCTCTGGATTAAAGAAACCGCAAGGGTCTATATTTGTAGGTGATTCTGGTACTACGCTGCGTCTTCTTTTAGGTGTTTTAGCGGCTCAGGACTTTGAGGTGAGACTAAAGGCTGGCAAATCTCTTTCCCGCAGGCCGATGTTACGCGTAACTCAGCCATTGAGATTGATGGGGGCTGAAATAACCGCAAACCGCAAACCGCAAACCGCAAACCGCATAGAAGAATATCCACCCATTACTATCAGTGGAGGGAATCTTAGGCTCATTACTTATAAGATGCCAGTGGCTTCGGCGCAGGTGAAATCGGCAATTTTATTGGCTGGGCTTTATGCCAAAGGGACAACCGAGATTATTGAACCGATAAGCACACGCGATCACACTGAACGCATACTCAAACTATTTAGAGCAGATATAAAAGTCAAAGCAAATAAAATAGTTATAAAAGGAGGCAGGGAATTAGTCTCGCCGAAGAGGATTTATGTACCCGGTGATATCTCCTCTGCCAGTTTCTTTATGGTGGCTGCAGCAATTTTACCTAATTCCAGGATTGGTATTAAAAATGTAAGTTTAAATTCTTCGCGGATAGGCGTGATTAGAGTTTTAAAGAGAATGGGGGCGGATATAAAAGTCACCAGGTCACCAGGTCACCAGGTCACCAGTGGCGAGCCTATGGGAGACATCGTAGTGGAAAGTAGTAAATTAAGAGGCGTGTTTGTTAAGAAAAGAGAAATTCCTTCTTTGGTAGATGAGTTGCCGATTTTAATGGTGGCTGCTTGTTTTGCCAAAGGTAAGACCATATTTGAAGGAATAGGTGAACTGCGCGTAAAAGAGACCGACCGGATAAGATCAATGTCTGAAAATTTAAGCAAAATGGGCGCTTATATCGAAATTCTTAAGGGCGATAAGTCAGAAAATATTATTATTAGAGGCGTAAAACAGCTTAAAGGTACAAGAGTTAGAAGCTTCGCCGACCATCGCACCGCGATGAGTATGGTGGTGGCTGGCCTTGGGGCAAAAGGTAAGACTTATATAGATGATATCTCCTGCATAGATAAGTCCTTTCCTGATTTTACCCACCTTTTAAGGACCTTAATACAATAAATTTTTGCTAAATTTTTATTTGACATAGGGTTTAATCTCTGATAGAATTGCTAATATTAAAATTTAAAAGCCTGCCTACCGGCAGGCAGGGAGACTAAGATGGTAAAATTCAAAAAGATAGTCAAGAAATTATTCAATTATATTCAAGGCCTGTTTTCAAATGATATCGGTATTGATTTGGGCACAGCCACTACTCTTGTTTACGTAAAGGGCGAGGGTGTTGTTCTCTGTGAGCCTTCAGTGGTGGCTATTGAACGGGGCACATCCCATGTTTTGGCAGTAGGCGAAGAAGCTAAACGTATGCTTGGCCGTACCCCCGGCAATATAATAGCGATTAGGCCGATGAGGGACGGCGTGATCACGGATTTTGAAATAACCGAGGCAATGTTGAGGCATTTTATCAGAAAGGTCAGGCGCCGCAGATTTCAACTCAGGCCGCGCATAGTTATTGCTATACCCTCAGGGATTACTGAGGTGGAGCGGCGCGCGGTTAAGGAATCAGCAGAGCGCGCGGGCGCGCGAGAGGTCTTTTTAATTGAGGAGCCTATTGCTGCCGCAATTGGCGTAGGTCTTCCTATACAGGAACCCATAGGTAATATGATTATAGATATTGGTGGAGGCACCACGGAGAGTGCCGTAATTGCTCTGGCGGGCGTGGTTTTTTCTAAATCCATACGCATTGGCGGAGAGGAAATGGACGAAGCATTTATGTAATATCTAAAGAAGACATAT
>CAYHAI010000181.1:0-3499 GCA_964354585.1 uncultured Planctomycetales bacterium
GATGCGGATGGTGATAGCCTAACTTATTCTGCTACCGGACTGCCTAAAGGCGCAAGCCTAAGTGGTGCAAAGTTTAGCTGGACGCCTGATTATGAGCAGGCAGATACTTACCAGATTACCTTCTCAGTCAGCGACGGAAAACTCAGTGACTCAGAGACGATTACGATTACAGTAAGTAATTTCATCCGTAAATATAAATTAAATATTCAAGCCAACAATGGTTCAGTCACTAAGAACCCTAACCAAGAGACTTACGATGAAGATTCACCTGTAACTTTAACTGCCGTAGCCAATGAAGGTTACACCTTTGTCAACTGGTCAGGAGATTTATCCGGCACCAGCAATCCGGCTGCTCTCAAAATGGACACCGATAAATCTGTATCTGCAGTTTTTGTGGATTCTACGCCTCCGGATAATTGTTCACTGGTGATTAATCAAGGCGTAGAATACACCAATAGCCTGAAGGTTAACCTGGGTATCTCAGCCCGTGATTTAGGCTCTGGTTTGGCAAAGATGCAATTTTCCGAAGATGGCATTAAATGGTCATCTCCCCAAAATTATGCAAAATCCGTAGACTGGACACTATCTTCAGGAGATAGTTTGCGGACTATCTATGCCAAGGTTATAGATGCTGCGGGCAATGAAGGCAAGGTATTTTCCGATAGTATCATCTTAGATACGCAACCACCGGAAAAACCCACAGTGAATAGCATTCCCAGCAGAACCAAAGATTCTGAGCTTAAGCTGTCAGGTACCAAAGATGCTAATTCTAATATTTTGGTAAACGGAGAGGAAAAAGTAGGTATAGATGCGCAAACTAATTGGTCCTGCGTGGTTAAATTAGAGGAAGGTAAAAATAAATTAACCATTGTTTCCCAAGACGCAGCCGGCAATCCCAGCGCAGCAGTAACCGCAGAAATAACTCTCAAGACCAAAGTTAAAATCCGCATCATCTCGCCGCTTAAAAGATACTTAACTCCTAAGGATTTGCTTGCTGACAGCAAAGATGTCGTGATTCTCTATGTGGTTGACGACGAGAAAACGCCTAAAGCAAAAATAGTTACCTTAGAGGAAGGAAAAGAAATAGAGGCTATGATTGAAGCTGAAGATGATTTAGGAAATAAAGGCGCGGAGGTAATAAGTTTGGGATTATACGCTGAAACGCCAGTAACAATACCGAGTACTGTACCTGAAACTGTTACCCCACCAACTAACGTCATTGCTACCGCCACAACCGAAGAATCTCAAGAAGCGACAACCGAAGAATCCAAAGAAGAGAGCGTTGGTCGCTCAGTAGTATATATCGTTCCCACTATAACCCAGCCCGCTAAAAGCGAAGAAAAGAAAATAATCAAAGTCCCCGAGGTTACTTCAAAACAGGCGAATACAATTCTACCACAAGAGAACTATGCAGAACCTCTGGCGCAAGTCCAAGAATCTCAGCCATATATTGCGCCTGTTTATTACAAAGAAGGTAGAGAAACTGCGCCTAAAATCAAAAAAATTGAGCAGAAACCAATGGTTACAGTTGCGCCTCAGTCGCAACTTGCTCCTGATGAAGCAGTCAAAAAGATAGAGGAGATAATTGAGATGCAGGTAGTTAGCCTAAAGAAAATCGGTCACTTCTTGATATTCAGGGCATATAAACTTAAGGTGAGCGATAAGCAAGGCGAGGTTCTTAGTTGGGAATTAGCAGAAGGAGAAAAACTACCTTTCGGGTTATGGATAGACAAAAAGAAAGGTATTATCCATGGCATTTTCTGGGGCAAAAAAGAAATTGAGTTGAAGTTAAAGATTACAACCGCTGATGGAGAAATTAGAGAAATAGATTACCGGTTAAAGTTAGAATAGGGTTGATTGAGAAGTTTCCCGTTGAATAGGGAACAAGATGTAGGGCAGGTTTAAACCTGCCCTACATCTATAAAGGTAGGCAAAGAAGATGAAAAACTCAATACGCAATACTCAATACGCAATACTCATTACTCTAATTTTATCTTGGCTCATCCTGCCCCAAACCGCCCAGGCAGCCACGTATTATCTGGATATCGACGGCGTAGGCGAAGACGGAATCCTTGGCACTGCCGATGATGTTAGTTCCAGCGATGCAAATCCCGGCACAAGCGAAGAGCCCTGGAAGACGATTGTTCGGGCTGAGCCGAATTATACGGGAGCGGGAGCGAAAGTAACCAGCGGTGATACGGTGTATTTGAAGAATGGTAAATACGGCAGATATTATCTTTACAATTACGCCACCGCCGGAACAGACTGGATTACTTATCAGAATGCACCAGGACACGAGCCAGAGATTAGTACCCTCTACATTTACAATTCATCAAACATCAATAGGTATATGAAGTTTAAAGGCATTTACTTTAGTGAGCACGATAGAGTTTTACCAGAGCCGAACGAGCCGTGGAATCACGCTCCTTCCATTTTGTTTTGTGCCTTGAGACAGAACTATATGATATTGGAAAAGCTAAAGATAAAACCCAAGAACAAATACCTTAACGGGCAAGCCATACTTTTCTCGGAAGGTAGTAATATCACAATTCAGGACTGCAACATAACCGATTTTAGTCAGGGTTTTTATCTTGACCACTGTCCAGGCATTATTGTCAGACACAACAGAATCTGTGATTGCTGGAATGGTTCGATTATAAATCTCTATGCCGGCAGCGATAATGCCCTGGTAGAGCTAAACAATATTCACGGCGGTTCGTATGATACGGCCAATGAGTATTTTCCCTGCTCTAAAGTCTATTTAGACCCTGCGGTTTTTCCGCAGACTCCAGACCCAGGTTTTGTTCTCAATGAGCAGATATGGCAGCCTGCAGATGGCTCAATTTCCAAATCAATACTGATAAATTATCGGTGGGAATCCACCAGGTGGGTCCTATACGTCAGAAATTGTGTCAGTGGATATATTGGCAAACGTGCCTCGTATCCACAGACCTCCGCCGTAGTATTCACGCCCACGGATGCTGTCGAAGATACGCACCGGGGTTCTGTTATGGCAATAAGGTCTCACTATGCTACCATTCGTAAAAACCTTGTCCACGATTTTTTTGGACAGGGCTTGTATTTCTATCAAGCTGTAGGTGGCGGACATTACGGTCATATAGTTGAAAATAACTGCTTTTATGATATTGGAAACTCGAATGCCTTTTTTCAGATTAGCGGGACTTTCGTCTGCCGAAACAATACTTTCATTGGTTATATGGCCAACACAGGATTAAACGCAAAAAACATAGTTCAAAAATACAACGGCCCTATCAGTATTGCGTATAACGACCTGCCGTGGCTCGGCAGTTTTGATGGGACTGGCGTTGAGTATTATAACAATATCTTTATAGGTGGCGGCCCCTTCCCCGACCCGAATAACGAGGCGTGGAACAAGTATAAGGAGGATTACAATATAATCTGGAGTCGGGGTTATGCTGGTAATTATTATCCGACTTCTGCAAAAGGTGCTAATTCAATAGTATTAACCTGGAAAGAC
>CAYHAI010000182.1:0-2799 GCA_964354585.1 uncultured Planctomycetales bacterium
GTTTGAATTATTGAAAGATAGTCGGAGGTTTTTAAGAATCGTGCCATGATGCAAAATAATATAATAAATTTTGATATTTGGTAAATATGTAACTAAAATTAATTATGTTTGTGGTATGATTATCATAACAACTACAAGCCCATCAATAGATGGATATTTTATTAATGTTTCATTTATTACTGAATACAATGGCGATACTTGGACTTCGCAACCGTATCAATTACCAATTCAAGTTTGGAACGAACAAAAAGAAACAGAACTAAAAGAGGAATTTAAACAGTTTGTTTTATCAAAATCTACTAACTGATTTATACTCTGCATCTCTACCAACAACAACAAGCGGTTTGATAATGCCTGTTTGAAAGCGTGCATATTGTGAGGCGAAAACCGTTGTGATTAAATACCTTGAAATGTCGCAATTATGAAGTAAAACACCATTAGCAAAGTATTCATGCGTGTCTTCAACTGTTAAGTCGTAAACTTGTTGAGCATTTTCTTGAACAACATTTTTTTGCATTGTATTTATTTTTAACAAATTCGCATCTGCAAATAAAACATTGTGATTTAATGTTATCAACTCCGCTTCTACGTCTGTATTCTGATTTGCAATTATTGGAACAAAATTTTGTTTCTGATTGTACCGCCCTTGTTTTATATTCCTTTTCGCAAACCAAACATTGTTTTGCAATGTATTCGCGTTCTGACATTCTTTTTGATGCAAGTTGACTATGCCATTCTCTGCCTGCATCTGATTTATGCCAAACTTTTGCCGCTTCAATACCTGCTGCATGAAATTTAGCTTTGTGTATTGGATTTGTTGCCAGTGTTTTTTTAGCATGTTCACCAATATGTTTTTTACCGCAAATAAGTTGTAGATTTTCGATTGAATTATTAAGCGGATTTTCATCAATGTGATGGATGTGAAATCCTTTAGGTATTTTGCCAACTTCAATAAAATACTTGTACCAATGAAGCCTTTTTTTTGTTTGTTTACCATTGATTTTAACCCACCCACTAAAGTAAACGCGTTCTGTTCTGTTTGTTGATTGCGGGTAACGTGTAAATCGTTCACCATTATACTCAATAATTTCTGTTTGCATATCTTTTTATTTTCATCAAATATACAAATAAATATATCTTGTTGTATCCAATATGTTACTAATTTTTGTATCTCAATATATCCAAAGTTATAAGTAAATATTTTATGGTCGGGTGTGCAAGTAATTTCAATATTATTTAACTTGTATTTATTTACTATTTTTAAACCATTATTGTGAACTGCTAAAACTTTTTTATATCCATCTCTTGTTAGCACTTTATCTTCAGTTGTAATGCTATCTATTCTCTTTTCACCGTTAATAGTTTTTATCATTGTAGAACCAATAACACAAAAATGGCCGTAAGGTTGGTAACTTACTTTGGTGACAGGATCGGTTACGGTTTTCTTATCTACTTTGCCATTCTTGTCTTCCTTTGTGTTCTCAAAGTCTAATATTGCCACGCGGCAGGATTCATCCACAACAAATGAAATGCCTTGCTCATTATACTCTAAAATCGCATTAAAGAAGTCAGCACTTGGGCGCACGTTCGGGTTTGATTTCGATACGCGCCTAATCGGTTTAACCTCATCTAATTCGTTAATTAATAACCGGAACAAGTCGAATCCTTTTTCTTGCTTAACGTCATCCTTTTGTGAGGTGCTATCCCCACAAACGTAAACAAAGCCGTTATGCCTCCATTGTCGTAGTTTGGCTAATATTGTTCTGCCCATTACTTTGGTCGTGTTGTCTGGGTTTTTTAGCGCAATGCAGTCAATCATTCTTATTTCATTGTCATCACTAATTTGAAAGATGCCACATGGGAAGTAAGGGTTTACGTTTTCATCAAATGAAAGCCATATTGCTAATGATGGGTCATAAGGAACAATTAAGGAATGCTTAATAGTTGACCAACTTTTAAGAAACTCGCCACCAAAGTCAACTTTGCCCCATTCGCCCAAAACATAAACTTTATGCAAGTTTGGGTTGGCTTTTACCCTTTCGGTTAAGTGATAGATGTAATCGGCATCTAAAAAAGAATTGTCTTTGTAGGTCGTATGCAATATCAATGTTTCGGTGTCGGGTACATCAAAGAATCTGCCCTTTAACCAGTGCTGCTCGCTAATGGGGTTAAATGTGATAATAAACTGTTTATAGTTTTCTGTTTCGCCTCGCACCCTCAATTCCAACTGATTGAAGTCTAATTCATCTAATTCGGTAGCTTCCTCACACCAAACAGATGTGATGCCCGCAATAGATTTAATCTTTTCGGGGTCATCCATACCGGCACATAAGATTTCGTTGCCTGTTGCGTTATGTGTGAAGCGCATCTCGGACTTATTGATGGTAAATTCGCTGAATATATCGTATTCTAATAGCTTATCGACAAGTAATTGATAGATACTGTTACGAATAGTCGTTGCCACCTTTCTAATGCACAATATACGATGGCCTCGCTCGGTTGTAACTCGCAGGATTATCTTTTGAACTGCTGCGATTGATTTGCCTGAACCTGCGCCTCCTTTAAGGACTGCATACCTTTGTCGGTTTGATAAAAAATCAATGTAGGCTTTATTTACTTCGATTTCACGCTCCATGAACGTATTTCTTTACCATTGGTAGTAATGTCTTGTTTCGCAGGCGCATAATCTCCAGCCATCTTGTTTAACTCGGCTATGGCTGCTCTGCGGTCTGATGCGGTCGGCTCGGCAGGATATTCCATGATCTTGCCCGCAATAACAAAAGGTGTTTTAATCTTCAA
>CAYHAI010000183.1:0-3782 GCA_964354585.1 uncultured Planctomycetales bacterium
GTGTTAGCACCTGCAACAGGTATCGCAAATTATGCTATTAATAATTTAGTTTGTTTTACAAAAGAAACTCCAGCCGTTTCATTGGGGACAGCATTATATGCCGTTTATGCCACAGCGTATGAGGTTGGTGTCCAATGGGGAGCAGGCAGCAAAGTTTACGAAGCGTCTCTATCAGTATTTGCACAATCTCCCAACATAATATCTGGCGGTGGTCTTTTTATTGTTGTTCCAATGTTGACCGATGAAGTTTTGGAGCAAGCGATCTCAAGAGCCGAAGGAATGTTTTATTTTGGTGGTTGTGCTCCTGTTTTCTCTCTAGGTGTATCTGGACCAACTGGGTATACTGGTGGCACTGGAATTAATCAAGAAGCTCTAAGAGCCGCAGCCGTAGCACAGGCTGATCGTAAACTTCTATTCCTGCCAGATACACAAGCGCCAAGTGGAGCTACAGGTCTAGGTAATTCAGTAAAAAGTGCATCCTTATCTTATACACGAGTAATGTATCATACCGATGCCTCTCTTACTGGAAATCTTGGCAAAATGGTTTGGTCATATGCATCTAGAGGTATGAGTACAAATTTCTCTGGATCGAATACAACATCATCAATGCATCTCAAGGCGCTTAGTGGAGTGACAGTTGATAATGATTTAACTCAAACCAATTTAACTAATGCGGCAACAACTGGAGCCATTACATATCCAAATATTGCTGGTCAGCCTTGTACATTCGATCAAGGAGCCAATGAATTTTTTGACGATGTTTATAATCTAACCTGGATTATAGGCGCTTTAGAAGTAGCTGGTTTTAATTATCTCAGACAAACAGCAACCAAAATACCACAAACAGAAGCTGGAATGGGTGGTCTTAAATCCGCTTATCAAAAAATTTGCGATCAGGCAGTTAATAACGGTTTTGTTGCACCAGGAGAATGGACAGGCAGCGATACTTTTGGAGATCCTTCTGATTTTAGACGAAATGTTTCTCAGCATGGATATTATATTTATAGTGCTCCAATTTCTTCTCAGTCAACGGCTGACAGAGCACAAAGGAAAGCTCCATTAGTACAAATTGCGATTAAATATGCTGGTGCAATAAATTCTACATCCGTAATAATTAATGTTAATAAATAAGGTGATAATAATATGGCTACAGCAACAATGTCTTTATTTGGATCAGATACTATAACGGTTGGCGGGAGATTGATTAAAAATTTATGTTCAGGAGAAGTTGGAAAAGTAACTTATCAAAATGATCTCGGTACGGTAAAAACAGGAAAAGATGGTAGTGCTATTTTTATAAAAAATGAAACTGGATACCAGGCAACACTAGAGGTACATGTAATTCGTGGTAGTGAGGATGATATTGCTTTAGATGGTTATATAAAAACTTATCTTTCAGCACCAGAAAAATACGTTTTATTAAATGCTGAAATAGCAAAACCATTCGGCACTGGTGCTGGAACTGCTCAGGGTACCGCTGGTGGAACAGTTAGTAAAACTGATAAACTTACTCTTAACAATGGTATCCCAACTAAAAATGTTGATATGGTTGTTAACCTAGATGGTGATTCAGAACAAGCAATAAGCATATACACATATGTATTCGCATCAACTACAAGGGCAATTGCATAATGACTAGGATTGAATTACCGTCTGGTTCTATTTTAGAGGTTCAGCTTTTATCATTTGAAGATTCTTGGAATATATTCCAATTGTTTTCAAAAACGATTGAAGAGATGAATATGGACATAAAAGATTTTTCATTTTTTAAAGAAGAAGACGATAAAAGAAATTTTACATTTGTTGATTTTTTAAAATTGAAAGGTCCAATTTGTTCGATTTTATCAAATAAGGTTTTATCTGAAGCAGGGATGAAATGTTTTGAAAGATGTATTTATAATGGGTTAAAAATTGACCGCAGAACCTTTGATAGTCAAGAAGCTCGTGGTGATTTTTTACCAGCATTATTTTATGCTTTAAAGGAAAACGTCTCCCCTTTTTTCGGAAATCTGATTTCATATTTTGCGAAGAAATAAAATCTTTAGATAAAAGCAACCGACCTAAAATAAAAATAAATATGGAACGTCATAGATTTATTATAATGGAATTATCAGCGTCAGGCTTTGGTTCCCCTGGTATTCTTATGAGTGAAAGAGTAGATTTGATTTGTAATGCTTATGATTATTTGATGTTTAAGAATAAATATGAAACTCAATCATATCTAAAGGAAAAAAATAAATGAATTTAGGTGAATTATTTTTCAATCTAGGATTTAAAACATCAGGTACAGAAGCAGCAAAAGCTTTTGAAAACGTAATAACAACAACGAAAACATCAATGGATCATATGGCAGGATCTCTGGAGTATCTTGCTTTCCTGGCTGAAGAATTTGCAATCAAAATGGGTGTTGTCACTAAAGCGCAGGCAGTAGCAGAGCAAAAAACTATTGATGAATATTTGGCTCTCGATACAATGTCTGATAAATCTAAAAAAGCATCTAAAAATACAAAAGGTTTTGGTGATACAGTTGGTGATTTTTCTGAAAAAATAGCTGTTGCTTCTGGAAAAATGTTTATTTTTGCTGGCGTGGCATCTGGTGCAGCAATATTTAGTTTGTATCGAATGACAAAATCAGTTTTCGATACAGTATTGTCATTCGATAAATTACACGCCACAACTGGCCTATCTATTGCCCAACTGCAGCAATTCGAGACAATAGCATTACAAGCTGGTATCAGTGTAAACGATATAGCGGGTGCGGTAGCCAATCTACAAACGCAATCAGTTAATATAAGATTAGGCCGTGGTGGTCCGATTGGTACTTATGCTTATTTGGGATTAAATCCCCATGAAGATCCCATAAAATTAATGGATCAACTAGGGAAGAAATTACGTGAATTGCCTACAGCATTAGGTACTGTCATGGCAAAAGATCTAGGTTTTTCTGATGATATGATTTATTTGATGAAGGAAAAAAGTAATTCATTAACACCAAATAAAATGGCAATCAGTGAATCGGATGTTAAACATCTCAGAGACTATAATTTTTATCTACAAAGATTATTACTAGACGGTAAAAGATTATTTAGAAATTTCCTTTTAGATAATCAACCTATGATCGATATGTTGATGAGATTTGGTGATGATGTTATTAAAGTTTTCGGTGATGCTCTAATAGCAGTAAAACCATTTTTTGAATTCATAAGCAAACATTCAACGGCTTTAAAAGTAGCATTGATTGGGATCATGGCTATCCTTAATCCTAAGGCGACCATATTTGCAGGGATTCTTACTATATTCGAAGATATTTATAAGTTTGCAAAAGGTCAGCCGTCACTCTTGGGTGATCTAGTCGATTGGTGGGATTCAATCGGTGATGGTATCCAATATGCTATAGACAAATTAACAGAATTTTTAGAAATGACGGGGATGAAACCTGAAGAAGCAAAAGATATAAAAGGTGGCCTGAGTGAATGGAGAAAAGAATACAGGAAATCAACATTAAAAGATGCTGTTGAAGAAGAGGTGAATAAAGTAACTCCTAAAAACGCTCTAGATATTGCCAAGGAAAACTGGGGTAAGGGAACTATAAAAATAAAAGATGAAGGTAAAGTAACTCCTGAAAACGCTCTAGATATTCCCAAAAAAAACTGGCGTAAAGGATCAGTACCATATGGAAAGCCTGCTCCTGCTCCTGCTCCTGCTCCTGCTCCTGCTCCTGCTCCTGCTCCTGCTCCTGCTCCTGCTCCTGCTCCTGCTCCTGCTCCTGCTCCTGCTCCTGC
>CAYHAI010000184.1:0-12421 GCA_964354585.1 uncultured Planctomycetales bacterium
GAAGTCAACTACTACTTTCTTCTACTCTTCATCGCCCGGCGCATCTCTAAGTCTGATTCGCGGCGCTTGATATCTTCTCTTTTGTCATAGAGCCTTTTACCTTTACAAAGAGCAAGTTCTAACTTGGCAAAGCCGCGGTCGCTAAAATATACCTTTAGAGGAGTGAGGGTAAAACCTTTTTGGGCAACCTGGCCGATTAATTTGCGGATTTGATTCTTGTGTAAAAGTAATTTCCTTAATCTGGTCGGCTCAACGTTTAAATAACTAGCCTGTGCATAAGGGCTGATATGCGTGTTGTATAATATAACTTCGTTATTCTCAACGCGGGCAAAGCTATCATTCAGGCTAATTTTGCCTTCTCTTAATGATTTTACCTCGCTGCCTTTTAGTTCTATGCCGCATTCAATGCTTTCTAAAACAATATAATCCCTTAGCGCCTTGCGGTTGGTAGCGATTATTTTACTCATTTTATCATAATCCAGGCCAAATATAAACTCAAAAATACCGGCATGGTGAACAGGCTCAATACGTGGCTAAAAAATACGCCCTGGCTAATGAGTAAATCCTCTTTTTTATAGTGCCTGACAATTAAGGACAGGGTCGTGGCTGAGGGCATGCTTAATTGCATAATCATTAATAGCCCGATTAATTCGGGAAATTTAAATTTAAGGATTAACCCTAAGCCCAATAGCGGCAAAATTACCAGCTTTGCCAGGCTAATAAAAAATATGGCCTTTTTATCCACATGCCCTAAATGGATTTGGGCGAGATTACCGCCTACGACAAACATCGCCAGCGGCAATGTGCAATCGCCTACCATACGCAAAGGCTTAAGCAATACCTCCGGCACAAATTTATTGAGGCCAAAGAAGATAAAAATTAGACTGAATACCGCGGCGATTACCGGCGGGCTGAATAAACTACCCAATTCAAATTTCTTTGTCCGGGTAAAAGTAAGCATATAGACGCCTACTGACCAGATTACCAGGTTAAATCCCAGAAGGAATAAAAATAGATAAATAAACATCGTATCTACTTTTTCTTTGGGTAATAATGCCGCTACCAATGCCAACGGCAGATACCCGGAATTCTGAAAACCAACCAAACTTAAAAACTGCAATTTATGCTGCGGGCCTTTGATCAGGCCGACAAATAAAAGTCCTACTACCAAACCCGCGGCGGTTATCGCGATACTCAGCAAAGGAAAAATCCACCAATTGGGATATAGGTTGAATCTAAAGTCTTTAATTAACTGGCAAAAGATTAAAGTCGGCAAGATAATTTCAACCACGAGCCGGCTTAAAGCATTTAATCCCTCTACCCCAAGAATATTTTTCTTTACCAAAAAATAGCCTATTGCCGCTAATAAGAAAATCTGGCTAACGGCTAAACTTGTGATTTTAAAAGACTCAATAATCATCTCTTCCCCTTCTTAAAAATTATATTATAACAACAAATAAGTCCTGCCGCAATTCTTATTTGACAGAATAATGAGGGTAAGATATACTTAAACCTATGCGGAAGTGGTGGAATGGCAGACACGTACGCTTCAGGAGCGTATGGGGCAACCCTTGAGGGTTCAACTCCCTCCTTCCGCACCATAGCGTAAGGAAGGTTTCTTATATATTTTTAATTACCTTTAGTCTGTTCAATATTGATATAATCGGCGAAATCGATCTTCTCGCCTAACTCTTCTTTTACTACGCGAATCCTGTCCGGCACATAAGGGTGGGTCTTAAAGTATGACTTGGGCTGGAGCGGCTTTCTGCGGTTTATCTCCTGTAACTTCTCTAAAAAGTCAATCATTCCGTGAGGATTATATCCGGCTAACTTGGCGTAACGGGTGGCTAAGCGGTCAGCCAAAAGCTCATCCTCCCGGCCATAGCCCAGAAGTATTTCCGTAAAAGCAATATCCGCGGCATTACCTACCTCGCCTGTCTGAGACACCACAGCCACCAATACTCTTAATATAGAATAGCCCATAATTGCTTGAAGTTTCTTGATACTGTGCCGCGCCACGATATGCGCCACCTCATGGGCTAAAACACAGGCCAGTTCATCATCATTATCTACTTTATCCACTAAACCCTTATTTACGTAGACAAATCCTCCGGGCAGAGAAAAGGCATTTACCTCTTCCTCAGCTAAAACCTGAAAATGATAATCTATCTCCTTGCGCTCGCAGACACTGGCAATCTTTTTTCCAATATCCTCTACCCTCTTTTGTATAAGAGAGTCATCCACTGGTTTATATTGCTTCTCTACTTCCTTCGCAATGGACTGGCCAATCTGTATTTCTTTGTCCGTGCTATAATAAAATTTTTCTTCCTGGCCAGTGGCTATATTATATTCGGTTGAACAGCCGGATAAAGTTAGGCAATACGCAATACCCAATACGCAATATAAAAGCATAAATATTTTTATATCTAATTTTTTAAGCATCCGATACAGCTTCCTTAAAGGCAAACCTACGACATTATAGAAACAGCCTTCGATGCGCCGGATGAAAAAGGCACCCTTTCCCTGGATATCAAAACTGCCGGCTTTGTCTAAGGGCGAAACTTGGGTAAAATAATTATCTATTTCTTTATTGCTTAGTTTATCCATATAGACCTTGGTTTTTTCATAATCAACTAACGCTTTACCTTTACCTTTACCTTTACCTTTACCTTTACCTTTATCAATTACACATATACCGGTATAAATCCACTGCGGCCTCCTGGATAATCTTTTAAGCATTACGCGCGCATCTTTTAAATTTTTTGGCTTGCCGAATATTTTTTTGCCTTCTACTACAATGGTATCGGCAGCAATTACAATACCGTGCTTAACTCTTTTAGCCACGTCTTTGGCCTTGGACAGGGCATTATCTTTAACCAAGGCCGCATAAGATAAACTTCCCGCTCTTCTTTTTTCTTTAATCCTACTGGCTAAAGCCTTAAATTTTAACCCGAATAGCTTAAAGAGTTTTTTTCTTGCTTTTGAATTAGTGGCCAAATAAATGTTTTTCATCTCAATTTAATGCCGCGCTTTCACCAGCCAGATAACCTGTAGAAAATGCCGCCTGTAAATTAAAGCCGCCGGTATCCGCATCCACGTCGATCATCTCGCCGGCAAAATACAACCCCTTAATCAGGCGCGACTGCATCGTGCGCGGGTCTATATCTTTCAAAGAAATTCCGCCGCGCGTAATCATCGCCTCTTCCATTGGCCTTGCCCTTGTAATATCTAACCGCCAGCCCTTCAACAAAGAAACTAAATTTTCGCGTTCTGCTTTACTCATTTGGCTGGGTTTACTTTTAGGATTAATTTTACTAATCTCTATAAAAACATCCACTAACCGCTGCGGCAATAGATTTTTAAACGTATTTTTAATCGCCTTTTTTGCATTCAACTTAAATTCTCTTAAAATGCGCCCATGGAGTTGCTCTTTGGATAAAGCAGGTTTTAAGTCTATCTCTACATAAACGTGCTTATTTTGGCTTAGCCAGTCTATGATTTGTCCGCTTAAGGATAAAACCAAAGGGCCCGATATACCAAATTTAGTAAATAATAACTCTCCGATTTCTGAAACTATTTGTTTTTGGCCATCGCTAAACTTAAGCCGGATATTCTTCAAGGTCAGGCCTTCTAAAACCTTAGGGTAATGCTGCCTGGTTTCCAAAGGCACCAGCCCCGGCCTTAAGGGGATAATGCGATGGCCTAATTTTTGGGCTAAATTTATTCCCTCCCCGGTTGAACCGGTAAAACTATAAGATACACCGCCGGTAGCTAAAATAATTCTCTCGGCAGGCATAAATCTCCCGCCGGCAAGCATCAATCCTTTCACTCCGTTTTCCTGCAGGACAATATCTTTTAGGTAAGTTTTAAACAAAATTTTCACTTTATTTTTTTCTAACTCTTTTTTTAATAGCATAACGACGCTATCGGATGCATCGGTTACGGGAAATACCCGCTGCTGCCTTTCTATCTTGAGTTTCAGGCCTCTTTTTTCAAAAAAATTTATTAAATCCGGATGAAAAAATTTCTTAAAGGCATCTCTTAAGAACTGGGCATTCCGGGAAAATCTCGATAGGAAAGTATCTAAGTCGCAAAGATTGGTAAGATTACAGCGGCCCTTGCCGCTGAGGAGGAGTTTTTTACCCAGGATAGGATTTTTTTCAATGAGGGTGACATCTTGATGAAGTTGGCTAGCCCTTATCGCTGCCATCATTCCGGCAGGGCCTGCGCCTACCACCACTATTTTCTTTATCTCCACTAAAAAACACCCAAATCTTCTATCTCAAATATCGATTCCAGTTTCAGGCCTGCTTTAACTAAATTCTCTTTTGCGCCTTCGCCTCTATCCACAATTACTATTGCCTTCTCAACTACCACACCCATTTTATCCAATACCTCTTTTGCCTCTATTAATGACTTACCTGTAGTGGCCACATCATCCACTAAAACTACCTTCTCTCCTGCCTTTAACGCTGGCCCCTCAATCTGGCGCTGCGTGCCATGTTCTTTAGCGTTCTTACGGACAATAAATGTCTTAAGCGGAATTTTCTGAAGATGGCTTAATGCTGCCACTGCTCCGGTAATGGGATCTGCGCCTAAGGTAGGACCGCCCACAGCAGCAATGTTGGTATCTCTAATCAGCTCTAAAATGATACTGGCCACTAAATAAGCGCCCTCAGAACTTAAGGTAATTATGCGGCCATCAAGATAATAATTACTAGTCTTACCGCTGGATAAAACAAACTTGCCCTTTTTGAAGGCCTCTTTTTTTAATAATATTAATAGCCTTATTTTTAATTCTTTTATATTCTCTTTTACCATAATAGGGTTATTTTACCTTTAGAATCCGTCTATGTCAATTCTTTTGACAAAGGTTAATTTAATTGTTATGATATAGATATGCTGGGCGAGATGATAAATGCTTTCTTAGATATTATTTACCCTAAGACCTGCTTGGCCTGCAAGAGAAATCTTAAAGGTATCCTGGCAATAGATAATCTTATCTGCGCGCAATGCTGGGAAAAAATTAAAAGAAATCTGCCGCCTTTTTGCTATTCCTGCGGCAGGCACTTAGAGAAATCTAATTTCGCCGGGCATCTATGCCCCGGCTGTATTAAAAGGCCATTGCACTTTGACCGCGCCTTCAGTCCTTGTATCTATGAAGGCTCAATTAAAGAATTAATCCACGAATTTAAATATAAAGGCAAAGACCATCTGGGCGCAACCTTAAGTAAACTGATGGTTGAATTTATTAAAGAATACAATATCCCCGTTAACTACGTCGATTTCATTGTCCCTGTGCCTTTACACAAAACAAGATTGCGCGAAAGAGAATTTAATCAGGCAGAAATCTTAAGTAACTATATCGCCAAGGAGTTCAATAAAAAAGTATTAAGCAACCAACTTATACGCCATCGCCCAACCCAAACCCAGACAGAATTAGAAGAGAAAGAACGTATTTTAAATGTTAAAGGCAGTTTCTCGGTGAAAGAAAGAGAATCTATAAAAGGCAAAAATATATTCTTAGTAGATGATGTATTAACTACCGCGGCGACTTGTTCAGAAGCCGCTTATGCCTTAAAAAATGCCGGAGCAAACATGGTCTTTGTTTTAACCTTAGCCAACTAAATATGAAAATCTTACGCAATTATTTCTTAAAAGAATTCATCGGGCCTTTATTCCTGGCCTTGGGCGTGCTGACCTTTGTGATGATACTGGGTAATCTGGTCAAAATCGCCGACCTGGTGATTAACAAAGGGGTGGATATTTATAGCGTCGCAAAACTATTCCTCTTAATGATACCGTATCTTTTGACCTATACCCTGCCCATTGCTGCGCTCACCGCGGTGCTGATGTCTCTGGGAAGATTATCCGGCGATAATGAAATTGTAGCCATCAGGGCAAGCGGAATAAACCTCTTTACCCTGATATTGCCCTTACTGGTCGTGGGTATAATCTTAAGCCTTATTTTGGTGGTGTTTAATGACCGGGTTATACCTTATGCGCATTATGCCTCCCGAAAAACCCTCATAGAGGTTGGAATGAAAAATCCTACTGCTGCCCTTGAGCCGGGCGTATTCATCAATTCTTTTGAAAAATATATCTTATTTATCTATCGCATCGACCAGAATAAGCTAAGTAATGTGCGCATCTACGAACCGCAGGGCGAAGATAAGCCCACGCGCACCATTGTCGCCAAACAGGGAGAGTTTATCGCTATACCGGAAAAAAAGATAATCAAGCTAAAACTCATCAGCGGAACCTCGGATGAGCCTGACCCGGAAAAACCGGGCAATTTTTATAAATTAAATTTTAAAACTTATTTTATGACCTTAAGTTTAGCTCAAGCTCAAGACAAAGAACAAATCCGAAAGAAACCCAAGGATATGACCATACAAGAATTAGAAAATGAAATCGCTCAATTAAAAAAAGAAGGCATTGACCCTGCGCCGCTGGTCACCCAGATACAGGAAAAAATATCGCTTGCCTTCTCCTGCCTGGTCTTTATCCTTTTGGGCTCGTCTTTAGCCATCATTACCCGGCGCCGGGAAAAGACAATTAATTTTGGCATCGCCTTTGTGATTATAGGCATATATTACCTCTTATTGATGGGCTCTGAGGCCTTAAGCCTACAGGGTTATGTCTCGCCTTTAATTGCCATGTGGCTGCCGAATATTATTTTGGGGGTTATCGGCGCAATTTTAACTTATAGGCTATGCGCATCTTAGACCGCTATATCTTTAAATCTGCCTTGGGGCTCTTCTTAGGCTGCCTGCTGGTTTTTTTCTTCCTCTATATTATCGTGGATGTATTCTCCCACTTAGACGAAATATTAAAACAGCAGGTTAATCTCACTATCCTATTAGAGTATTATTTATCATTTTTGCCCATTATCTTTGTTCAGGTCACGCCCATTGCCTGCCTTATCGCCACCCTGTATACCTTTGGCACCCTTAACCGCAATAATGAAATTATTGCCATGCGCGCGTCGGGCTTAAGTATATTTCAGATTACTAAAACGGTAATTATATTTGGGGTTATCGTTTCTGTATTTGTATTCTGGGTGAATGATAAATTTGTGCCGCAGTCTTCGCTTCTGACAGAAAGAATTAAAGAGCAGATGGAAACCGGCACTAAAAGAGCCGAAACCAGAAAACAAGAAGTCCTGACCAATCTTTCCATGTATGGCCTGAAAAACAGGCTCTACTTCGTCAATAAATTCTCACCCGGCCTAAATACCCTGGAAGGCATAATTATCCTAGAGCACGACGAAAAACAAAATATCATTAAAAAAATAGTGGCAAATAAAGGAATATACAAGGACGGGCTCTGGACATTTTATCAGAGCGTAACTTATAATTATAACGAAAACGGCCAGATTATAGAAGAGCCGCAATATCAGGAAGAAGAATTAATGGTAATTACCGAGACACCCAATGATTTTTTAAATCAGCGGCAGCGCATAGACTTTATGACCATCGCTGGACTCAATGACTATCTCTGGAAATTATCCAAAAGCGGCGCTACCACCGTTATCCGCAATCTCAAGGTAGACCTTTATCAAAGGTTTACAACGCCATTAACCGGCATAATTATTATTTTTTTGGGAATACCTTTTGCGCTAAAGATGAAAAAACGCGCTACCGGGCTTTCTTCGCTGGGAGTATCCATAATGGTGGGATTTTTATACTATGTCTTAAACGCGGTAGGTATTGCCTTGGGTAAAGCAGGCATCTTGATGCCTATACTGTCCGCTTCCTTAAGCCATATAGTTACTTTTCTCTCTGCCCTCTATCTGATTCATACCCTGCCTTAAGTGAAGCCACAACTTATGGAGTTCGCCAGAACTACATAAGTTGTTTGGCTGAACTTACATATACGCGAGGAATACGGCTGCCTAAACCACAGACAATTTCATAAGGGATAGTTCCGCAAAGACAAGCCAGTTCTTCGGCAGTAATTCTATTTTTGCCTTGAGTTCCAATCAGCACTACCTCATCACCTATCTTAACGGCTAAATCTCCCACATCCACCATAATCTGATCCATGCAGATCCTTCCGCTGATTTGGAAACGCCTCCCTTTAATTAAAACCGGCGCCTTATTAGATAAATTACGCGGATAACCATCGCCATAGCCAATGGGTAAAGTTACAACCGTGGTGTCTTTACCAGTCACATATTCATGTCCATAACTTATGCCATAGCCTTTAGGCACTTTCTTAAAATATATAACTTTGGTTTTTAAACTCAAGACCGGTTTTAAATTTATGTTCAGTTTTTCTTTAGGATAAAGGCCATAAATTACCAGACCCGGCCTGACCATATTGAAATGGCTATTTCTATAACCAATCACACCCATGCTATTTGCCGCATGCGCCAAAGGAATGTTTATGCCCAGTTTATTTAATCTAACAATTAAATGATTAAACAAATCTATTTGATGCAAGGTAAAACTTTTATTAGTATCGGCTAAAGGGAAATGGGTAAATATTCCTTCAATATTTATAAATCTTAGATTACGCACCTTCTCTATAAACCCCAGGGCATCGTCGTATAGGATGCCGAGCCTGCCCATACCGGTATCTATCTTGATATGCGCATTTATAGTTTTATTTAAAGAATGCGCCTTACGGCTTAAGGCTACGGCTAGTTCTTCAGTGCATAAGGTAGGAATTAAATTGTATTTAAATAAAGGCGTGATATCATTTTTGAGCACCAGGCCTAAAACTAAAATAGGTAACTTTATCCCTGCCTCTCTTAATCTTATGCCTTCGTCAAGAGAAGCCACGCCCAAATAATCTACCCCGCAAGATCTCAATCTTTTCGTCACGGGAATTAATCCGTGGCCATAGGCATCGGCCTTCACCGTCACCATAATTTTGGTATGCGGCGATAATAGTTTCTTTACCTGGTAAAAATTATAAGCTAAATTACCTAAATTAACCTCTGCCCACGTCGGCCTGTAACCGATATATTTCATTTTTATCTGTGTAATCTGTTTTTTAAAATCTGTGTAATCTGTGGTTTTATTTGGCATTCCTTCGGATAAAGATAAATCGGCTCAACCTCAAAGGCGTGACTAAACTTTTTCTCTTTAATTCTCTCTAAAGCCAACTCAACGATATTGTGCGCCTGAGGATACCAATAATCTTTATCTAAAATTTTTACATTTTTTATTTTCCTTAAGATATCTTCTTTCCATAAACTTAACGCGTCTCCAAGTAATGTAGCATCCTTGGGAATTTTCTTCAAAAACTCATCTTTATGCAAAAGTAGATAAGGAGTCATTCTTTTTAAACCGCCGTTTTTTATTCTGTAAACACTGCAATAAACAAGGCTTCTTTTTGCATCAATAATCGGCGCGATAGTTTTAGCCACCCTGAAAGCGTTTCGGGCTAATATATCCAATGTCGATATCCCTATTATAGGCTTATGCAGCGACCAGCTTAGCCCCTTTATCGTGCTTAAACCCACGCGCATACCGGTAAAAGAACCCGGGCCTAAGCCGCAGGCAAAATAATCAATATCGCCGATATGCCAGCCTAAAGCATCCAGCGCTCTTTTTATGGTGGGGATAAGTAGGGCCGAATGCCTTGTTCCTAATTCCACACTATACTCATATATCTTGGCGCCATCATAAATACCCAGACACAAAAACTTGGTAGTAGTATCAATGCCTAATATTTTCATAAATCTTTCCCAACAATTCTTTATAGCGGGTGCCTTTGGCGCTAAACTTAAATAATCGCTGTGAATTCTGCCTGATGAATAATTCAAGTCCCAGATATTCTTTAGGCAAAAGATATTTTAACCTCTCTGCCCATTCAATTACCGTGACTGCCTCATCATAAAGATACTCTTGGTATCCCAGGCTAAGAATATCTTTGGCTGCCTTTAGCCGATAAAGGTCAAAATGATAGAGTAGTAATTTGCGGCCGGAATATTGACGGATAAGCACAAATGAAGGACTGATAATTGCATTTTTTTTAATCCCTAAGCCTGCGGCAATCCCTTTGGTCAAAACGGTTTTGCCCGAGCCGAGTTCCCCAAAGAGGCAAATTATATCTGCCCTTCGTAGATTTTTTGCTATTTTCCTGCCTATCCTCAACGTATCACCCACAGATTTAGAGATTATTTTCACCCCGCACCTTCTTTATATTCGAAAACTCAATTTTATTTTCCCTACACCTTAAATTTTTTAGAAGGTGCGGGGTGTATATTTTTAGAAATGCCTAAAACCTCGAGGCGCGACAATTTTTTCCCTGCCTCTTGTATCAATTAATCTTAAACCATATTTTTTATCCACAATTTCTCCGATAGGCTTAAAATCATTGATTTTTTTCGCAATTAATTTTTTTGCCTCTTTGCACGATAAGGTAAAAATTAATTCAAAATCTTCGCCCATATGCAGTGCCTCATCTAAATTGCGCGTCTCTTTACTCAAAGGGATTAAATCCTCATAAACTATTGCGCCTACTTGGCTTTCTTCTAAGATATGGCCTATATCTTGCACTAAACCATCAGAGATATCCATCATCGCATTTACCTGAAAATTTTTCACCAGAAAGCGCGCTTCTTTTATCCGGGGAATAAATTTTAAGTGCTTACCCCGAATTGAGCCGCCCAACGAGCCTGTGACGAAGATAATATCTCCTTTTTTAGCCCCGCTTCTTAAAACTAGTCGCTTCTTTTCTACCATACCCAACATACTTACATCAATCGTCAAATACTTGGCCTTGCTTAGGTCTCCTCCGACTATATTTATCTTATATTCTCTTGCTAGGTCAGACATCCCTTTAAAAAGCTTATCGATAAACTCAAGCGAATAATTCTTCGGCAGGCCTAATGAAACCAGGCAATAACGTGGCAGGCCGGCACAGGCAGCAATATCGCTGATGGATATAGCAACAGCTTTTCTGCCAATAAGATATGCACTATCCCTCGGAATAAAATCTACACCCTCCACTATCATATCGCAGGTAAAAAGCAGATAATTATCTTTATTGAATTTTATTACTGCGCAATCATCGCCCGAACCTTTAATTACAGAAGAATCAAGTTTTATGGACTTCTTAAATCTCTTAATCAAACCAAATTCACCTATTTCAGTTAAACTATTCATAATAAAACTCTAAACCCTAAACACTAAATCCTAAACAAATCCAAAACCCAAAATCCAAATGTCTAAAACGAATTTGTTTTGAGTTTTGAAATTTGAGTTTGTTTAAAGTTTAGGGTTTCGGATTTAGGATTTAAGTTCATTTTATTCTTCTAATATTCTCCCTATATGGCGGTCGAATAATTCCTTTATCGGTAATAATCGCAGTAATTAAACTCTGCGGCGTAACATCAAAGGCAGAATTAAATACCTTTACTGCCTTGGGCGCAATAGGATGTTTAAAGAATAATTCAGTAACCTCCTGGGGCTTGCGTTGCTCAATAGGAATATCTTTGCCCGTTTTAATCGTAAAATCAAAAGTCGAAACCGGCGCAGCAATATAAAAAGGGATTTTGTGATAATGACTTAAGACCGCTAAATTATAGGTGCCGATTTTATTGGCAGTATCGCCATTTTGCGCGATGCGGTCGGCGCCGGCAATCACTTTTGTGATTTTTCCTTGCTGCATCAAGGTCGCTGCCATACTGTCACAAATAAGGGTTACGTCAATACCCTTTTTCTTTAACTCCCAGGTAGTCAAGCGAGCGCCTTGCAGCATTGGCCTGGTTTCGCAGGCAAACACTTTCATACGCTTACCCTCTTGGTCTGCGCGGTAAATTACGCCTAAGGCAGTACCATAATCAATCGTCGCCAAAATACCGGCATTACAAATAGTTAACACGGTATCATTATTTTTCATTAACCCCGCCCCATAACGGCCTATCTTTCTACAGGCTGCCCTATCTTCTGCAATTATCTTTTGCGCTTCTCTAAAAATAATTTTCTTTATGGCGAACGTGGGTTTATTTCTATGCATTAGCATTACGCGGCGTATTCTCTCAAGGCCCCAAAAAAGATTCCTTGCCGTAGGCCGACATGAACCTATATAATCAATTATCCTATTTATCTCTTTCCTAAATTCAGTAAAATTATTGGCCCGGGAATTCTTAATCCCCAGATATACGCCTAAGGCAGCGGCTGCGCCCAATGCCGGAGCGCCGCGCACTTGCATTTTTTTTATCGCCTGCCACAAGGCCTTTAAATCTGGGATATAAATATACTCCAATCCTTGAGGCAGTTTTGTCTGGTCGATAATCTTAATTTTATTGTTAACCCAGCCTATAGTTCTGATATCCATATGGCTCCTGACTTAGAGTTTACAGCCCTATCATCTTTGCTAATATGCTCTTCTTTACTTTAATCGCTGACGCCGGACAAGCCTCCTGGCAACAAAAACAAGAGATACATCTAGAATAATCAAT
>CAYHAI010000185.1:0-15187 GCA_964354585.1 uncultured Planctomycetales bacterium
GAATTTTTAACGCTGTTTTTTAGATAACTGATGCTAGAAATTACCAACATAAATATTACTAAACTGACCAGTAAAAAGCCTCTGGCTACCCCTAAGACTAAACCGCCCCATTTGTTTAACCTTGGCACTGCCTCCATTTTGATAAAGCGGTAGAATATGCTGCGCAATAATACAAAAGTAAGATAACCTAATATTGCCAAAACCAGAAAAACCAAAAAGTCTAAAAATTCCAAAGGCATCTTTTTTTCTGCGGCTATATGCGCCCTTATCCAATCTGATAACGCGGTATAATAATGCAAAGACAGATAAATGGCTGAAATTATCCCCAAGAGTTTAAAGAGCTCTGCGGGCAGCCCATTTTTTATCGCGATGTAACCTATTCTAAATAAAAGGATTACAACTAAAATATCCACCCAGTTAAATTGTTTAACTATGCTTAATAACATCGGATTTCTCCTTTTATTGAAGTTAAATTCTTAAAAGTATAACATATAAAAAGTGGGTTGTCAACCCCGCACCTTTGGACATATTCAAAAAATAATAAAAAATGAATTAACAAAGGTGCGGGGTCAAGGAAAGCGCTTTCTTAGGATATCTGCATATCCTCGATATGCAAGGCCGGGTTGGAGATAAGGTTGATTTTAGTCCTAAATCTATTTTCCAGAACTTTTAAATTTGATTTATCTTTCAAAATCTCTTCGCAGACTACGGGGTTCAAGGTAAGATTAGCCTCTTTTAAGGCCTTAGGTTTCAAAAATCTCTTCAGTTCCTTTAACGCATAAACCGCCATAGTCACCGGCGACTTTATCCTGCCTTTTCCTTGGCAATAGTGACAAGGTTGATAAGAGAGCATCTGGACAGTCTTGTGTATACGCTCCCGGGTCATTTCTACCAATCCAAACTTAGAAATTCCCAGGATATCATATTTTGCCTTGTCATTACTTAAGGCTTTTTTTAATATATTTAAGACTTCCCGGCGATGCGTTTCCTTTTCCATATCAATAAAGTCTATCACGATGATGCCGCCTAAATCCCGTAATTTTAGTTGATGCGCAACTTCCTCGGCTGCTTCGCAATTAACCTTAAACGCAGTTTCTTCCTGGCCCAATTTCTTTTTAAAGCCGCCGCTATTTACATCAATGACCACCAGTCCTTCAGTAGGCTCAATAATCAGATAGGCCTTGGATTTTAAATAAACCCTGCTTTCAAATATCCGGTTAATCTGCCTTTCTATATCTTTGTCTTCAAATAAACTATCTTGCCGGTAGAACTCTACTTTATTGGCTAAATAACTTAAGAATGTTCTCATAAAATGCTTTATCCGGTAGTATTCGGGCTTAGAATCCACAATTAATTTAGAGACATCGTCGGTAAAGGAATCCCTAATCGCCCGTAACGTCAGGTCATATTCTTCATAAATAAGGCTGGGCGCTCTCCTGCCGCGGATTATGCCTTCTATCCTTCTCCATAACTTAAGCAAAAATTTAGCGTCCCTGAATAGTTCGTGTTTTGATTTTCCGCTGGCAGCGGTGCGCACAATAAAGCCTACATCATTGGGGAGTTTTAATTCTTGAAATACCTGCCTTAAGCGCCTGCGTTCCTGGTCGTCCTCTATCCTGCGCGATATCCCCACCTGTTTATCCTGAGGCATCAGCACAAGGTACCTGCCGGCAAGGCCAATATGGCAGGAAAGCCGCGGCCCTTTTGTGCCAAAGGACTCTTTTACCACCTGCACCAGGACTTCCTGGCCCTTCTTGATTTCGGTCGGAGCAATTTGCTCAGGCGCCTCTGGCGCCTCAAAAACAGATTCTATCTCCGATAAATAAAGAAAACCCTTTTTAGGCAACCCGATATCGACAAAGGCCGCGCCAAGAGAAGGAAGGACAGCCTCAATCTTACCCTTATAGATATTACCCACGATAGTTTTATCCTGCGGCCGCTCCATATAAAATTCTTCCAAGCGCCCTTCACTAACTATGGCCACCCGCTTTTCTTGCGGCTCAATATTTATCAGAATTTCTTTCGTCATAATAAAAAGGGGTCAGGCGCTTTTTTTATAGGCTGACATTCTTTATGTTAATTCCTTCTGGTAATTGTTTTTGCAGCTTATCCATAAATTCCTCAGGACTAACTTGCTCTTTCATGGCCACACATGCCTCCTCATTATCACTCTCCAGCCCCAATTTTAAGGCGCGTTTAATGCTAAACTTAGGGTGCGGACTGAAACCCTCTGTCATCTTAAGGGGTAAATCTGCCCGGCGCAATGCCCGCGTAAATAAACGCATCAGGTCTAAATGCGAGATAAATCTCATCGTGCCCTTTTTGCTAAAGATAAAATTAATCTTATACATAAAAACAAAGGGGACACCTTTCCGATTGAACCCAGAAACGTCCCCTGATTGAATTAAGAAACGTCCCTATTCTTTTTTCTTTTTCACCGCGGCTTTTTGAGCGCCCCTGTCTAACCTTTCCTCTAATTTAGCAATTTCTTCAGGGGTAAATTCACCCTCTTTGACGAGACGTGCAGTGATAAAAATAATTAAATCGATCTTTTGCGTATCCAGAGTTTCTCTTCTAAAAAGTAATCCTAACAAAGGAATCTTACTCAAAAATGGAACACCCATAGTCTCTTTATTCTTTACGTCTTTTAAAAGGCCTCCGATAACTATGGTCTCGCCATCCTTCATCATTACGCGTGTCTCTGCCTCTCTAATATCAATGACCGGATAGTTGGCACTGCTTATTGATCTATCGGTAGTGGTAATAGAACTTACCGCCGGATGTATAACCATATTAATATAATTATTCGCGCCTACCTGCGGCACAACATTTAGTTGTATGCCGATATCCTGATAATAATCAAGCGACACTGAAACTGTCTGTCCTGCGGACTGAGTACTCACATCCGATTTTAAAATTGGAAATTTTGTTCCCACTAAAATAGATGCCTCTTGATTATTAAGCGCCATAATTCTCGGAGCACATAAGGTATTGGTCTGCACATCTTCTTCCAGCGCATGCAATATCACTTCGAATTGTGTGCCGGTTAATTTTTTAAATAATAATTTTAATCCCACGGTAGAAGTATTAAGACCGACAGTTTCCTTAGGGCCAAATACACTAGGAGTTACCTGATCCCCTAATATATGTCCTCCCATCTGAGAAGTATCAATGCCGTCCTTCTTGCCAGCAGGGGTGGTGGAGATTGCACCCGTACTTGACTCAACGCCACTTGAGCCAGTTCCCCAATCAAAACCTATGTCTTTTAATTTATCTCTATTTACTTCCATAATCCGTGTTTCAATTATTACCTGCTGTGGCATTACATCTATTTGCTCAATAACCTCTTTTATTTTATCCAAAACCGGTGGGACATCGCTTATAATTAAAACTTTGGAACGAGCCATCCTTTCTTCGCTGACTCTTTTGCGCTTAGCCATCTCTGCAGCACCAAATTCCCAGCCTGCCTGGCCGGTCATCTCTAATACGGTAATTTTACCCCGCGATGAAAGTTGCGGCTCAAGCGCCTTCTTGGCATCCAGGGCATCGATATATTTTAGATTAAAAACCTCGGTAACCGTGGGTTGAACCTGGGCAAGTTCTACCTCTTGTTTTTTTAAGGTAGTAAGTTTTTCCATAGGCGCAACGGTAATAATATTACCCGCGCGCTCATAACCAAACCCATAGGTCTTTAATATTACATCTAAGGCCTTCTCCCAGGGCACATCTATCAGCCTGATGGTTACATTTCCCATTACTTCCGGCGTAGTGACGATATTTACCCCGGATTTATAAGATATAATCTTTAGGACATTGCGGATATCCGCCTCTTTAAAATCCAAGGTAACATTTTGCGACTTAGTTAAGCTCTCCACTATGGCGCTTTGTTCTTCTGTCGTAGTCTTTTGTTCAGTCGCTGTCTGTTCTTCGGCCTGTGGCTGTGAC
The DNA here is from genome assembly GCA_964354585.1 of uncultured Planctomycetales bacterium. Classification (GTDB taxonomy): domain Bacteria; phylum Omnitrophota; class Gorgyraeia; order Gygaellales; family Profunditerraquicolaceae; genus CAYHAI01. The sequence continues at coordinate 3,946 of CAYHAI010000185.1, forward strand.
GCAATAGCCTCTTGATTACCCTCTTGTGCGAACAATCCAATAACCAATAACCAATAACCAATAACCAAGACTGTAATCCTTGCTATTTTCACGGCTCCTCCTTTTTTAACTCTATTTCCAAAGGTTGACCCTCTTTAAGAAAAATTACCTTATTTTTCTCTATCTTAAAAACTTGATAATCGCCAACTTTATCGCCGACCTTTATCACCTCGCCATTAACTATGGCATAAGATAACCCGTTCTTATCGTAGATGATACCCTCTAATAATAAGCCGCTTACTCTTTCCTCCTGCTCTAATTTCAGGAGCCTGCCGTCGGCAGTGACCAAGGGAATAAAAGGATCACGCTTGTTTTTGGCATCATAGATAAACTGTTCCTGGGCAAGGCAGGAAGCAGGAGGCAGGAGGCAGGAGGCAGAAACTAAAATAACCATGAACCCAATAATTTTAATTTTACTTTCTAACATAAGTCTTCAATACCAAACTAACATTCTGACGCAAATAATCGCCGGAACTGGGCGTAATTTTAAACTCTTGCACCGCAATAAATTCCTCAAGGTTCTCTAAGTCATTGATAAACTTGCCAAGGTTATGATAACTGCAGGATAAATCTAATGTTGTAAGAACAGGAGAAAATTTTATGGTATTGCCGGAAATTTTTTCTTCGTCAGCCCTGAATTCCTGGGAAGGCCTTATCTGCATAATGCTAATATTATTCTTATTAGCGGTATCGGAAATATGCTGCAAAAACAAAGGTACCCGTTCTTCGGTAATGATTCTTTTGACGCTTGAGGCTACTGTTTGTTTCATCTTGCCTTGTTTATCCTGGAAATCCTGCATCGTAGCTAAGTCCTTAGATAAGTTCTTGATATCCTTCTTTAGTTTTACTACCTTTGGGCCAATGTCTTTTAGATAATTAAACTGCAGTTTAATGAGGAGCGTAAAATCTAAGTATAATATCGCCGCGGCTACTAATGCGATAAAAAGTATTTTCTTTTTATCCAATTTTAATTTGTCTATGAGGGCTGTTATCATTTTAATGTCCCTACCAAAACGAAATCAACCACATCGTAACCGCCGATTATTCTACGCTGCAGCGAACCTAATTCTAACTTATTAAAGTCCTTAAAGAATGCTGTATCATTTTTTAGATTATCTATAAATTTATTAATCAGCGCTATTTCTTCTTTCTGCAAGGATATCGCTGAGCCTCTTAAGGTAAAATCCTTAAGCGTAAACGTTATATCGCTAAACCAAATTCCCGAAGGTAAATTTAAACTTAACTTATTTAATTTTTCCGACCAATTTATCCTCTTGCTGGTTAATTGCTGTATGATGTTGGCGTCGGCGGATAACAACTCGTGTTCCTTGTTAAAGTCCTCTATTTTTTTTCTTTCCGGAGCCAGTTTCTGCCATTTATTATTCAGGGCATTAAATTGATAATGCCTGGTAATACCCAGTATTAATAAATAAATATGTGTGCATATCAATATGCTAAACGCTAATATAATCAGATAAATAAAATAACTCGGCTCTAAACTAACTTTGCTGCGCTTAATCTTTAATTCCTGCGGAAGTAGATTGATTTCAATCATTTTTTATTGGCGCAGGGCTAAGCCTACAGCCACTGCTAACTGGTTGGATAATGCCTTTACCTTGCCAGAATCAATAGTCTCGGGAATATTTATCTGCTTAAAAGGATCCCAAAGTTCTACTTCTATGCCCAGCAGGCCGACTAACATATCTTTTAAGCCCGTAAATAAGGTGCTTCCGCCGCTTAAAAAAATCTTCGCTACCGTTGAGGCGCCTTGGCTCTCATAATAATCAAAAGATATCCTTATCTCGGTGGCTAAACTGGCAAGCACTGACTCAACAGCAGAAGACACTTTCTCAAACCTTTCTTTATCCGGGTTAAGTTTTAACTCTTCCGCTACATTAAAATCAATGCTAAAGACATCCATAATTTTCTGGGTAAAATTATTTCCTGCGGTAGAGATATCCCGGCTTAAACGGGGGATACCGTCTTCCAATATATTTAGATTACTCATCGAGGCGCCGATATTAAGCAGGGCTACAACTTTACGTTCTGTCTTGTCATCTTTGGGATAATTAAAATTAAAGGCATTGATTAAGGCAATGGAATCAATATCAATTATATTTACCTTCCACCCCGCTTGCTCGCTAAGCCTTAAACGTTGCTCTATGATTTCCTTCCTTACCGCTGCCAGCAATACAAACATCTTATTATCGGATAAATCTTCCTTTAAGATATAACTATCCAAATTTACCTCATCAATGGAAAAGGGGATGTGCTTCTGCGCCTCAAACTTTAAGGCGCGTTTTAGCTCCTCCTCATTCATTCTCGGAAAGTTTACATACCTGACTATTGCCTCCGGCCCGCAAACCGATAAATTTAGCGCTTGCGCCTCCTTAGATTGTTTAATCTTTGCTAAGGCCTTTTCCAGGCCAAGCTGAACCGGCTCTAAGTGAAATGCGCAAAGCTCAATTTGTTCTTTAAAAAATTTTAATTTTACAAATTTTATTGTTGAGGCGCCGATATCCAGCCCCAGAGAAAATCTCTCTTTAGAAAATTTGCGTTTTAGTCTTGGCAAGGGTATCATAAATTTAAATTTAATACATCACAATTCCCCGGGCATTCATTTCTTCCTTTTTTTCTTCTGAAGGATATTTGCCAATTTTTGTGACGCCGGAAACAGGCTCATTAGACACTTCTTCGGGCCTTTTTCCAGAAACAGCCGGGCCTTGAGGAGGTAAAGCAGACAGTGATTGCTGGCTCTTTTTTATTTTTTTCTCTGTTTCCTCGGCGACGGAAGCCGGTTTTTCCCCTGGTAAAGATTTAATCACGGTAATGGCAGGCCGATTAACAGCAGTAGCGGGAATTTGCGAAAGCGCGCTTTGCGCTTGACTTACTACTTCTTGTGGCTTACTTTCTTGCGAGACAGGTTGAATTTTTGCGTTCTCTCTACCAATCAAGATATTAACCAAGACAATGATAAGTATGATAATGATCAGTGCGGCAACAAATGCGTATAATATTTTTGGTTTCATCGTCTAATTTTCCTCCCATCCCAAGGTAATATAATCTCCCGTGGTAGGCATAAAAGGCGGGGGATTATTAATTAGCCGGGAGTCATAAGAGTAGTTTTTGGAATAACCGCTCATTTTTGTACCGTTAGGTGGCGGGTTAGGGTTAAAGGTGCCTACCGGGCCTCTTTCTTCCTGAATGATCCCTCCATAGACAGTAAGATTCCCTTTAGGCGAAACGCTATCCCAATTGTCAAGATAAAATGAACTATCCAATGCCATCATACACCCGTCTATTTCAAGGTCTGTGGAAGCACTGTCGTCTATCACTATATCGCGTTCGGCAATGATACCCAGAATATCGTCGCTGGGATTTTCCGGTGGGTTATCCCGCGGGTCGTCAGCATAAACTACATTATCAGGAATATTGACGTCGCGCTCAGCGCCTACACTTAATCTGCCGTTGAGTGTTCCGGAAATAGTCAAGTCCCCGTCAGTTCGGCATCTACGGCCAGTGCAAGGAGTAGCCACAACAAAAAGCGCGCCGTTGGCAGGCAGAGCCATATCGTCACAAGTATAGCTTGCGCAGTAGTCGGAGTTAGTCAAATCCATTGTGCCATTACTATTTAACACCACGGTAGTGTCTCCTTGGAGCAAAAGCCCTCCGCCAGAAACATCAGCAGCAGCAGACCTTAAGTTTGTTGCCCGGGTAGGCATATCCGGCGGCTCTGCTACCCCAAAGTCAATCCCCTGCTGAAAGTCAGGAATATCATTAGGAGGATTGGTGGCTTGGCTTAAATTTACATTGCGGCCATTATTGTAGAACCTGATGTAATCATCTACTGAACTCGCCTCTCCTGCAAATACAGGATTTCCGTAGATATTAAAATGCGCGTTGGTGTGCGTTAAGCCGTTTAGGCGATCCGCAGTCCAGAACCATACGGTGCTGCCGCTAAATGTTTCGCTGTCAGTAAACCAGATATAGCGCGCATAATTATCTACCTGCACATAATTCGTTAAGACCCGGTTCATATTCCCGAATGAGCCGGTGGAGGTTGTTTTATATCTACGGACAACTGGCGAGCCGCCTATAGGACCAAGGTCGGTGATAGTGACACTGTAAGTGCCTCCCCCTACGGATTGAATGCCGCCCCAAGGGTTAGTGTAGTTACCCGTAGGTGGGACTCGAGCCCTAAGCCAAACAAGGGCCTGGTCAAGGCCTGCCTCCGCAAGGCCAAATGCCCTGGTCCGCCTTTTAAATATATCGGCGTTAATATTTTGATTAATGCTGATGCTGACAAATGCCGCGCAATAAATCAGCAAAAGAGTCATTACTAAAAAAGCAATAATGAGCGCGACCCCTTTCTTGCCCCTGAGTTTTACCAACATACGCCCCCCCATTATTAGTTGCGCATTTTTATGATAATTTGCCCGGCGTCCTGCGTCAATCTTCCTGTAAGAGAAGTTTTGCGCGCAGTAATGTCAATCTGTAGTATGTTCAGCGGCGAATCGGGCCTTGTAAAATTCAAAGTAACAATGTTATTTGCCAGGATATTGGTTACACCCGAAGCATTCCTGGTTATTTGATTAGCGCCGTTCAAGGCATAGGTGATGTCACCCGACCAGAGGATATTTCCAAAGGCGTCTAAAATAGTTCCGTTATTTTCTTGCGGTATTATAAAAGTAAGGGAAGAATTAGACTCGCCGCTCCTTAAGCCTCTTATCCGGCTAGGCCGGGTTTCTCTTAGCTCCTTCTCCATAGTCATAAACGCCTTGATTATCTCTTGGCGCAGTTCTACCGAGACATCGCCGGTAAACCAAGCGCCCCTGCCCACGCCCATCACTGCGAATATCGCCAGGATTAAGATCAAAAAGACGCCTACCGCAACCAGAAGTTCTATAAGAGTAAAACCTTTCATTTTTTATCTGTTTGCAATCTGAGTTACTAATTCTACTGGCGAATCAATGATGCCGTTAAAGGGGCTCTGGTCTTCGCCCGTATCAAGACGCCCATCCAAATCCCTGTCCTCACCAATAATTCTGCCTCCTTGGCGCCAGCAGACGCTTACGGTTACATTTAAAAAGTCCGGATCTGTATCGTCAACATAGACTACGCCCCGGCTTGAAGGTATCTCGTTGAGAATAAAATTAAGGCCATTGTAGCCAGGGTAGAACCCAGTACAATTATTATTATTGTTGGCAATTTCCGTAAAAGAGATTGTGCCTTCATCACGGCAAGGATCTCTGTGGCTGCGTATCTCTTCAACTACGCCCAGCGCGGCATTGGTGGCAATATTTATATTCTTAGAGGTAGCGATTAAAACAAAACACGAAACATAGGTGGCTAATATGCTGCACAGCGCGAATGCCAAGATTGCCACGGCTAACATTACTTCTACTAAGGTAAACCCTTTATTCGATCGCTGGATCATTTGGACCGGCTTCCTGATTACTACGGACCCGTATGGTACCCGACTCATCCAGATAAAAGTATCTTCCTTTTAACAAACCGGTATGAGTAGGATTAGCATGCACAGTGAAACTATCATCGGTGGGAGATGCATAAACAAATTCATAACCTTGTTTATTACCGCTACCTAACACACTGTCTATATATGACGGAGAGGCAGTAGAAAGGTCAGAAAGATTATCGGGGTAGCTTCCCTGATCTATATGATAGCCCTGACAAGCTCTATTTAAAACCTGCAGATTAGCTATGGTTAAACATTCATTAGCAGTTACTCGGGAACGGAAAATATTAGGAAGAGCGAGAGTTAACAAAACAATCACAATTGCTATCACCACCATAATTTCAATTAAAGTAAATCCTTTTTTCATAATTACTCCTTTTTGCCGCATTCTTCAGAAATGATTAAGCCACCGGTGCTAACCGTATAAGTCATCTTTCCCGTGAGATTGCATTTAACCGGACTAGCCGCGCAACTGTAACCGGAACTTTCCAGCCTTGGACAGCTATAATCATAACCTTTGGCAGGCGACTCGGCAAGATAATCTTTATCCAGGTAACGGGGATTGTCTTGGTTTAAAAGGGAAAGTTTGTCAGGATACGCACCCAGATGGTCCTTGGCATAATTCTCCAAGGCAGCAGAAATTAGTTTTAATGTCGTCTGCGCGTTTGACTCATTCTGGGCAATATTTATTCTGATTATTTGTTCAATCGCGATTCTTAGGGTAAGGGCGGAAACTGCAATAACCACCATTATTGCCACAAAGCTTCGCGCTTTTAAATTTTTCATAGTTTTATTTTAACATAAAAAATGTTTTAGGCAAGAGAATTTGTGTGTGTAGATGTAAAAAGAGACAGCTCAAAAATTGAACCGTCCCTTTTCTTTTTCAAAAAGATATACCCTAATAATTACTGCGAAGTAGCGTTAAGGGCTAAACATGCTGCGCGGTCTGCAATAGCGCCACCTGCTGGTTGCACCCTGACTACACCATCTTCAGTGATACAAAAAGACCTTCTGCCGCTTACATCTGCAGTCGTAGGTCGAGCCATTGCAGCAAATTGATCGGTTCCAAGTGAACCTGCAGGAACAGTAAAATTATAACCTGTCTTTACGCAAGGGGGGCTAGCGCAACCTAGTGTTTGATCAACGTAACGAGGACCACTTGCATTACTTCCTAAGTCTGTAAGGGTTGCATATTGAGGATTGGCACTGCGATAAGTAATCTCTGCCGTGGCAATGGTTCTTAACGCTGCCTGTGATGCAGCCTCATTTGCCTGAAGACGCGCTCTCAATAGGTTAGGTATGGCTATGGCCGCCAATAGAGCAATAATGGCCACAACAATCATAATTTCTACGAGCGTAAAACCTCTTTTCATTTTAAACTGCCTCCTTCCTAAGGTAAAATTGACTTACGACGCTCTTTGTCTTTGCCTCTTATGTTTTAAGATAGATTATAACTGCTTCTTTTTTATTTTCAGAGGCTATTTATTCTCTAGCGTCAGTCCCCTTATTTAATCTTTTATCTTATACCACCTCCTTTCGCATTTGTCAAGTGAAATAAGCACATGCGAATTTTACCCTTGACACGAATACGACAACAACTAAATTTGAATCTTACGTGTCAAGGGTTATTTCGGCCGAACAACTTACGTTCGCTTACGCTCCATAAGTTGTGGCCTCAATAAAAAACCTATTCTCCATTCTGGCCTGATAATTCGCGCCCCCCTTACCTAATAAGGGTAGAGAATAGGTTCGTTAAATTTCGTTTATCATTAAATTTTTTATAAAACCTTTTAAAACCCCATCTCTCCTATTCCCCTAAATGGAGCTTGCCCTATATTAAAGTATAGCATATAAATACGAGGAATTCAATGTGTGGAGACACTAAAATGGTAGAGAAACTATGTTATGGTCCTTTTGAGGCCTTGTGCTAATTCTATTTTTGGCTGCCAGCGAAGAAGTTTTTTGGCGCGGGTGATATCTGGCTGGCGTTGACGGGGATCGTCTTGCGGCAGGGGCTTAAAGACGAGCTTACTTTTACTGCGGGTCAGTTTTAAGATTAGTTTTGCTAATTCTAAAATGGTAAATTCATTGGGGTTGCCTAAATTTATCGGCGCATTTACTTTTGTATTCATCAGTCTGAATATGCCTTCAATTAAATCATCAATATAGCAGAAACTTCTGGTTTGCCTTCCCTTGCCATACACAGTTATAGGTTTGTTATTTAATGCCTGAGAGATAAAATTAGGGACGACCCGGCCATCGTTTATCCGCATTCTGGGCCCGTACGAATTAAAGATACGGGCTATTTTAGTATCAATCTTATGCACTCGATGATATGCCATAGTAATTGCCTCGGCAAAACGCTTCGACTCGTCGTAACACCCCCGCACCCCCACGCAATTTACATTACCCCAGTAAGTCTCTGGCTGAGGGTGCGCTAAAGGGTCGCCATAAACTTCAGAAGTAGAAGCAAGCATAAATTTTGCCTTTTTTTCTTTGGCTAAACCTAAGGCATTGTGCGTGCCCAAAGAGCCCACTTTTAAGGTCTGGATAGGAAATTTTAAATAATCTTCAGGCGAGGCAGGCGAGGCAAAATGCAGGACATAATCTATTTTTCCCTTGAGAGCAATATATTTTGTCACGTTGTGTCTGATAAACCTGAAATTTTTATCCCCGGACAGATGCTCTATATTCTCCAATTTACCGGTAATAAGGTTATCCAGACAGATAACCTTAAACCCTTCCTTGATTAATCTCTCACAAAGATGCGAGCCAATAAAACCTGCTCCTCCGGTAATAACCGCTATATTCTTACGCATTATTCTTGAACCATTCTGTAGTTAATTTTAGTCCTTCCACAAAATCTATCTTTGGCTTAAAGCCTAAAATCTTTTTTGAGCGTGATAAATCCGCTAAGGTTTTAAACACGTCTCCTGGCCGGGGTTTTAAAAAAATCGGTTTGATCTCTTCTTTCATCAGTTTATTTAGAATCTGCGCTAATTCCAAAACGCTGTAATCCCTGCCGCTGGCAATATTAAAAACCTCTCCTTTGCCCTTTATCTTCTTGGCGGCTAAAAGATTTGCCTGTACCACATTAGCTACATAGGTAAAATCGCGCGATTGCCTTCCGTTTCCATATATAGGCGGCGGTTCATCGTTTAACATACAAGTGATAAATTTAGGCACAACCACGGCATACTCATCATCCAGAGACTGGCGGGGCCCAAAGACATTAAAATAGCGCAATGAAACCGTAGGCAAACCATAGTGTTGGCTAAATATCCTGCAGTAATGCTCACCGCTCAATTTGGTCAGGGCATAAGGTGAAATAGGTTGAGGCAGGAAATCTTCTTTTTCCGGAAAGGCCCCGATGTCGCCATAAATTGAGCTTGAAGAGGCAAAAACAAAACACTTAACCTTATTTTTTAAAGCCGCCTCCAACATATTGACTGTCCCGCCGATATTGACTTCGTTATACTCTTTAGGGTTCAGCATTGACTTAGGGACGCTGCGTAACGCTGCCTGATGCAAAACAAAATCTATTGACTTTGTGGCTTTAAGGCAGGTGCCTTTATCGCGAATATCGCCTTTGATTAATTCGTATTGCGTATTGCGTTGTGCGTATAGTGTTATGAAGGATAGATTCTCTTCTTTGCCGCTAGAAAAATTGTCTAAGATGCGGACAAAGTGGCCCTTTTTAACTAAAGTCTCTACAATGTGTGAACCAATAAAACCCGCGCCCCCGGTAACCAGAAATCTACTCATAGTTTTACCACCTTATTAGTTTTTGCGCCAGAATACACATTGCGCGTATCAAAAATAAGCCGAGAATTTCTCAATATGAAATCGTAATTTAGCGACGAATGGTCGGTGGCAATAACCACGCAATCAAATTTACTTAGCTTTTCCCGATTAAAATCTATGGATTTAAGATTAATATGGTTTAATTTTAAATAAGGAATGAGCGGATCGTAGTAAGAAACGCCAATATTTCTTTTCTGGAAATTGTCAATGATATCCAAGGCCGGCGATTTCCTTAAGTCTTTGACATCTCTCTTATAAGTAACACCTATGATTAAAATTCGCGTATTGCGTATTGCGTATTGCGTATTGCGCTTTAATACTTCAATAACTCTTTCTACCACATATTCGGGCATATAAGTAATAATATCTGAGGCAAGTTTTATAAAACGCGAACTGAATCCATGATGTTTTGCTTTCCAATATAGATATAATGGGTCTTTGGGTATGCAATGGCCGCCGCAGCCCGGGCCCGGATAAAAAGGCATAAAACCAAAAGGCTTGGTCGACGCTGCTTCCACAACCTCCCAGATATCGATCTTCATCTTATGCGCCATCATCGCTAATTCATCTATTAGCCCGATATTAATCAACCTATAGGTATTTTCCAACAACTTTACAAACTCCGCTACTCTGGCTGAAGATACAGGTATAACCTTATCAATGATATTTTTATAAACCAATGCTGCCAAATTTGTTGCTTCTTTGCTCATCCCGCCTACCACCTTAGGAATTTTATTCACCGGATAAATTTTATTGCCGGGGTCTATTCTTTCCGGTGAAAAACTTAAATAAAAATCTTTACCGTGCGTCAGGTTATGTTTTTCCAGCAAAGGCAGAATTACCTCTTCGGTTGTCCCCGGATAAGTAGTGCTCTCTAAGATAATCAAACTTGGCCTTTTAAGATTTCTAGATATGGACTTTACTGCCTGTTTAATATAAGAGATATTGGGATGGTATTTTCTCTTCAAGGGAGTAGGGACGCAGATAATAATGACATCAATATCTCTTAATACGCCGAAATTGGCCGTCGCAGTAAATCTATTATTTTTTAAGACTCCCCTTAATTCTTGATGGGATATATCGCTGATATAAGATTCTCTTTTTTTAAGATGGGCTAATCTGTCTTTATCTATCTCTATTCCTAAGACAGAAAAACTTTTTTTGGCAAATTCTAATGCCAAAGGCAACCCAACGTAGCCTAAGCCCACCACGGCAATCTTAATTTCTTTTTTAGAAATTCTTTTTTTAAATTCTCTAAAATAATTACCCATGTTTTCTTCTGCCTATACTAATATAGGTAAAACCCAATTTTTCTAATCTTTTTGGTTCGTAGATATTGCGTCCATCAATAAGCAAAGGCCTTTTCAGTAATTTCTTTACTTTTAAAAAATCTAATTCCTTAAATTCATCCCATTCGGTAATAATCAAGAGGCAGTCGCTATCCCGGCAGGCGTCATAAGGGTCTTTGCAAAAGGTAACTTCATCCAATACTTCCTTGGCCTTATTCATCGCTGAAGGGTCATAGGCCCTTATCTTAGCCCCTTCTTCTTGCAAGGCTCTGATTATATCTACAGAGGGGGCATTGCGGATATCGTCGGTATTTGGCTTAAAGGATAATCCGAGTATGCCTATAGTTTTATCTTTAATTATCCAAAGGCTGTCCTTTATCTTATTTAAAAAGAAAACCTTCTGTTGCTCGTTTATTTCTTTCGCTGCTTTGAGCAGTTCAAAACTAAACCCTAATTTTTCGCAAATCTTTATAAAGGCATCTAAATCTTTAGGAAAACATGACCCTCCATAACCAATGCCGGCATTTAGGAAGGCCTGGCCAATTCTTTTATCTAAACCCATCCCAAAAGCCACCTCTTCTACATCTGCATCTACCTTATCGCAGATGCGCGCCACAGCATTAATAAAAGAAAT
>CAYHAI010000186.1:0-5834 GCA_964354585.1 uncultured Planctomycetales bacterium
CGCCGATTTTGCTTATAATTTATAGTTTGTTTTTTTTGCGGTTATTATTCAGAGATGATTTCTTGTTAGGGACAGTCCCCTTGGGCAGGCAGGAAAGAGCCCTGACGGGGACAGTCCCTATTATGGCATTTGCGGCCTTAGCGATTATTTCTTTCGCTTTTTCTATCTATAAACACGATAGTTTCTTTGCGCTCCTGAGATTATCGGGATATATCGGGATTTATTACCTTGTGTTAAATAATTTTGACCATACTATGCGCAGGCGTCTATTGGCTTTAGTGATATTTATTGGCGCAGGGCTTTCTCTTTATGGCTTTTTACAATATTTTGGCGTATTAAATCATTCCTGGTGGGTGCCTAAGGAATTTTTAGCCGCAACCTATGTCAACCACAACCACTTTGCCGGATATCTGGAACTGGTGATTCCCGTGGCCATAGGTATGTTATTTAGCCGTAGCCTACGGTCTTTCGGTTACAGATTATTAATAGTAGCGGCATTAATGCTCATGCTCGTTGTTTTTATTTTTACCCAGTCGCGGGGCGGATGGATTTCTCTGGCGCTTTCGCTTTTGGTGATGAATATTGTCTTAATAAGACAGGGAAGGCTGAATAAAAAAAGTTTATTTGTTTTTGTGTTTATTTTAGGGTTAATTTTTTCCTTTTTCTATTTTAATAGAGAAGAGGTATCCCAGCGCATAGAAACAGTTACTGATGCCAGCGACGTATCCCTGCAAACCAGAATAAAAATTTGGCAGGCAGCGCTTAAGATAGCAAAGGATAACCCTTTAATTGGTACCGGTATCGGCACATTTGACTATAGTTTTTACCAATACCGTCCAAAGGGCTTTGATATGCGGGCAGTGTATGCTGACAATGAATATTTGCAGATGGCTGCCGAGATGGGGATACTGGCGCCTTTAATTATGCTCTGGATGTTTATCAGCGTAATTGCCGCGGGATTAAAGAAAAAGCATTTTAGCGCCCGCAGGCTTGGCTGCGCAATAGGAATACTTAGCCTTACCTTGCATGGCCTGACAGATTTTAATTTCCATATTCCGGCGAATATGCTATTATTTAGCGTGTATGCAGGTCTGATTATGGCGCCTGCCAAAGAGGATATAAGCAGTGTTTAAAGAGAGAGATACGGTAATCAGGCGGGTAATGATGGCGCTGGATATGTTTGTAGTCAGCGCCGCATTTTTCATCGCCTTTTTCTTAAGACACAATTTTGAAACCTTATACAAACTCAACCTCATACCTTCCAGCCAGGTTATTCCCGGCTTCTCGTACACCTTAAACGATTATTTAATAGTTTTATTCTTAGTTGTGCCGCTGTATTCCCTGATGTTATTTGTTAACGGAATGTATAGGTCTATGCGGGTGATGTCGTTTTTGGAAGTATCCTGGATAATCACCAAGTCAGTAATTTTTGTCACCTTTGCCTTTGCCTCGCTGGCCTATTTATTGAAATTAGGTTTTGTGAGCAGAATATTTTTTGCCGCCTTTATAATTATAAGTTCCGGCGCAATATTGCTGGAGAAGGCCCTGATTTTTAAAATTATGCATTATGCGCGCAGGCAGGGATATAATTACCGGCGCCTCTTGATTGTCGGCACCGGCAGAAGGGCTGATGATTTTGTAAATAAGCTAAACGGCCATCCGGAGTGGGGTTTCCAGATAATCGGGGCGGTGGATTTTGACGAGGAAAAAGTAGGCAAAGATTTTAACGCGGTTAAAATTATCGGCACCATTTACGATATCCCCCATATATTGCATACCAGAACCGTAGATGAGGTGATTTTTGTGGTCCCCCGCTCCAGATTAAGCGAAATACAGAATTACATTTATGTCTGCGAAATTGAAGGCATAAAAACAACCATAGCCGCGGATTTTTTTGATTTACATATATCTCATTTGAGCCAGACAGAATTAGAAGGAACGCCGCTGATAACATTTGACACCACTGCGGCTAAGGAGTGGCAACTTTTTGTCAAGAGGAGCGCGGATATTCTAATTTCCGGGTTAGGAATAATTGTTTTGGCTCTGCCTCTTTTAATCGTGGCGATTCTGATTAAGATTACTTCGCGCGGCCGGGTATTTTATTTACAGAAAAGGATTAGTTTAAACGGCAGGAAATTCGTCCTTTTTAAGTTCCGCTCGATGTATAAAGGCGCGCACAGAAAATTAGTTGGCCTTAGGGCGCAAAACGAGATGGGAGGGCCGGTTTTTAAAATCAAAAATGACCCGCGCATTAGCCCCTTTGGAAAATTTTTGCGAAAATTCAGCATTGATGAATTGCCCCAGTTGATTAATGTGTTCCTGGGGCAGATGAGTTTAGTAGGCCCGCGGCCGCCGGTTTACCGCGAGGTAAGGCGCTATCAACCCTGGCAGAGGAGGCGCCTGTCAATGCGCCCGGGGTTGACCTGCCTGTGGCAGATATCGGGGAGAAATAAAATAAATTTTGACAATTGGATGAAGTTGGATTTAGAATATATAGATAGCTGGTCATTATGGCTGGATTTTAAGATTTTGGTAAAAACAATTCCTGCGGTCTTATTTGGCACAGGAGCTTAAATTATTAAGGGAGGGTATAGAAATGCCTATTTCTATTGGTAAGGGGTTAACCACAATTATTATAACTTTGATGCTTTTTCTATCGGGATGCGAAAAAAGGCCGGGTAAAGATAAGCAAATACTGGCTAAAGTAAATAATTATGAAATGACGGTTTCGGATTTTCAGGACGAAGCGCACCTGACACGCGGCAACAAGAGCCTTTCTCCTGACGAAGATAAGGCAAAGGCGCAATTATTGAAGGACTTGATAAATAAGAAGATTCTCATTCAGGAAGCGCTGAAGCTTAATTTTGACAAGGATAAAAATTTTATGCAGGAGATAGAAAGATACTGGGAGCAGGCATTATTGAAGTTACTCTTTAAGAATAAGTCCGAGGAGTTAGCGCGGGCTATCCGGGTGGATGATTCCGAGGTCAGTCAGGCTTTTGACAAGATGAAGAAAAAGCTCTTTGCGCAGTTTGTGGTCCTCAGCGATAAATCCGCAGCCGAGAAATTATCCCAGGCAACTTCAAATTTTGAGGAGACGAAAGACAGTTTTAAAGATTTTATCGCGCAAGAGACGACAGAATGGTGGGGTTGGTCAGATTTACCTAAGGGTATTGAGGATATCCTCTTTAGCCTGAAGCCCGGAGAGATTAGCCAGGCCTTTGCTTATGCGGATAATTGGGCAGTGGTAAGGGTATTAAAAGAAGAAAATATAGAAATAGGCCCTATTGAGAAAATGACGCCCTATATAAAAGAGGAACTTTTAAAGCAGAAAAAAACAGAGGCGCTGGACAATTGGATTGACAGCGTAACCAAGAAAGCAAAGGTAAAAATCAACCCGCGACTTCTTAAAGAAACAAAAATAGAATAGAGGAGGGGAGCAATGGAACAAAAATTTCAAAATAGAAGAAGGAATTATTTTATTAAGAAAAAATTCCAGAGGGATTTTATCCTTAAATTCTGCGGCCTGGTGGTGGGTGGTTCAATTGTTTCCGGCGTAATAATTTTTATGATGTCCAAAAGCACCCTGACCACCGCCTTTGAAAATTCGCGCCTGCTGATTAAAAGCACAGCGGATTTTATTCTGCCGGCAGTATTGTTAGGTAGCGCCGCGGTGGTAATCCTCGTGGGCTTGGCCACTATTATGATTACCCTTTTTACCTCGCATAAGATTGCCGGGCCCCTTTACCGGATGGAGCAGGATGTTAAAGAGGTAGCCAAAGGCAACCTAAGGATAAAATTTAATTTGCGCGGTGGCGATGAACTAAAAGGGATGGCCGAAAGCCTGGAGGCAATGGTGCGTGAGATTCAGTCAAAGTTAACGGTGATAAAGAATGCCCTTTTGGAATTAGAATCCGCGGATAATATGCCGGCAGCAAAAGAAATCCTCAGGAAAATTAAGCAAGAATTGGACAAGTTGAAAGTTTAAGTATGTATTCATTGGTTATTCCAAAAAATTCGCGTTCCACGCAAGTATTTATATTATCTCTGCTCTTCTATTTGTTTATCTACAGTTCCTGTCAATTTGCCCAAGAATATCAAAATAGGGAAAGCGTATTTTTTGACCAAGGCGCGCTACAGCAGGCGGATAGCGACTCTTGGGTTACGATTAGAAGTTCCTATTTTACCGTTTATCTGGAACCGGAGGTAAATTTAAAAAGGGTGTACTCAAGGATTAATACCCGGAGTTTTTATACCGGAGCCGGCCATAGGGTAAATTCTTTAGCCAGCCTGGAAGAAAAAATCGGCCATAGAATGGATATCTTATTAGAGCGGGTAAAGAAGGTTTTGGATACGTATCCTGCTATCGCGAATATTAAAGTTAAAATTTTCAAGAGCCGCAAAGACCTACAAGATGAATACTGCAGAATAACGATGAGGAGAAGCCCGGTGCGCTCCTTTTATGTCCACCAATACAATACCATTTATACTTCAGAGGCCGATATAAACGACTCGGTAGTTGCCCATGAAATGGGCCATGCGGTAATGGATCACCATTTCCAAGCCGTGCCATCGGAAAAGGTGGGGGAGATGTTGGCAACTTACGTGGATTTGCATCTTGAGGATTAAAAAAACTTGACAAATGGCTGAGTAAATGTTATACTTCCTAAAAGTGTTTATAAACAAACCAAAGGGGGGTTGAGCAATGAAGAAAACGCTTATTTTGTTAGTAGCGAGCCTGTTTATCATTATGGTAGGCGCGGTAGAGTTTTCTTATGCCGCAAAAGGCAAATTGACCAAAGTAGAACTTGCAGAATGTTTGTGCAAGAGGCAAGGGATCGGGCTTCCTTCAGAGAGTCTTTCTAAGGAGGCATATTATAATTCTTTAGCCAATGCCTTAGCCACAAAAGGGATAAAGATGTTTCAGAATTCTAAACCCACTGACAGCCTTACCTGCGCCCAGGCAGTAGATACGCTTTATACTATAGCCGGCGGGACAGAAAACTTGGATACTGCTGCTAAGATTAATTTCCTGGTGAAAAACGGCTATCTTTCTACTGCGGCCGACCCGACAAAAGCGGCAAGCACCTGCGAACAGATATTGTGCCAGCCTCCGGCAGCAGAAACTTATATCCCTGCGCCAGAGCCGATACGCACACAAGCACCCGAGGAAAAAAAGGATAATCCCGTAGACCAATATTAAACCTTAAGTACCTCTAACAGAAAGGGCTAAAATGAAAGAGAGAAACCTAAAAGGCATAGTTATAAGTTTAACTTTTACCCTCTGTCTTCTTCTTGCGGTAGGTTTATTATACGCCGAGATTATCAGCCAGGAACTACCTAAAAGAGAAGGGTTGAAAGTCGGCGACATTAATTTTCACTCCGCCGTAAAGACCCAAGTCCAATTTGACTCTAATATTTATTTGTCGGCGAATGGCGAAAAAGACGATATTATTACCGTAGTTAACCCTTCATTCGGCCTGAAAATTCCGCTGCGTGGCAATAATTTAAGCTTAGAGTACGATGTCGCCATAAACGAATTTGGCCGCTTTACCGAAAATAACCATGTAGACCACCGCATCCAGGCGGACGCGGAAATTAATCTTACCGATTACAAGATATCCATCACTGACCTTTACAACCGTTTAACCGACCGCGCGGGAACAGAGGATGTTAACCGGACAAAACGCCAGACGAATATCTTCAGGACAGGGATAAGCACAGAACGTGAGCACTTAAGGTTTGACCTCAGTTATGCCAATGAACTCGAACAATTTCTTACTAGCGATATTGTCTTTGGCCCCTTGACTTATAAAGATAGAAGTAATATGACG
>CAYHAI010000187.1:0-2973 GCA_964354585.1 uncultured Planctomycetales bacterium
TGGTATTGATGCTTTGTATAAGTGGGGATTGGAAAAAAGTCTAGCTTATGTTTTTCATGTCGAATCAACAAGAGGAGGTATTCCACCAATCTTCGTTAAAACGGCTTTACCTTGGTCTCCCTGTTAAACCAATCGAAGAGAAGAAAGAGGATCCGCAACCAGAGCCAAAACCAGAACCACAACCAAAAGAAGACGAGGAAGAGGAAGAAGAAGAGACAGATGAGGATAAGGCTTTTGGCGAGTATTGCGACAAAGACGAGTATGGTGTCTATCATATTGGGGGAATTCAAAGCGATTCGCTTATGAGATTGAAGGATTTCTATACGAATAAGATTCCAAAGGATCTGTTGTTCGGTGAGCGAAAGACAAAATGCGCCGACAAGATGGACTACCTAAAACGTGAATTCTCTTCTAAACTCTCAAACGACTTTTCGGGGAGCAAAGACGATTTCAACAAATTAAAGTTTTATTTAGAAAATTAATAATTTAAAATCTTTTATCTTTATAATATAAAAGATGACAACCATGTCAATCAATGAAGAAGTGAAGTTATTACGTAAAGAAATCCGAGAACTTAGAGAGATTCTAAATGAAGTGCTAACGTGTGTATCAAAAAAAGAGAGCAGAATTACACCGCCTTACTCTTCTTTCGACGACGAAGACGAAGACGAAGACGACGACGAGAACGACGAAAATGAAGAACACCGCATGGAAGAGATGCGAGTGATACGCCAGGCCCAAGAAGAGTTTAGAACACAGTGTATTCGTTTCTGTGATAAAGACGAGAACGGGATGTTTAATATCGGCGGTCTATCGGTCTCTCGACTAAAAGACATACAGCGTATGTTTAAACAAACGGGTCAAATCGCGCTACCAAGCAAGGTATTCGTCAATACTCCAGCAAATATAGCAAAAATCAAAGTGTTTATGAACCATTTCGTCTTTTCATAATAAAAACAATAATTATTATTTAAAAATAAAAATGATTTTTGAGGCATAAATGCAGGTTAATTTTATCAAAAGATGACTCGCGGCGTTGGTTACTATCGTGTCTGGAAAGAGGTGAAGGAGTTTGAGAAGGAGTTTATCCGTCAATATCGCGATGACTTCTTTACTATCGAAGAAGACAAACAGGAGGAATGGATCAACGATACCACTCAAGAATATCTCGATGAATGGGTATCAATGGTTCTTTCTTACAGAGAAAAGATGGCTATCATATCAAATTATGGCTTTTTGGAGGCGTTAGTACTCGTAAACGATATGGGTACAAATATTCATGACGCTATATGTCCTGAGGATACTATGGTTTATGCAATTATCAAAGAGGAGTGCCGAATTAGCGCTGACGATTTTAAGAAAGAGAAAAACGATGAATAAGTTATTTTACCAATTAACGTAAAATAACAACGAAGGCGAACAAGAAGACGAATAAGAATAAGAACGAAATAACTAAGATGATTAACCCTTTATTTTTTTGTGAAGTTTTCGGATAGGGTGAAGGTGATAATGTTTTTTTCGATGGACAATGGGACTTACACGGGTGATGGGGACGACGAGGTTATGACGAAGAGGATCCGCACTCTTTTCAGGCTCTTTGTACATAACGGTTTTGGGAGGTGTGACATAGGGTTTATTAACATGAACGACAGGGCGTAGAGGTATCTTTTTTTCTGGTTTAGGGGTAGTGCGTATCGCTTTCATCGCATTGATGCGATTCCACAGCGTCTTTTTTATGGAGTAAAGATTTCTTGCCTGTGTGATATGACGATGTTTGAGCGTACGAAAACTGTTCTTGCATTCAACCAATCCATCGGCTAACTCATCTCTATCCCACGTGTCTAACGGTTCTTTCGGGATCCACTTAGTCGAAATGTCGTTAATAAGGAGCGGATGGCTCTTTTCAAAGCAGTTGGAGTGAATGGGGGTCGAAAGGACGGTATAGCTGGTATGATGAGTATGCGGATCTGTATTGGCCAAACGCAATGCAGTGATACGCCCGACATCGTCTTTGTACACGGTGCCGTTCAAAAAATGACTACCTATGAACATCGCCAAGTGCGTTAGGACGCTTAGAGATGAGCATGACATTTATTTATCCTGAAAAAAAATATTTATTATAATAAATGTCCTTACTCGATAACATGAAAGTGCAGAAAAAGCGCTTTGTTGTTATCACGTCGAAAGACCTGGTAGAGGAAGACCGACAAGCCTTCCGCAACCACGGCAAACTATTAGAGTATGATTACCATCTTGTCAATGTCGATTTCGAGACTCTCGAATTTGACTACCTCGTTTGTGATATCCGCGAGAAATCACACCGAGAAGCCCTCATCAAGCACGACTTGACCAACTATCAGGTTGTCTGCTATGTCAACTTTTACGAGAGAGCCGAAGACTTCGTACGCCAAATTAATGAACGCAATCCAGACGCCAATGTTCTTACCAAAATCCCCAAACGAAGCATCAACCGAGAGTACTTTGAGAAGAGCCTTTTGGAGGAAAAACTAATTAATCCGTCTCTTGTTAAGCAGGTACTGCGTCTTGTTTTTTCATGTTTTTTTAAAGCATAAACGAAGCAGTACATCATGAAATCAAATCTGTAATTTTACAAGAACTCTTATTGCTGTGTGGGTTAAAAACTGGCATATTAGCCCTGTTCCTATCTATATTCTAAATTAAAAATGAAATTTTTGAAATTAATAAATATAATTTCAAAAATGATAGGTGTGTATAAAATATTATCGCCAGATTTGCAGGAGTGCTACGTGGGTAGTACTGTAAATTTTAATCAAAGGGTGAGACGACACAAGACTTGTAAAAGTGGTTGTCGTTCAAAGATATTGTTTGATAAATATGGGTTTGAGAATTGTACCTTTGTTGTCTTGGAGCAATGTGAGAAAGCCAAGTTATTAGAGAAAGAGCAGTGGTGGTTTGAGCATTCTGTTGGCGCTGTGAATCAAAACAATCCTA
>CAYHAI010000188.1:0-3348 GCA_964354585.1 uncultured Planctomycetales bacterium
GATGATTGGACCGCTGGGAGGATGCAAGACCATATCCTTGGTTTCTTTTTGGTAAAAAATGCCAGCTGTGGCGGGTTTCGAGCGGATGGTCGGTAGCGGGTGGCTTGGGTGTCCCGCCAAAGGCGGGATACCCAAGACAGGACCCGCTACCTCTAAAAAAGGGTCAGTTCTCTTCGGAATCGGGATTCAGGGACAGTCCCCCTTCGGGGGACAGTCCCTTCAACAATAAGATTACCTGTGAGATGTCGTGGAAACCTGATTCGCGGGGGTGGGAGGCGACTTGAAAATTTACCTGCCTCACCTTTTCAAATCCGTAGGTATTAATTAGTTCTATATAGGTTTCAATTTTCTCCGGGTCATTGGGCTCGTGGAGTTGGCCGGAGAGTTCACGGGCTTTAAGGGTTGTATCAGCGCCGTATTTGGCGGATAGCGCATTAAGCGCCTGTTGGAATTGTTTCTGGGATTGTAAAGGGTTAAGACGGTAGTCGTTGGCTTGCCTTTCCTCAAATTCGCCCGGCTCTTCGGGCCTATGCCGGTAAACCTCAAGGATGTTCTCTTCCTCCAGCTCGCTTATGCCTTTGGTGATTGAGCGCTCGGCGATGTGATAAATCTCGCTTAAGTCAAAATTACTCCTAAACCAGTAAGGGTTGCGGCTTGATTTTTGGGCTTCGGCAAGGGAAATCAGGAACATATATTTTGCCGGAAAGGAAAGTTTTTGAGAGAAGCCGTAATCCCAGTATGTGTCAGGGATTGTGATGTAGTCATCGGAAAAAGCGTATTTCAGGGTGAGAAATTTGCTCCATGGTTTATGTTCGATAAGGCCGTATTTACGCGTGAGCTTTTTTAAGGGCTGGAATAGATTAAAATAATAATTATTGGCGTAGCCAATGGCTTGGGCGAATTCTTTGTAATTGATTTTTATCTGGCCAGATTTTTGGGCTTGGGCTTTTTTTGCCAGATATAGATATAGATCAAATGCTTTTTCTGAGTGGCTGGTGAAGAGTTCGGATAAAAGGGGCTTGGGGGATGGGACCAAGAGAATGACGGGGAGTTTCAGGCCTTGCGAATGTTGGGGCTGGATGGGTGGCTCGGGGCTCAGGCCTATTTTAGAAATATAATCCAGTAATTTCTTTGCCTGTTGGCGGCCTTCTATGTAGGCGGCGAATTCCTGGTTGTCGGATAAAGAGGCGCGGGACCAGTTGAAGCTGCCGAGGATACAGATTTTGGAGTCGATGACTATGCCTTTGGCGTGGAGCACGGACTGGGGGCTGTCCAGGTAGACGTCTATGCCGGCAAGTTGCAGGCGCTTGTAGGCATTATAATTAATGCTGAATTTGCTGTCGTCGAGAATGACCTTGACGTATACGCCTCTTTTTTTGGCGCTAATCAGGGATTCTAAGAGGGCTGAGGCGGGGTTGTTATCCGGGACTGGGGCGACGTTGATGATATACATCGCCACATAGATTGACTCTTTTGCGTCCTGAATAGCTTGTTGGGTAGCCTGAAAGTACTCCTTGCCGATGAGAATGTTGGCTTTATCGGCAAAGGCAAGGCTTGAGACCAGACAAAAAAAGAGGGTCAAACTGACCCTCTGGATTAATTTCTTACTTTTAATCATTTTGCCTAGCAAATTAGGTAGCAAAAGGCTTGTGTAAAACCCAGAAACGTCCCCTAGTTTCCGAAACGTCCCCTAGTTTCTAGTTTTCTTTCAGCCTCTTCATTAATTTAATAATAAAACACATAATACGATAAGCGGCATATAACAAAATAAAAAAAGAAATTACAATGTATAAAGGTATACCGAATAACTCCACTCCACCCATTAGAAGTGGGTCATTATAGAAATTTCTGGCTAATAAAAATGACAATATTGCAATAATAACTATAATTATTACTTCTCTGATTTTTTTTGGGTTCATTTTTTAACTCTTGCAAATAAAGGTTAGAAATAAAATCTTGTATTTTCTCAAACGCATTGATTTATTTAAAATTTATAATGATCTACACCAATCCAGGTCGCACCTAAATTCTCAGGAGCATTAGCCCCTGAACCATAGATAATACTATTTACAGCAAAATTGCTATTGCAATTATAAAATGCATACGGTGTTCCTACCCATGCCGCTTTATAAAGACTCACTGCATTATTGAATCCTGATTGGCTCACCGTAACGGTTCCCTCAAGAACCTGCGAAGGAAAATCTTTTAAGTATTGTTCTGTCCTAGAAAACGATCCTTCGCCATTAATCTCGATCATTTTTGTTGCTTCGTCCGGACCAATTTCGAAACGGCCAACTTGACCTCTTATGTACCTATGCCTAAATGAGCCGGGATTGTCGTGAGGCCCCAAAGGTCTTGATCCTACTATTGCTGTAGTTTTGTCATTTGCTTTTACGCTTAAAGCGTTAATTCTTTTTATTCCTGCTTGATAAGCCTGCTCCCTGCTCATTCCATGAGCAATGTTTTGCATTCCGCTAAGATAACTACCTTCTATCAATCCCCCTACTACTGCCCCTATGCCAAAACCAATACCGCCGGCTTTCATTGCATCGCCAAAACTCGCTCCTCCTCCTAAGGCACCGCCAAAGGCTCCCCCAAAGCCTCCGATGCCCATTTCAGTTGCACCAATTAGGAATCCTCCGCCAAAAGTAAAAGCGGATTTACCAAGCGTACCTGCAATCTGACCGGCTAAAGCCCCTCCCGCAAAGCCACCTATCAAACCTCCAGCTAATCCCCCTGCAAATGCGCCCCAACTTCCAGTACTGATTGTGCTTTGAAGGGAGCTAAAGAAGTTAAATATCTGATACCCTACCATCATGTTACCAGTAATGATGGTACCTACGATTCCAGCTATTGCCCCAACTATCTTACCCCACCACTTACTAAACCAGCTATTCCCAGTGGGGTCAATGTAGTTTATAGGGTTATTACCACAGTAAGAGTAGCGGTTAAGGGTTTGGGGATTGTAGGGAGATTGGACTATTGAGTCTGCACTTATAAACCTGCCCAACTCTGGGTCGTAATATCTTGCGCCGTAGAAGTAGAGGCCAGTAGTTGAGTCCAACTCCTTGCCGGTGAAAAGATGTTTTACAGGGACAGTCCCCTGCGGGGACAGTCCCTGCGTAACTTCGTTTCTGGCTAAGGTGCCATAAGGGGTGTATTCACAGTATTGGACCTGAGCGCCGGTCTGGTCAGTAATGATGTTGGATGAGCCGAGGTGGTCGCTGTGATAGTAATATAACTCAGGGTCAGTCCCCTGCGGGGACAGACCCTTCGTCGCTATTCTATTTGCGCCGGCGAAGATGTGCTTGCGGGTTTTGCCGTCGGAATCCTTTTCAAAGAGCGAGC
>CAYHAI010000189.1:0-8799 GCA_964354585.1 uncultured Planctomycetales bacterium
TTCCCAAACCCCGCCAAGAGGCATCAGCGATATTGAAAACTTGCTTGATTTTTTTCTGCGCCCGGAGATTGCCCTGCTTAGTGACTACGCGTAGATATTGATTTGCTACCTTGGGCTTACCTTCTACAATTTGTTTTACCAGAATATATATCCCTTCTAAAATATCTGATGGTTCAAAACCTGCGACGCAACAACCTATTTTATATTTACGCGGAATAAATTCATAAGGCCTGGTTCCGATTATGGCAGAGACATGCCCTGGGCATAAAAAACCATTGAGGTTTAGTCTTTTATCTCTAACCAGAAAATCCATAGCAGGAGGGATGAGTTTTAAGGAAAAAAGGAAGAAGAGATTTTTTAATTTTTCTTTTTTTGCCGTGATGATACTTAAGGCAATTGTGGGGGCGGTGGTTTCAAAGCCCACGGCCAAAAAGATAATTTTTTTAGGCGCATTAATTCTCGCAATCGCTAAACTATCTAAGGCAGAATAGACCACTTGTATTTGGCCGCCTTTGGCCCTTTCTTTTTCTAAGGTTGATTTTGTCCCGGGCACGCGCAACATATCTCCAAAGGTTAAAATAATATTCTCTTTGTCTTTTGCCAAGGCAATTGCCTGGTCAATATATTCTTGTGAACTTACACATACCGGGCAACCCGGTCCGGCAATAAGGTTTAAATTTTGCGGTAATCATTTATTCAAGCCAAATCTATAGAAACTCTGGGTATGCGTGCCGCAGACCTCCATAATATTTATCTTAGGTTTTGGCACAATTTCTTTGATTTTCTTTGCTACTGCCTGAATTAAATTTTTATTGCGGAATTCATCAATGTATTTCACCCCGCACCTTCCTATTATTCATTTATTATTTTTTTAAAATTCCCGCTGCTTCTAAAAAATTAAAATATATGAATTTTTAGAGGGTGCGGGGTTCATCTATTAATTCCAAGGTCTGCCTTGCCATTTTAGGATTGACTTTTTGAATGGCAAAACCGGCATGGACAATGACATAATCGCCTAAATTTAGCTGCGGTAACATTTGAATATTTATCTGCCGACGCAGCCTGCCGGTTTCCACCTCGGCAAAGTCCCCTTTAATTTTTTTTACCTGCATCGGGATACCTAAACACATAATTTAGCCCCTGAAGTGAGCAATTACTGCCTGACCCAAAGAAATACCGGAATCATTACAGGATAAATTCCTATGCACAAATACCCGAAAATCTTTCTTATATAATAAATCTAAAATTAAACTTAGTAAAAGATTATTTTGAAACACGCCTCCGGATAAAACTACTTTATTTATCCCGCTTTCTTTTCTAAGAATTATACACATTTTTCTCGCCATTTCAGCCACGCTTAAATGGAACCGATAAGCAATTCTTTCTTTTGCCTGCCTTGCTTTTAAATCCGCAATTATTTCTTTAAACATTAAAGAAGGGTCTAAAATGTATTTACCTTTGCTCTTAATAACCTGAAATTTATAGCCTGCGGCCTTTAGCCTGTGGCCTGTAGTTATCTTTTCTAACTCCATTGCCAATTCTGCCTCAAACTTAACTTTATATTTTGCTAAAACTAAACTTGCCACGGCATCAAAGAGCCGGCCCATACTGCTGACTAAGGGAGAATTAAAATCGGATAAATACATATTTTTTAAGACCTGCCATTCTTTCTTGTTTATGCCTTTAACAAAATTAATTCCTAAATTTAAAAATCTCTCTTTATATATCCTGTAAAGCCAAATTGCCGCCAGTCTCCACGGCTCTAATATCGCCCTTTCCGCACCTACAAGAGGAATTTCTCTTAAGTGCGCGCAACGGATAAAATTTTTATAATCGCAAACCAAAAACTCTGCGCCCCAAATTCGGTTATCGTTACCTAATCCCGTGCCGTCGAAAGCCACGCCGATTACTTTTTGATTTTTCAGCCCGTTATCTGCCATACAAGCAGCTATGTGGGCATGATGATGTTGTACCGGTGACGTGGTGACTTGGTGACTTTGTGACAAATGCTGAATATATTTTGTGGATTGATATTCGGGATGTAAATCATAAGCAATAATTTGGGGATTTTTTTTAAGGAAATATTTTACGTCTTTTTCGAATTTGGAAAAGTCCTGTGGATTGTTTAAATCAGGATGCAACCGGCTCAAATAGGCAGAATTACCTTTGGCAAAACAAAGGGCATTCTTTGTCTGGGAACCAAAGGCAAGAATAGACCTTTTTAGTGCAAAAGGGAGTTGTATTTTGCGATAAAAAATTTGGTTATCCTGCCGCATCTACCTTTCCCGATCATCTTTCTATTTATGGAGGCCACTGGCATTACCCCAGCCAGAGAATTAGTGAAAAAAGCTTCGTCTGCCTGATATAAATCCCCGAGAGTAAACTTTCCTTCCTCAATCCTGATTTTATATTTTCTGGCTAAAGCAAAGATAACTTTTCTGGTAATCCCGGCAAGGCATCCGCAGGCAAGGTCAGGGGTAAATAAAACGTTATCCTTAACCAAAAATATATTGCTCCTCGTCCCTTGAGAAATATATCCGCGGCCGTTTAAGATAATAGCGCCAGCAAAACCCTTTTTCTTGGCTTCTAGATAACTCAATTCATATAAAAGCCGGTTTGCACTCTTAATCCGGGCTAAAAAAGAATTTTCATCCTGCTGGAAAGGAGAAATGGCGACTCTAATTCCTTGCCGATATTTTTGGGCTGGATACGGCGTGTATTTTTTCACGATTACCGAGATATCCGTTCCTCTTCTGGTCTTAAATAAAGTCAGTCGCACATAAGCATCTTTGCAGCTGTTTTCCCTGACTGCTTTCTGAATAATTTTCTTTAATTTTGGCAAAGAATAAGGAATGCGCAATCCCAGTAATTTAGAAGAGGACTTAATCCTCTCTAAGTGCGCATCAAAATAAACAATTTTATTTTGATAGGCGCGCATGGTCTCAAATAAACTCCAACCAAATAAAAATCCCGGCTCGAAGATTGATATTTTTGCTTCCTGCTCACCCATTTATTGCCTCCACCATTGCCTTGGCCTTAACCAGTGTTTCCGCATACTCGTCCTCTGGCCTTGAATCGGTCACAATTCCTCCGCCCACGCCAAAATATAACTGATTTTCTTTTTTTAATATCGTGCGGATTAAAATATTAAAATCCATACCTCCGGAAAAACTTAAATACCCTAAACAGCCGGTATAAATAGCGCGCCGGGTTGGCTCTAACTCCTCAATAATCTCCATCGCCCGGATTTTAGGGCAGCCGGTAATAGAGCCACCGGGAAAACAAGCGCGCAAGAGATCAATTCTATCTCTATCTTGGTGCAACCGGCCGCAAACCGTAGCCGTGGTTTGAAATACCGTGCTATATTGCTCCAGTTCCCTTAGCTGCGTCACTTTTACCGAATCATAATTACAGACCCGGCCTAAATCATTCCTCTCTAAATCTACAATCATAGTCAGCTCTGCCTGGTCTTTTGCGCTCTTTAAAAGCCCTTGCCTTAAATTTCTATCCCTTATTTTATCTTTAGCCCGTGGCCGGGTGCCTTTCATCGGCCGGGCAATCACTGTATTGCCCTCTAATTTTAAAAACCTTTCCGGAGAAGAGCTTAAAACCTGAAAATCTCCGGTATCAAAATAGGCGCTAAAATAAGAGGGGCTAATCTGGCGCAGGCGCTGATAAATTTCAAGGCCTGTTAAATTTGTCCTGGTTTGAAACCTCTGGGAAAGATTCACCTGATAGATATCGCCGGCTTTGATATATTCCTTGGCTTTTTTAATCGCTAAAAGATAATTTTCTTTGGTAAAATTAGATTCTAACTTGGAAATACCATTCTTTGCTTTATTTTCTTTATTTTTGCTGCGAGAAAAATTAACTTTAGAAATTAAGTGATAAACCTTTTTAAAATTAGTGTCAGCCAATGCTTTTGCTAAATGATATTTTGTCTCAGGAAAACCTAAGGCAAAAAGATAAAGCAATTTTTTAAGATGGTCAATGACCACTACGGTGTTATAAAACCCAAAGAAACAATCCGGAATGCCCAAATCTTTTTTAGTTAATTTTTTTATCTTTTTCTCTAAGATTACTCCCAAATCATAACTAATGTATCCGACCGCGCCTCCCAAAAAGGGGAAAGGAAATTTTTGCGACGGAGAAAAATTATATTTATCGAGCGCTTCTCTTAGTTTCCCAAAAGGGCTCTGGCCTTTTGTCTTCAAGACAAAGAAGGGGTCTATGCCCAAAAAAGAAAATCGTCCTTGTGCATAATTGGAATTTAGGCTGCTATCCAAGAAAAAGCAATTTTTCTCATTTTTAAAGGCCGAAAGAATTGAAAGGGACTCTATTTTTAATTTATATGATTTCCAGATGTAATATGCCATCTATCCTAAAGGTTCTTTCTTCGTTTCTTAACTCGCAGTGGCCGACTAAATAACTGCGGCTGTTCTCCTGTTTTATTTCTTTGGGGGTAACCTGGCGTTCCGTCACTTCTGCTCCGGAGCTAGAAAGATATTTTATTTTTATTTTCACGCCTAAGTCAATGGCCTCTTGTATCTGAGCAATTTTTTGGGCATTAATATTCTCTAAAAAGCGGTTATCAATAGCAAAGAGCCGGGAAAAGGTATCAAAATCAGAAATACCTTTGGCTTTAAGCATAGCATTTAATTTATGAAAGAGCTCTAAGGTAAGCTCTACATCAGAAAAGGCGCGGTGCACCTGCTGGGTCTTTATTTGCAGCTTATCTGTCACAAACCAGAGCGCATAACGCTCTAATCCCGGAACAAGCCTCCTGGCCATTTTTAAGATATCCACCACAGCCATACCGGCTAAGGCATTTTTACCGATTATCTTTAATTCATTATTCAGAAATTCTAAATCAAAGGTAGCGTTGTAAGAGCACAGACAACTTCCGTCGATAAATTCTAAAAATTTGGGCATTATTTCTTCTATGTTCGGCGCGTACCGAAGCATATCTTCGGTAATACGGTTTACCGCAAAGGCAGCTTCGCAAATCGCTCTGCCGGGATTTACCAAAGATTGAAAGGTGGCGATTTTTTCTTTGCCTCTACATCTTATGCCGGCAATCTCTACAATTCTATCGCCGGATTTGGGTTCAAGCCCGGTAGTCTCCGTATCAAAAATCGTAAATTCAACTTCGTTAATATCCTTATTCATCTTTATTCGGTTTTAGCGGGTCCTGTCTTGGGTATTTTCTCGCTGCATCACGCAGCTCGAAAACACCCAAGCCACCCGCTAAAATAATTATTTAAACAAATCCTTTACTTTGGGGCGCGTAAGGTAAATCCAAAGATATAAGCTTAGAATTATAAGAGGAGAAATAATTGTGGCGTAAAGAAATCCCCATTCTCCTCCGCGATTAAGTGACAACAATCCCCCAATTATCCAATATAATAGTAGCGGAATAAGAAATATTGAAACTAAAGCTGCAAAAATTACAGATAACTTCCTCACCCAATCTAGCAACATACACAAACCAAAACTGGTTAGCACAGATAATATTCCTGAGGCACAAATTATAAAGTGGAAAGTATCAATATAAATCCTTGGGCCGAAATGAAGTGCCTTTTTATATACATAAGCAATAAGTAATAATCCAAAAACTAACATTATGGCTGAACATATAATTACTCCCAACGACCTCTTCTTTTTCATTATTCCTCCCTTTTTAAAATGAATCTGGCGGGTTTCGGGTAGAGCCGTATGGCGAGGGGTGACGCGAATGATTTCGAGGAGCGTGATGCGACGAGAAACATTCGCGGCAGGACCCCGAGCCTCCGCAGGACCCGCAAAACTGCTAAAATTTTCTCTTTACAATATACGCCGGAACAAGTTTCACCGGATGATACGACAGTTTCACTTTCTTAAGATTTTCTAACCCCGAATCATCCATAATATTTATGTATTTATATTTCTTTAATTCGCTGCAAAAGCGACGAAAGATAAATTGCGCCAGGCCTTTAACGGATAAATCGGTTATCTCATATAATATACAGAATGTATCTTGATTTAACTTAAACCCAAAGGTAAAGGCTTTTATTTTTTTATCTATTTTCACCACTCTGCCCACAATTTTCAAACCGGAATAATCCTCCAGCAATACCTTAAGACAAGTCTGGCTATCCTCAAGCATGCCTTGATATACTAAGTCCTGATTTTTGGTTTGGCGTTGCCGCATCCAGCAGTTGTATAACTTAAGGCATTCGTTCTTCTGCCTTAAAGAAAAGGGCAGGTAGGTAAATTTATAATGTTTGATAAAATAATTAAAACAGGCGCGCTTAGACTTAAATCTATTGCCTTTTAATTCTGCCTGCTCGACCCTTACGCAAAGATATTCGGGATACTTTTCTTGACAGGCATAACCTAACCGGCGATAAAAAAAGATATCTTTCTCTTCCACATTTTCTATGCGGGATACTTCGGGGTTTTGATTAAACCTATCCATAATGCTAAGGGCCTCTTCGATGGATTCCGAACTAATCTTTTTGCCAAGGGGCGGCAAGTATAAAAAACAGCCAATCTTATCTCTAAAAAATATACAAAGGTTATCTTGGCTTATTGCCCACTCTACGGCAAAGAGTTTCCTCCAGAGATAAATATTCTCAAAGGAAAAATTGGATAATTGATGTCCGGATAAACTTAAATACTTAATAAAGACGGGTTTATCTTTAAGCGAGAGCCTATGCAGTTTCACCCCGCACCTTCTTATTATTCATTTATTATTTTTTAAAATTCCCGCCGCTTCTAAAAAATTAAAATATATGAATTTTTAGAAGGTGCGGGGTTCATCAGACATTTTCAACTCTATGATTGCGGAAATATCTTCGTATGTCTTCAGCAGCTGGGGATTATCCTTAAGGAGCCTGATCTGGGCAGGAGAATTAAGGAAATCAATTAAATATTCGCTATATTCTTTAAATTCTTTGGTCTTTAAATTTTCTTTCACATAGGGGCAGTTTAAGTCCACGGTAAAAATAACTTTATTGCCGCGCAGATTAATCAGAAAGGGATAAAGCTGGCATTCCCAGGGCCGAAAGGCGTAAATTTTACATTTATTTTCTGGAATATCAAGAAAGGCGCAGACATAGCCATCGCTATTGGGGTTGGGCAGGGGCTGTATTTTTCTATCTATGGAGATTGCTGCAGGCGGAATGTTTTTATCTAAAAGGGTTTGGATTTCCTCTTCCATCAGACAGGGCAGCCAGACCGAGTCTGCCTCCCTAAATCTACAACAGCCCTGGCATTTTAAACAAACTTCCTGCGGGATAAACTGCTTTATCATTAATAAGCGCATAACTTACGGAATGCTCGCTTTTGCTCGCAACGACGTAAGTTATTTGCGCGAATTAATCCCGCCGAATGCGCTAAAATTATGGAACAGAATTTTAGCGCGGCTTATGAGGCGGGATACGGTTTTTATTTCACAATACTACCCAATTTCATTTTTCTTTCCGGGCTGACAATGGTGATGCCGCTTTCATCAGAAGCTGCCAGAATCATGCCCTGGCTTTCTACGCCGCGCAAAACCGCCGGCTCTAAATTATCCACGAGCACCACTTGTTTGCCGATGAGGTCTTCTTTTTTATAAGAGGCCTTAATCCCGGCCACCACCTGCTTGGTCTTATCGCCCACATCCACGGTAATCACATAGAGCCTGTCGGCATTGGGATGCTCATTAACTTCCTTAATTTGAGCCACTTTTAACTCTATTTTTTTGAAATCTTCAATAGTTGCCATTGTGACCTCCTTTTCGATATCATAACACGCCTGCTGCCAAAACACAAGATTAAAGAGGCATAAGAACAACTCAAATTGCGGCTAAAACACTGTCCCCCTGCCTGCCGGCAGGTGAGGGATTATCTCGGAAACTGTCTGGGGTGTTATGGGGTGTTACGCTTTAAATTTCTTTGTTATTAACCTCAACAAAAAGACTACTGTAATAATGCCAGATAGAAATAATATGAGGTTTATTTCTTTTTTATTTACTGAATGGAGAGTCTTGTTTCCGGAACTTATTTTAGTTATAGACTTAGCGTGGATATCTAAATCTCCGCCGTGCTCTACACAACTTCGATTAAACTTCCCTGCAATCTCTATTAAGTCGCCTTTTGCATTATAACTACCTGTGTAAATGATATCTTTAATTAGCTCTTTTTTTATCCATATACCAATTGCATTTTTCTCATCATTCACATTTATCCAGGCATATTCGCCGCGCACCATTATATCTCCTATTACTTCACCTTTATACACCACCGTATTACCATTATAATTTTTTGCATTATTTATCAATTCTACGCTTGAAATTGATTGAGCATAACAATTATAACTGTCTGCTATAAGTAACAGGAATAAAATAGTGCATAAGGCTTTCTTCATCATTTCCCCCTGAAAAACGCCATAATAAATCCGAACAAAGCAAACACCGACATAAACTCCAATCTTCCTGCCCACATCTGAATTATATAAGTAACTTTTAATATTGTAGGCATGCTGGCATCTGTAATACCACAGGAAAGGCCGACGTTAGCTGCAGCCGAAGTAGATTCGAAAAGAGAATTTAAAAGAGGATAACCACAACCTACACCTATAATTGCACCTAAGATATATATAGTAATATAAGACATAGTGATCAATAAAACTGCACGCGCCTGTCTATCTTCCAGAAATACTGTCTTTATATGATGAAATTTCTGGGTTATTATTGCATGCTCAGGTACAGCTATTGTTCTGATATCCTGCTTTAAAGCTTTAAAAATAATTCCTACACGAAGCATTTTGATACCA
>CAYHAI010000190.1:0-2680 GCA_964354585.1 uncultured Planctomycetales bacterium
GCCTTCTTCCGTACCTACGGAGAAACGAAGCGGTCCAAGATCACTGCACTCGTCGGTCTTGATCCGACCAGGAAAGAATCAGGAACCTCCGTAAACGGAAGGAGGAAGATCAGTAAAGGAGGAAACAAACGGGTCCGAAAAGTCCTCTACTTCCCTACCCTGAGCGCCATCCAGCATAACAGTAAAATTCGGACATTTTATGAACGATTGGTGGCAAACCATAAACCGAAGAAGCTGGCAGTTATCGCTTCAATGAGGAAATTGGTTCTCATTGCCCATGCAGTCTATAAGAACAAAACTCCCTACCAGGAGGCTGCGTGATAAAACGACAGGGAGAGTTTGGGGCTTGACTTTGATGACAGTATCTGACCCCATGATTCTGACGTTGCCCTCAGCAAACACTCTCAATGCAAGTGCTATCGATACCCCTTGCGTCACCGCTGATTTGTTCAAGATTGCTACCGTAAATTGTCTTGTAACAGCGGGCCACGATGTGGTAGGTATCCCGAAGAATGCATAGCCACTATTACTCGTCTTACTCGAAGAAGCACCCAATATTCCCGGGCAATGTTTGTTGATTCTAATGGCACACTTACGGAAATATTCGGCAGGCCAACCGTGTATCTTTACACGTTGGTGTTGAACGATATAGCTTTGAGCAAAAAACGGCCAGTCGACGCTCCTCCACACCGCGCGCCCCATCACTGTTCCGAAGGGATGGATACATCGGCAGAGAAGGCTTGCATTCCTGAATGCTGTATTCCGGGAGGAACGAACACCGCGGCGAGGGTCAAAGGAGGGTTGTGAACACGTTTGATATTGTGGTAGTTGCAGTCGTTGGAGGGTTGACCTTTCTGGGTTTATGGAAGGGTATGGTGAAGCAGCTCGTCGCACTTGCTGGAGTGGTAGCGGGGTATATGATTGCCATGAGGTTCTATGGACCGGCCTCCAGGTTCTTGACGAGCTTCTATCCCGGTACAGCCAAAGTAATTAGTTTCGTCGCCATCTTTGTTGCATGTATCCTTTGTGCTCACATTCTTGGATGGGCGGCAGGAAAACTTTTTGGTATTTCAGGATTGGGATTCCTTAACAGGATTGGTGGAGGATTGGTAGGATTCGTAAAGGGCTGTGTCATCGTCTCCCTTGTAGTAATTGTATTCATCGCCTTTCTTCCGGAGAACAGCAGTCTTTTCAAGGGCTCATCAACCATCAGATATATTCTGCCGGTTGTGGAAATAATGAAGAACACCACCCCAGGAGATGTTAAGGCCAGGTATACTGAAAAAGTTAAAAAGCTAAAGTCTGTTTGGGACAAGCAGAAATGATGGAACGATAAGGACTTGGACACTACACCTCTCTCCGGTTGATGCTGAGCCTGCAAGAATAGCACGTAGCAAGGCATTCATAATGAAGCATCTCACAAAAAAAGAAATAGGCCAAGTAATTCGAAAGGTACCGGATAAGCAATAAACTCGGTTTCCTGTCGTAATTGCTGTCCTCTCAGCTTACCGCAATCGTTTTCTTTGCTGGTGAAACAAACTCGACTATTTATTCAAAATATCCAACATGCTGATAAAATGCACTTACACGAATAGATAATAACCGATGGGCTCCATGTTGTGGCCATCTTAATGCGTAGCATGCATTTTTCTGTTTCAGAGATAAATCTTTATGTCCCTCACCCCAAAAGATCGCTAGAGGAAGCCCTGAGAAGTCAAAAATAACAGACTCACTCGGTAATCATCACTGCACGAATCCCTCGACAATTTTGACGAATACTTTATGAAAAACGACAAAAAAGGTGTCAGTTAGTGCTTTAGCTAAGCATTAACTCAACAATTTCAATCAATATGAAACAAGTGTTCCAGGCATAAATATTGCTGACTAAACTATTCAGCTATGAAAGTTCTTAAGGAATATAATTCGGTGATGGATAAAGGAGGCAGCACAATGAAAAAGTTACTTTTTGGAACAATGCTTTTGGCGCTGATAATTGTAGTTCCTATTCCAACCATGGCACAGGTAGGTATAAACGTTAGTATTGGTGTACCCCCGCCTATTGCGTTTTCGGCACCACCGGATGTTGTGGTGGTTCCGAGCGGGCCAAGCTACGTCTATATGGTGCCGGGCAACGCTGGTCTCTATTTTTACGGAGGCTACTGGTATCGCTTCCATGGTGGTTATTGGTTCAGGGCCGTCTCTTACAGCGACCCCTGGGTTCCTGTTCAAGTTTCTCTTGTCCCATCTTATGTTGTGGTAATACCACCTGATTATATCTTCAATATGCCACCTGGATATCATCGGATTCATTACAATGACTTCCATAACCACTGGAGTGATTGGGGCCGTAATCGCTACTGGCACAATCAGGGTTGGTATAGAGAACATTCCAGGCAACATTGGGCCGGTCAAGAATTTCATAAACCACCACCAGGGCATCCCGCTGGCGGGAGAGGGCCGCATGACAAAGGTCCAGCAGGCGTTGTAGGACCTCGCGACAAGGGGCTGGGTGGTAAACCGGTTGTCTCGGGCACTCAAGAAAAAGGTCCAAGGGGTAAACCAGGTGTTGCAGGGCCTCAAGACAAAGGGCCAAGAGGTGATGTAAGACCTGTTGACAAGGGTCCTAAGGGAAAACCGGTTGTCGCAGGCTCTAACGAAAAGGGGCCTAGAGGCGATACTG
>CAYHAI010000191.1:0-4566 GCA_964354585.1 uncultured Planctomycetales bacterium
AATGTGCCTGCCTATGGTTTGGTGGTGGGTAATCCGGCGAGGCTAAAAGGTTTTGTCTGTAAATGCGGGCATAAAGCGCATCTAAAACAGAAGCAGGCTGATACGGTTTTATTAGAATGCGATTCCTGTCAGGGGCCGGTACGTATTCCTCTTGCGACCTATAATTTATCGGAGGCGAAAGATAATGAAAAATAATAAGTTTGATCTCACTAATTCACGCGTGCTTCTGGTCGGGGGGGCAGGATTAGTTGGTTCACATTTAGCTGAGGAGTTACTCAGAGAAGATATAAAAGAAATGGTTATTTTTGATAATTTTGTCAGAGGCAGATTAGCTAATTTGTCCAAAGTCTCTTGCGATAAGCGCGTGAAGATAATTAAGGCAGATATCCTTGACGAAAAAAGTTTAAATGATGCAAGCAAGAATATAGATTTTGTTTTTCATTTAGCCGCGCTCTGGCTGCTCCATTGTCAGGAAAACCCCGTTGAAGGATTTGAAGTTAATGCAGAAGGAACAATTAATGTTTTAGAAGCCGCGAAAAATAATAAAATAAAAAAAGTAATCTTCTCCTCATCAGCATCTGTTTACGGCGATCCGGTCGCGATACCGATGACCGAAGAGCACCCCTTTAATAATAGAACTATGTACGGCGCCACAAAGATTGCCGGAGAACAATTTTTCCGTTTTTATTATTCGCGGTATGGCTTGGATTATCTGGCGTTGCGCTATTTTAATATCTATGGCTCGCGACAGGATTATCACGGCGCATATGTCAGCGTAATTATGAAGGCCTTGGATAGGATTAAGGAAGGTCGGCCTCCTATAATCCATGGAGACGGAAGCCAGGCATATGATTTTATCCATGTAAGAGACGTGGCCAGGGCAAATATCGCTGCTTTAAAAAGCCCGGCAACCGATGAAGCGGTAAATATAGCCAGCGGGATAAAAACCAGTATAAATGAGATAGTCAAATTAATTTTGGAGCTCACTAATTCTAATCTCAGGCCGCAATATGAGGGCCAGAAACCAGAATTTGTTACTGAACGCAAGGCCTCAATTGATAAGGCAAAGAAGCTCTTAGGTTTTACCGCAGAGATTGATTTAAGAAAAGGCCTTCAAGAACTAATCGAATGGAGAATAAATCAGGATGACTGGAAGAAATAGAAGACCTAAGACCATCATCATTGGCGCCAGCGGCTTTATTGGCAGTAATTTAACAAGAAAGTTGCTTAAAAAAGGTCATTATGTCACAGCGATTATTGGAGAATATGGTTTACAATATTTAGAGGGCATTAAAGACCGAGGGTTAAAAATATATTCATCTAACGAGGTCAAAAATAATTTGAAAAAAATGGGTAAATTTAGCTTTCTTTTTAATTTATCCGGTTACATTGATATCAGAGAGTCATTTCTTGAACCATTAAAATACGAGATGAATAAGCCGGTTACTACGATAAAGCTTATCGAAGGTTGTCGTACAGAAAAATTCATTAATATTTCAACCGCTAATGTCTATGATTTTACGTACAACCCTTTAAGCGAAAAGAGCCCTATCGGTCCGGCTAGCCCCTATGCTATAACTCAATTATCCGCTGATTATTATACTCAGGTCTTGTGTGATTATCATAAAGTTCCCTATTTAATTTTACGCATATTTAATCCTTATGGCCCGCCTAATACAAAAAGAGGCGTAGTTGCAACTATTATAAATAGATTATTAGAAGGTGGAATTGTAAGTCTGTATAATCCTCACCGCAAATTTGATTTTACTTATATCGATGATATATCCGAAGCAATGAACTTTTGTGCGGCTAAATTAGAAGGAATTATCAACATAGGTTGCGGCCGGCCGGTTTCGCTGCTTGAGGTTTATAAAAAGATATCTTCTTTAATCTCTAAGAATTACAAAGAGCCGCGGATAGTTATTTTAGATAAATATCGAGAAGAAGTTTTCTCTAATAGCAATAAACTGAAAAGAAACGGCTTTAAGTTCAAGTATAATATTGATAAGGGATTAGGGCAGACAGTTAAGTATTTCCAAGAATCTAATAAGTAGAAAATGAAAATCAATTTATACGGCAGTAATGCTAATATGGCGTATTTAATAGCTAAATTATTGCGACGTAAAGGGTTAGAATCAAATGTCTTTGTCGATGAGAACCCGTTATTTGAATCTAATTTACCTTATTGGGAAGAGGGCAATACGGAGCAACTTCCATCTTGGGTGAAGTTTATTAATGTTGACCTAAAGCGCATTGTGGTAAGAGGCCATGCAGAGCGTAAATTTTTAAATGAACTTTCCGAATGCGATATTATCCATACCATAGGGGAATCGGCAATTTGGGCATATTTTACCCGTACACCATATCTTTATTGGAGTTACGGTTTTGACTTGGATATTCTTCCATTCAAAACGGGAAGTATAAAGAATTTATTGCTTTCTTCATTACAGCGCAGGGCTTTAAATAAAGCCGGTTTAGTTCTATATCCCATGCCTCATCAGACACGGTTTGTTAAGAAATTAAAATTAAGCAGAGCTATATTTTTTCTTCCGATGGTGCCAGTAGATACTGAGAAATATTCTAAGAGAAGTTCGCCGGCTTTATCTAAATTAAGAGAATCATATGAATGTGATTGGCTATTTTTACATCCTTCGCGTCAAGAATGGACGAGATATATTCCGGACAATAAAGGCAACGATAAATTATTCAGGGCTTTTGCGCGTTTTGTTAAAGATGGGAATAACGCCAAAATGATAATTTTTGAAAAAGGGAGGGATGTAGCGGATAGCAAGGAACTGATTATGAGTTTAGATATTGGGAATAAGGTTATTTGGTTAAATGAAGAAAACAAAGAGAACCTAATAAATTTATATAGCATATCCGATATTGTTTTTGACCAGTTCAACATAGGTAGCCCAGGCTTAATCACTTGGGAGGCTTTATCCATAGGGGTACCTACCTTTGTATATATGAAAGAAATCTGGAAGGATTACATTGATGAATTGCCTCCTGTAATAAATGTATCTACAGAAGAAGAAATTTTTACTATGATTTCTAAGCTTTGCCAAGATAGAACCTTACGTATTGATATCGGTATTCGCTCCCGTAATTGGATAATGAAGTATTTTCATTGGGAAAGAGTAATCGAGCAGTATATC
Organism: uncultured Planctomycetales bacterium; assembly: GCA_964354585.1. Classification (GTDB taxonomy): domain Bacteria; phylum Omnitrophota; class Gorgyraeia; order Gygaellales; family Profunditerraquicolaceae; genus CAYHAI01. The sequence goes on from CAYHAI010000191.1 coordinate 3,159, forward strand.
GAATATTATAATCAGATACTGAGCCGAGCAGTATAAAGTACTGCAAAGTGGCGATCATAAAGAAAAGTAGTGAAGCGATTATGAATAGTTTTTTTAGAAATAATAGTACTATAATTTTGATAATGCTACTTTCAGTTTTATTGCAAATATTTTTTATAATTAATTATAACGCCAGCCCCATTGAATCGGATGCAATCCATTACAACCTGCTTGCTAAGAATTTGCTTCATAAAGGGTCTTTTAGTTTAGACGGAAAAGCGATTAACGTCCAGAGGGCGCCGGGTTATCCTTTTTTTATTTTTCTTATTTATTCGTTATTCGGAGAAAGAATTATGGCTGTACAACTGGCGCAAGTGCTTCTTATTGCCTTTATTTGTTTATTAGTATATAAAATAGGCCGTATTGTATTTGATAAAAATGTAGGAATTTTGGCAGCTCTTATTACGGCGGTTCATCCTATATTTATCTGCCAGTCCTTTCCTTTGTTGACCGAGGCGTTAACGGCCTTTTTAATCACGCTATCTGTTTACTTGGCTATTGTTTCCCTTCAAGTCCATAAAGTACAATATTTTATCTTGTTAGGCATACTTTTAGGTATTTCTGCATTGACCAGGCCGATAGTATTACTTATGCCATTTTTTTCTATTATTATGCTCTTCTTTTTCTATAATTGGAGAAAGATTTTAAGAGCGGCTTTATTTTTCTTAATACCCTTTATTTTAATTGTAGGGATATGGATATATCGTAATTACAGATATACCGGATATTTTATTCCTGTTCAGATGATGAGTAGCTTTTGGGGTGGTACTTATATACCGGGTAGGGGTTACGGCGATAATTCGTTGACGATAAAAGCGGGAGATGATTTAAGCGGTCGTTTATCGCTAAAAATAAGAAAAGAGTACGGAAAAACCATAGAAGAAAAATCTGCAAAATTTGATATTTTTAGTTACCTTCTAATAAGAGAAATGGGGAGAGAAGGGATAAAGAATATCATTAGCGACCCCATAGGCCTAATCAGAATTTTACCTTATAAATTTGGCAGGCTTTATATCGGAAGTTATTCTTATTTATATGGCGTAAAAGAAACATTCGGCGAGTTATTGCACAGTAAGGAAAATATAAAAGATGCAAAGATAAAACTATTTCTAAAATCCTTTATTTTATTTGTTTCGATATTAATTATTATCCTTTCGCTTATAGGCATATTTACCAGCATAACGAGAACTACTTATTTTTTACCAGTTATCATCTTATTTTTATATTGGAACTTATTCTTTATTTTTTTTGAAACGATGACGCGGTATTCTATACCGATTTTACCCATAATAATCTTAATGGCAGCGAATGGTATCCATAAGGTCAGTCGTATCTTTAAAGAAAGAGGGGTATTTTGAAATGCGAACAA
>CAYHAI010000192.1:0-5881 GCA_964354585.1 uncultured Planctomycetales bacterium
GGAAAGCCGCATGATCTGCGACGTCGAAAGCATACCGGCGTTGCTGCCCTCGAAGCTGAAGTTGCCCGCCTCGTCGAACGCGAGGCCGGGAATCCCGGTGGCGTTGGAAAGCTCCTGAAGCTTGGCAATCTTCTTCGCCCGAAGCTCCCGGACCGTGGCGTCTAACTGCCCTATTTTCAGTTCGTCAGCCTCTCGCTCCCGCTGGCGTGCTTGATTCCGGATGAATTGATCAAGCCGGACTTTATCTGCCTCGCTTTTTCTAAGCAGCGCGTCCACCTCGGCGGTATCCGGCTGCGCAGAAAGTTGCACTTCCTGCAAGCTTGTGTCCGGTGCCGCCGGTGCGGGCAGTTTCGTCTGAAGGTCCCGGTCTTTAAGCCAAGCGGTTTTTCCCGCAAGCTCGCCCTGAAGCTGCTCCAACTCAACCTTTAATTTGGCGATCCGGTTGTAAAGGGTCTGCGATTCAGCAACCGCGAGATTCACCTGGAAGTTGTTCTCCTGGATCGCGCTGTTCTTCAGGTTGACCTCCTGGAGCGCAGCCTGATAGTCGGCTCGAATTTTCGCCAAGTCATTCGAGACCGCAATCTGCGCGCTCTTATGCGCGTTGATGATCTGCGCCCGGCGCTGCTGAAGCTCCTCGACGTTTGTCGGCGGCTCCACCGGAGTAAGATCGATCTCACCGTATGCCTTCAACTTTGCGCGCGTCTGCACCGCGTTGGTCTCCGTGGCGGCGATCTCCTTGTCGATCCCGTCGGTGTCAACGGCGAAAAGCGAGGCGAAGTATTTCTTGCGCTCAAGCTCGCTCATGGCGGCGAGGTGGTTCTGGTCAAGCAAGAACGGGTTCAGGAACTTCTTGATCTCCGCGACCGGGTCTTTCACCGCGACGCCGTCGCGCTCGAAGACTACAGGCCGAGCCTTCGTTGAGCCGTCTTTGGCGACGTAGAAACTGCGCGTAATCGAGCCGCAGTCCAGGTCCAGGCGGATAAGGGCTTCGGTTTCTCCTTGCTTGATAATGTCAGTAGGGAAGGTGCCCCCAAAGACCCACTTGACTGCGTTGAGCAGGGTTGTTTTTCCTTGCCGGATTTCTCCATAGAAAATGATCAGAGGTTTGTCGAGCTTGATCACCGCGTCGGCGACGAGGCCGATGTTCTTAACAGTTAGTTTAATAGCTTTCATAAAATCAATTTGAGACGGTCCCGTGGATGGCGCTGCGCCGTCTCTCGCAGCTATGAAAGGGGTGCGAAATGACCTAACACACACTTTGCCTCGGGCTCTCACGAGTTACCCGCACGCAAACCATACCAAATTCTCTATTCACCTACAACCGACTCTCTACACAGTTTATCCAGCGCCACCTCCGAGGGCAGCAGCGGAGTGGGGACGGCGGTAATTGCTCTCCCCGACAACTCAATCACCGGTGAGAATCGCACCCCGTAGCGAAGAACGAACCCGTCGTAGGCAACGTGGCGCGGGGCTCTCCGCATAAGCGGCCCCAGGCACCAATGCCGGAAATGCACCCAGAGCATACACCACCCGAAGCGGCGGACGTCCCGCCATATCGACGCCTCGCCGAGAAGATCAAAGGGTTCTTTCTTCACTTCAGCGGCGGCATCTGTTTCACCTTCTCCGCCAGCCGGGCCAAGACCCGAGTCATCACGCCCCGGCTCTTATCGGTGATAGGCCGGTCGTCGATCAAGCAGCCGTTCTCCTGGCAGTCCAGAAGTATCCCGAGACAAGCCCGGGCGTGGCCCAGGTGGTGCGCCTTGCTGTCCGGCGCGTCTTCCTCCCCTTCGTTCCAGTCGTGAATATGCCGGAGCGCCGCGTCCACATAGATGCTGGCCTGCACCGCTTTCGCGCGCCAGTTGTAGGCGTCGTATTTGCGCGCGCCGTCCATCATTGCATGGGCCTCGTGCGCAATAGCAACCGCAGGCACCTTGGAAAGAGACACCTTGGTAGCGCCGATGATGTCTTTCGGATTCGCCGTGTCGGCTTTCGAGGTTGGCCCCACTGCCTCCCGCAGAAACTTGTCAATAGGGGTCTCCTCCTTCGCCGTCTGCCCCAGCGAGTCTTTTCCGCCATGCAGAATCCAGTCCGCGACGAGTCCCTTGGCTAGCTCCGCCCCTGGATCACGAACAGCCTGTCCGCCCATCCTGGCAAGAATTTCTTCGCACTTCTGTTCGTCCACCATCCGCTTGATGCGCTGATCTCGCGGTTCGTTGAAGTCCGAAGGCCGCAATCCTTTTGACTCTGCCACCTCCCGCAGCAGGTTCGTCGCGTTCGGGAAAATCGGATCGCCTGGGTTCGCTTTGATTGCCTCGTCCATCGTCAGCATGGGCACCGGCGACAACTGGTATTCCCCGGCGGTCACGTTGCAATCCCGAATGTATTCGACCGGGATGCCTAGTTCGCGCGCTATCTTGATCTCCGCCTGCACTCCCACCGATTGCCGCCACCCATCGATCTCCAGCACCACGAGGCGCTCCGAGCACGCCAGATATTCGCGATCCAGCTTCTCCCAGAATCCCCAGTCCCCTTGCAGCCCGCCGATTTCCGCCAGCGGGTGCGAGTGCACAATCGGGGCGAAAACATTCCACACCTTCACCCGGATAAGCCATGCCGCCGCGTGCGCCGCCAGTTCGAACCGGGCGCGCCGGGTTGTCCCGTTCGGATGCGAATACGGGCTGGCGAGGTAAGTGAGTGGTTTCGTCTTTGGGTATTCTGGCCGCGCGACAAACGACTTGCCCGGTATCGTCGGCGTGTCGCAGTGCTTCAGGTGCGGCGGCGTGTATTGGCCGAAGCCACGAACGGTGTCTTGCGGAACTTTAAGCGAGCAGTCGTCGATCTTGCCGCAACCGCACCCGTGAACAGTGTCGTGGTTCATAGTGCAGAAAATCCCGCGATGAAGTCGTTGGCCGTGAGCAGCCGCCCCGAGGGTGGCGCATAGTTTTCATCGCACCATACCGCCCAGAGGCGCGCGCCGTTGGGCTGCGCGGACACCTGCTTGATCAGGTCCCGCTCGATGGTCTCGGACAACTGGTTTACAGTAGCCGTGCCGCCCCGCGCAGTGCGGGTGATGTTGTTGCACAGGACGTGAAAAGGAAGAAACCCATGCTCGCGCAACAACACGTATTGATCCGAATCGAAAACGTCGGTCACGATCACCTTTTCCTTGGGGAACTCCGCGAGGAATTTCGTCACGCGCGCGATCAGCGACCGGCTCCAGAACCCGGCGGTGCCGAATTCCTCGAAGGGCACGCCAAAGAGAGAACTGTCTTTGATCGAGCGGATGCTCTCGATGAACATCGCCCGCGCGCCAGTGAGCGGATAGCTCTTGTTGACCAAGCCCTCGCCCCAGGCGAAGACCTCGTTGAAAAAGGGCGTCAGGTCTGCCTGCTGCGCACAGGTGCCGAAGCTGCTGGTCGCCATAGCGCGAAGCGGGTCTTCCAGTTCCATCACCCGGGCTCCCGCCTGGGCTGCAAGCCATGACTTGCCCGCCTTCGAGTGCCCCGTAAAGAAAACCCGGTTAGTTCCTTTCGGGAAAGAGAACGTGGGGACCTGGACGGCTGGCTTGGGCACCGGTGGCGGCGGCGCGAAGGCGCGGCGTTCACCGGGCAGTTTCGGGATGACCAGCGTTGGTGCTGGTTCAGACCGCTGGACCGGCACTTCAGACGGTGTCGGTGCGGTCGTCGTAGTTGTAAACGCCGCTAGCGCGGGCTTCTCCTCCTCGGGCACCACTGCGCCGGTGAGGTGGGGGTTGTTCAATTCCGCGGCCAGTTGGCGCAAGGTGGCAACATCGTTGCTCATAGCATTGCGGTCCAATGGCCGGGCCAGGGTAGTTGTTTTCAAGTCATCCATAATCTTCTTCGTCTTCGTGTTTGTAGCCGCACTCGCGGCGGTCTTTTGCTTCGGCAGTGTTTGGCTTCTTTTCTATCTCGGAAGGCTGGCACTGGGCGAGATACGCCCACCACGCCCGCCGCCATTCTGTCAGTCCCTCAAGCACGGCGGCTCTCGATCTCGGTTTCCGCGCAGTCCAGGAAAATGTCGATATGGTTCGCGAGCACGTCTATTGCTGCTCTGCGAGCAGCAATTACCGGGTTGTCCCCAGTCAGCGAAGTATAGCGGCGCTGGAGCCCCGCCCGACGCCGCTGCGCGCGACTGATCTCGCGACCGATCCAGGCCAACCCCCGAGATTTCAGCTTCGCGGCAATCTTCTCAGCCACCGGCTTTCGTTCCGCGTCGGAAATGAAGTGCTTCGCTCTCGCATCGCGGCAGTTCTTGCGCATCCGATTCGTCAAGCGGGCCTTGCGGTCGGTGAGCAGTTCAGTGGCTACTTCTTTCGGCATTGTATCTCGTTCAAGTTCTTTCATTTGTCAAGAGCGTATCAGATTTTGCGGCGGGATACAACCGACTCTTTGCGCATCGAGGAGCGCATACTCTCCCAGCCCTCCTGCCAGTGGAAGCGCTGCTCGTAGTGCCCGGGCCAGGGGTTACAGTCAAGCGCCTTTCCAGCCCACGCCGCCTTCCTGCCCATAGAATACGCTTCCGCAAAAGGCACCAGATGCGCCGGTATCTTCGACCCGTCTCGGATGGTTACGATCATACGCGGTTGTTCCAGGCAAGCGAGGTATCGTGGGTGAGCCCAGCTACGTCGCCGGACTCAAGTTCGCAATGGCAACAGGTGCACCCGATGAGCATCGACTGGCGCGCTGTTCCTTGACGCTTGACATGCGCTTCCCCTCCGCAAAATGGGCAGGGCTTCAGTATCATAGGTTTCGCAACTCGTTCCACCATTCATCGACCGGGCCATACATACCGGCCTGCACATACTCGGAAATCGCCCGCGCCAGTTCTTGCTTGCGCTTGTCGATCCAGAGGGCGTGCGGGATTACTCCCAGCGGCGGGCGGACGCTTACCGGTTCTCCGGGCTCTGGGCACTGGTTCATGGACAGGCTTTCCGGGCATTGGGTGCCTCCTGTTTCAACACGCGCAGCAGTTGTTCCATCTTTATGTTGTTGAACACATGCGCGGATCGCATTCCTTGATGAAAGTTGACGCCGTGCGTGTCGGGTGGGTTCTGGCGCTCGCACCATTTGACCCAAGCGTCGCAGGATTCGATCTCCCTCGCGTATTCCTTGCGATACACCGCTTCAAACTCTGCGACCGTGGTCGGGTGGGCATACCCCCTTGCTTCGGCTTCGGGTGTCATAAACAGAGATAGACTATTAGGGTCAGAGCGAAGCAGCGCCAGAAGAAGGTGCGCTGAAGCGCCAATTCGCCGATTCGCCGGGAGGGATTGAGAAAATGCTGGACACTCATACGCCGGACGACTGCTGGCTCACTTTCTTGAAATCCCAGCCCATGCGGTCAAGACATTCGACGATTTGCAGCGCGACCGCTGCGCATTGCACGGCCTCCGCGCGGAGCCCCGCACCGGCTGACCCGCCAAATTTAATGTGCAGCGCCGCCTGGGCAAACTCCCCGCATTCCTCGGTCAGAATAGCGGACCAAGTCAACGGATCGTGATTCTGCTTGCCCCACTTCTCGTCCTGTCGCGCGCACTCACGAAGGGTGTCCACCACTGCCGCGCTTTTTAGGTCAATCATACGCCAAACTTTTCGACTGGTTGTGGTGGCATCCGAAGCCAGCGCGCGTGAAGCTCTCGATCCAGCGCCTTACGCATCCCGCGGTGTTTGCGGACGAACTGTATTTGCCCCTCCAGGGCGCGCGTCCGGTTCAGGAGTCGAAAATACGCAGCGGTGTAGAAGTCAGCCTTCGCGGTCTGCATCGAAAGCTCCTCATACAGACGAGTGGGCTCGGTGAGCCAGCGCCAGATTTTTCGCATCATACCTTGTTGTGCTCCCGGCGGCGGCGCTCAAGCTCTCGA
>CAYHAI010000193.1:0-9908 GCA_964354585.1 uncultured Planctomycetales bacterium
CTGCCTTAAACACTGCGCCAGATGGTGCCCTATAAAACCTGTTGCGCTGGTTATCAGGATTTTCTTATTTTCCATATTATCTCCTAATTATAATATTACCTATGACTAAAACAGCCATCTTTGTGCGCAAAAAGCAATCCAATGCCTCTTTGGGCATGCAAACAATGGGTTCATTTTCATTAAATGAGGTATTTAATAATACCGGGATGCCGGTTATCCTCTCGAATTCCTTAATCAGTTTCCAATATAGCGGGTTTTCTTCTTTGCTTACGGTTTGCAGCCTGCCTGTCCCGTCAACATGAGTTACCGCAGGAATAATTTCTTTTTTCTCTTCTCTAATCGGATAAACCTTGAGCATAAATGGGTCCGGATAATCTTTGGCAAAATATTCACCTACTTTTTCTAATAATATTGAAGGAGCAAAAGGCCTAAACCACTCCCTTCTTTTAATGCGCTCATTTAAAATATCTTTCATTCCTTTTCTTCTGGGATCAACTAAGATGCTACGGTTACCCAATGCCCGCGGACCCCATTCCATCCTGCCCTGAAACCAACCCACAATTTTTCCTTGGGCAATAAATTCCGCGGCCTTATGGCACAACTTATCATCATCTTCAACCTTCTCAACAAAACATCCCTCTAATTCTTTTTTTCTTTCTTCCATTGCTTTTCCTATTTCATCATCATTAAATCCCGGCCCCCAATAAGCATGCTGCATCAGGAATTCTCTTTTGTTATCCAATATTTGATGATAAAGATAATAACCAGCACCTAAAGAACCTCCGGCGTCAGATGCGCCTGGTTGGATATAGACTTCTTTAAAAGAAGTAGAATCAAATATTTTTCCGTTGGCTAAACTGTTTAAAGCGCATCCTCCGGCAAGGCATAAATTGGAAACACCGGTTATTCTATGGGCATAATTTAATATATGGAAAAATGCCTTTTCATACATTGCCTGTAAAGACGCTGCCAGTTCACAATGAAAAGACGATACCTCTTCTTCATCTCTTCTGGGAGAACCAAATTTCTCTATAAATTTTTCGGAAAAAACATCTTCAAGCATTGGCTCGGTATTATTCCAGAGCATACCTTGCCCTTTTTTATAAAAAGCAAAATAGTCTAAATTTAAATTAAACTTTCCTTCTGGTTTTAAAATTAAAATCTCTTCCATTTTTTGCAGGTATTTTGGCTTACCGTATGCCGCCAGCCCCATTACCTTATATTCATCGCCAAATTTTTTAAATCCTAAAAATTGGGTAAAGGCAGTATAAATTAGGCCTAAGGAATGGGGATAATTTACGGCGGATAAAACTTTAATTTTATTATCTTTTCCTTTGGCGACCATACAACTGGTAAAATCGCCAAAACCATCCAAAGAAACCACAGTTGCCTTTTTAAAGGGTGAAACAAAAAAGGCACTGGCCAAATGCGCCCGATGGTGCTCGATATTGTATATTTTTGCTTTTATTTTATTCTCAGGAACTAAAAATTCCTTGCTTAAAGTATTTTTTATCCTTTCTACTTTAAAAATATTAGAAATTCTATCTTTAATCAAAGGAAAAGATGGCCTCTTTAAAAGCACAAAAATAATCTTCTTATAAAAATTTGCCTGCGGCTTTCTATTTAAGGCAATATAATCTACTTCCTCTAAGCCAACATTTGCTTCTTTTAAACAATATCTAATCGCTTCTTTGGGAAACCCTGCCCAGTGTTTTATACGCAAAAAACGTTCCTCCTCGGCAGCGGCAATAAGTTTTCCATCATGTATTATCGCTGCCGAGGAATCAGGATGATAAGCATTTATTCCCAGTATATACATCTCTATTATCTCTTATTTCTTTTTGTTCAATTCACAAATCTTGATATCTACAAGCAACCTATACCAAAGCCCTTGCCAGAAATGAAAAATTAGTCCCTGCTTTCCATCGAGAAAGCCAAACTTAAGAAAATACCGATAAAAAAAATAAATAAAGGGGCGAACAAATAAAGGTAACTTATAATAAATTTTATATCTCAGCCAGTTTCTTCTTTCTATAGGGTTACCGATAAGCCTTATGTTCATTATTCTATTTTTATTGAATAAAACCTCCTGCGCCTCTAAATATGCCCACTGCCTATGTTTCATTTTCCATAAGCTAATGTCAGAATTAATTATATTTACTATATCTGCCTTAAGTTTTAAAACCTTGCCATTTACCAGGTAATTCTGGTCATATAACCTTTCCTCGCTTCTGCCTTTGTCTTTTTTGAATATTCTTAAATGATACACCGGATAATGCCCGCCATGCCTTATCCATTTACCCTGAAAAATGGTTTTTCTTGCGGCCATAAATCCATCTGCATCTATGGTAGAGGAAAAAAAAATTTTTAGTTCACTGACTAGCTCCGGGCTAACCCGTTCATCGGCATCCAGATGAAATAACCAATCATTGCTTATGGGTAAATTATCCTGTGACCAATTACGCTGTTGGGCAAAGTTTTTAAAAGGGTGTTGATAAATTTTATCTGTATAGCCCCTGGCAATCTCCAGGGTTCTATCCGTAGAATACGAATCCACAATAAATATCTCATTCACCCAGCCATAAACACTTTTTAAGCATTCTGCTATATTTTTTTCTTCGTTATAGGTAAGGACTATTGCTGATATGGGGAGCTTATACATAATCTTTTGACTTTGCTCTGCTGAGCCACTCATTGACCAGATTAGCCCTTAATGTACCGCGTCTAGAGCGGTAGAAATCCAAGTTGGCATAGGCACTGCATCTCTTGCAGATATCCGGAAAATCCCCTTTCCAAAATCGCCCGCGTAGTTTATGCGTGGCTTCTGAATGCCATAAATCTAACAAAGACCCCTCCATTATATTACCAATAATCAGTTCACTGTCAGCATTAAAATCCCGACAGCCGCATAAGCCCACTTTTCCATCCACAAAAACAATTGGCCCATCGTATAGCCAGTAGCAAGGCTCTTTTTCCAGTCTGCTTAAAGGCCGAAGATGCATTCCCTCTAGTAAATCCTTTGGTTTGATATTACCTAACCAGGTGTCAAAGTCAGTATTAAATTCAACTTCGTGCGGCAGGTATTGTATAGTTCTATAATCAGAAAGTCCTAATGTCTCTTTCATTGAAAGGTTAGAACGAAATAAAATTTTAATCTCGACCGGGCTTCTTATTTCTACTTTTTTTTTCAGTAATTCAGTTACATTATTACGGACCCTAAGGTAATCTCTGCTACCATATATCCGCTGATAGAGATGCTCATCCCAAGGGCCTGTACTGATACCGATCTCATCGATACCCGATTGTAGCAATTTACCAATTCCTATCTGGTCAAGGTTTATGCCATTAGTGAGCGTGGTAATTTTGGTAATCTCTGAATGCGCACGCGCTTCTTGGATACGCTCTACAAAATTGGGGTCGATTAAGGGATCACCCAAACAAGTATCTAATCTAAGCTCGCCACCTCCCAGAGAACAATAATCACTCAAGGCCTTAGAATAAATAACTTCTTCCATAATCATTTTCTTGCGGGCCTGAAAGCGATAGGCACAAAAAATACAATTCGCATTACAAATATTGGTAAGTTCAATATGAAGATTCCAGGGCCTCATCTTAATTTGTTGCAGATTATATAAAAATTCCGTATCCGAAACCCGGTTAAAATAATTAAAACGCTCTCTAAATACCCTACTGATGGTAGCCCATAATTGCGGGGTAAAAAATTCTTTACGATGATTTATAGCGAAATTAAATATCCGTCTTAAATTAGTCTGTATACGCATTATGTCCTTTATTTATTGTGCAGGTATGTTTGATTTCTCAAAGAATATATTTTTAAACATAGTGAAGGCGCGTTTTGGATCGTCTCTAATCTTACGCATAACTTTTCTATATCTTAAGATTATTGTTTTCCAACCTTGATCTTTAACTAACAGCCTGTCCAACTTAACCGTAATTTCAGCAAAAATCTTCCTGAATTCATCGGGATTAATATTGGGTTCTAAGACCAGAGGCTGATAACAATTACCGTAATCGATTAAATCCCAATTCATGTTATCGCTTACCCTGCCATATTTTTTGGCTATTTCCCAAAATTCTGTCCCCGGCAAGGGGGTAGCTACAAATGCCCCCAATCTTTGGCAACCGTGGGTGATGGCAAAATCTATAAATTGACTGGTTTTTCTCATATCCTCAATGGTCTCAGTAGGGCTTCCTAACATAAGGCTCCCCCAAACCTTAAATCCGTATTTATTACATAAGTCCAGGGCTTTCCTGTGGGACTCAACTAGAATATTATCTCCTTTTAAATACCTTAATACCCTGTCGCTTCCGCTTTCAAAGCCAAAATTTAATGCCCTGACTCCTATGCGTCTTAAGATTTGGCATACAGTTTCATCTAATAGGTCGGTGCGCGCACTGCAAAAAAATGCAACTTTATTACTTAGACCATTCTGTTCCATAAGATTGGCGAATTGTTCTAATCTGGCTTTATTTATGATGAAGAGGTCATCATCTATATAGATATGGTCAATATCCCATCTACTTACCAGCTCTTTCACCTCCTTGAATATCCTCTCTGCGGAATGTAAACGCACAACTTTCCATATTCGCTTCGAGGCACAAAAGACACAATTATACGGGCAGCCCCTGGAGGTAATTATCTTCATCGATTTACCCATAGTCTCATTCCAAACTATCCATTTCCTTCTAAAGTAATGTTCATCTAATAACCCGAAATCTGGCAGAGGAATATCATCAAGATTATCAATTAATGGTGCGAGAGGGGTCTTGGCCAATTTAGCGTTATCCCAATAAACAAGACCGCAAATTTCTTTTAATCGTTCGGCGTTAAAACTTCCTTCTTGATATAGGCTCTGACAAAGTTCTACAATTATATTCTCTCCTTCTCCCAGAACACCCAGAACAAAATTAGGCGAAAGAGAACTGATGGCGGTAGTAATATGGGTTCCGCCTATAATTACCGGGATACCCGTAGATTCTTTTATTTGTTTGGCTATTCTACAGGCCTGATTATAATATCTGGTCATCGCGGAAATACCAATACAATCGAACCCTTTAACCTCTCGATACAAACTTCCGCGGTGAAAGGTATGGTCTATTATTTTGACCTCGCTAAAACCATTTGCCTTAAGAACGGTGGCAAGATACACCAGATTCAGCGGAGGCGCATCCTCATTTAATGCGGTATTAATAAGCCCTATCTTCAATCTTGTCTCCTCATTTTTTATCCATCCTATTGCAATTAAACTATATCCTTAGCCGAAGCAATATTCTTATATATCATAAGCATATCATCTGCTACTTTATCTAATCTAAATTTCTCATTCACCAGGCATCTTCCATTCTCGCCCATCTTTTTACAGAGCCCTGGATTATCCAGCAGATTCTCTATTGCCCCAGCAAGCTGCTGGGCATCTGTCTCAATAACTATCCCTGCCTCGGCGCCAGAAACCTCTTTATAAATTCCTACCTGGTTACTGATAATCACAGGGAGCCCGCAGGCCATTGCCTCAACCGTTGCTATTGCAAAGTTTTCAGAATAAGAAGGCAAAACGAATATGTCGCTACCCGCGTAAGCCTCTAATTTTTCCTTGCCGGTCAACATTCCCGTAAAAGTCACTTGCTGCTTTATTCCATACCCTCTCACCCATTTTTTAACTTTTCTGATATAACCTGCCTCATCATTTCCTGTAATTAGCAAATGGACATCATTTCTTTTTTTCGTCAATACACTGTAAGCCTCGATTAAAATATCGAGCCCCTTTTTCCAGTTAATCCTACCTAAAAAAAGTATAACTTTTTTGTCTTTAAGGGTAGGGTAACGCTGCCTTAGCTTTTCTTTTGAGGGCAAATCTTTAAACTCACATAGATCAATGCCGTTTGGGATAACCACTGCCGTATTTTTTAATCCCAAGGCTAAATGACATCTCTCTAACTCATCTCTCGTAGTATAGTGAATTGCGGCTGCCCCTTCTAGATCCCTCTTGGTAATCAATTGGTAATATGGCCATTTTTTCCAGGCTTTTCTTCCGGTAGCATAAGGGTAAAGTAAACCGCGAGGTGAGATAATATACGGCTTTTTATACCTTCTGCAGTAATGCGCCGCTATCGCTATAGGATAATTCCATATTGCCACAATATAAATAACGTCAAATAGCCTTAAGTTTCCTCTTAAGGCCGCTGTCATTGGCAGGGAAAACTGCCATCCAGTTGTGCCAAGATATTCAAAAAATCTTGTGAATGTAAAATAAGTTACCTTTACCCCATCGACATCAAAGTCTCCAGCATTAGGGGTTGTCTCGGGTAATCCGAAATTGGTGGTATACACGCTTATATCAACTGTTTTTTTTGCAAGTGTCCGATTAAGATTGTGCACGGAAAATATTGGGCCGCCTAACTGAAAGGCAGGCCAGTAGGCTGGAATAACGCATAGAATTTTCATTCAACCTTCCCTTAAAAATGAAAGTTGTATATTTTTAGAAGGGCAAGAAACGCAGAGTTAATCCTTTCATTACTTGCATCAAGAAGAATAAAATCAATAAAGCAAATAAAGCAATTAGTAAATTACGGGAGGTTATTAAACAAACCAAAAAGATAGCTGCCCCTATGGTGGAAGTTAACTCCGTAAATGCACCACCTACATTAACAAAAGCAAGCCCGGGGAGAAACCATAAGGTAAACTTCTTTAAATTACCTTCTTTCAAATGATAACCTGCCATTATATCAATTATGGCAACAATAATACCTAAAACTAAAAAGCCGACTATCACACCCATTCTTCCAAAATTAATATAAAATTCCATAACCTGCCCCATTCCTACACTGGTGTCACTGACAAATGGAATACCCGTGTAACTAGTGATAAGATCGCCGCTGCTGCCAGCAAGCATAGGTTTCTCTTTCCAAAGCGCCCTGGGCATTAAAGCAGCGAATGAATCAAGGACTGTCCTACCATGGGCATAATCAATCCTTCCTAGATTTATATAATCCACCGCCGCCCCCACCAGAATATTCAGATTCATCCGTTCATCTATGCGTTCAAGCTGTTCAAGGTCAAAAATGTTAAACCATGCTGGATGGGTTATGGTGGTTTTTAAAATTTTGGCTGTCGCGAATATAGGTGCGCCTCCCCACGCAGAAGCCCTTAGCGCCTCCCTGTCCCTCATGTATGTTAGATAAAGGCTTATTCCTATATAAACCACAAACGAACCTAGAATTAACACCTTCCATTTCGGTTTAAAGAATCTGGCCACAAAAAATAGGATAACCAAAACCATCGATATACCAATGGCCAGAAAGCCTACTAATGCAATTGAGAACAATGGGAAAGTAAATGTAAGAAATAGCCATCTTTTAAATTTCCTCTTGTTACCTTCATTCCATGCCTGCCAACATATAAGACAGACTCCTACAACCATCAATTGTTGTCCGGCAGCAATTAACGAGGTAACCGTAGGTAAACCGGCGAGAAAGTGGGGTAAGATAAGATAGGAGGTAACGCCCAGCAAAAAATATCTTTTTGGTAAAGGAGATGAAAAATCCTGTTTAGTTTTTCCTGCGCCATCCTTATTCTTTCGCGGCAGAAAAAACAGCTGGATGAACGCAGGGCCTAATATTAAATTTCCCACTGCAAAGGCACCCGCTCCATAAGTGGCCTCTCGCAGACCATAAAACATCCATTTTCCATTAATATAGCGATGCCAAGGTAAAAGATAAAGCAATGCCGCAAACCAGTGAATTAAAAGAAAATTTACAATATAGATAACCGCGAGGCCGCTATTTATATCTTTATTCTGCCAGTTTTTATGAATTATTAAAACTAAAATTATAAAGCAAATAAGGATGTAGCCTATTATTTCAGTATATATAATCATCTGTTCATTTAGAAAATACTTCTTGGAGTTTTTTTATAACTTCACACTCACGGCAAGGATATCTAACGCCTTGGCCGATCTTTCTTGTTTTTATAGTCTTTCTTAGAGTTATGAAATCATCGTTATTCCAAATAGTGCGTAAAGGTTGGTTATAAATATTGCCAAAAACGTCTTTTGTTCTAAAGGCCTGGCAACAGGGAAGCAGGGAACCATCGGGATATATGATAAGTGAATTCCATAAAGAATCGCAACTATGGGCGGTCACTGTCGTTACGGTGCCGCTGGCTAAATCATAAAATCTACCTGTTCCGAAAGTTGAGACGTTATCCAAATTTGCCGGAAAGGCCTCAAATACATCTACGCCGAGCCTTTTTGCCATAAGCTTCGCCAATTCAATTTCATGGACATTATGAGGAAAATACAAATATTTCCAGGTCAAAATGGGAAATTTACTTCTTAATTTCTTTTTCGTATTTATCAAGATTTCGATATTTTTTAGAACACGGGCTAAATTCCCGCCTCTCCTATACTTTTCATAAGTTTCCTGCGTCGCGCCATCGATGGATAAATAAATATGCGTCAATCCCCTCGTTACGGCTTGCTCAGCCATGGATTCATCAAAAATATTAAAGTTCGTATGTATTGTCGTGCCGCACCTGTTTGAAGTCGCATGAGCGATTATCAAAAAAATATCTTTGTTCAAAAAAGGTTCGCCCCATTTATACAAAGAGATATTAAACACATAATCCTTAATCTGAGCAAATATATACTTAAATTGATCTAAGGTAAGCATGCCGGGCGGGATTGAACCGGCACAATTTACCCCGGTTACACATCCGGGGCAACTTAAATTACAACTATTACAAGGTTCTATTGTTATATTAATCGGTAGGCTTTTAAGATAAACTTTTTTTAATTTTTTTTCAATGTTATTTAAAATATTGTTACGGACCTTTTTGAGGCTACCATGGTGCATTAAATAATATAAATATTTAAAATAAGTCTCCGCTGGCCTCATAAGATTCCTATATTTATCGTCGTTTAATTAACGAATTTTGTTTCAATAAAACCAGTTTGTCCAATATATCCATAACTTTTTTACTAATTATCAATACGAGCATGCGTAAGGCAGTCCTAGCGCTTGCTAAGATACTGCCTGAAAACTTAGATTCTCCGCCAATTCTGCCGGAATACGTAACGGGAATTTCGATTACCCGTTTATTATGGCACATTGCCTCTATTATCATCTCAGGGGAAAATTCCGGGCCAACTCCCTTTAATGATTTTCTTATTTCATAGTAAACAGACCTCCAGATTCCCCGATAAGTGCATCCGACATCAGTTAACCGAGGTTCGTGCTTACGTAACCATAACAACTCAATTAATTTCGCTACTATTAGATTTCCTAATCGCAGTAAAAAATCCATATTTGCACCCTGCTCAATCATCTGGTTGGTTGTTCTTGTGCCTAATACCATATCCGCATCCTTAAGATATTCTAAAATTTTGTCGATGTCTCTTGCAAGAAAAGACCCATCCGCTTCAACCAAAATAAATATATCTCCTCCTGCATTATCCATCCCAAATTTTAAAGCGTCTCCGTAGCCTCTGAAATTTCCGCTTAAAACCCTTGCGCCTAATTCTGTTGCTATTTTTTCTGTATTATCTTTTGAGTTATTATTTACAACTATTATCTCATCAACCTTATCTTTAAAATCGTCTATAACATATCCGACAGTGGCCTCTTCGTTGTAGGCGGGGACTACCAGGCTTATCTTTTTCTTATCAAAATTACTAGACCTTACCAGATAATTTGCCGCATTATATTCATCGATGTTATTTATATTCATATATTCGCATTTAAGCATAAAGGGATAGACTTTGCCTTCCGTGTTGGCAATTAAATTTATCACATCAATTAATTCTACTCTTTTAGTTCTACTGGAAACTGGAGTCGTCTTGATATATTTCAGAACATCTGGCTTTAACAAAAATGTTCCGCAACCTAAATAA
>CAYHAI010000194.1:0-16985 GCA_964354585.1 uncultured Planctomycetales bacterium
TAAGTTCGTGCATACAATTTATGTTCACTATCGTTCCATAAATTGTGCACTCACTTATGAAATTATTACTTATTAGACACGGATTAACTGACTATAATTTAAAGAAACGCTACTGCGGTTTTAAGGACTTAAGTTTAAATAGAATGGGCAAAGACCAGGCAGGAAAAATAAAAATGAAGTTAAAGGGATTTAAGATAGACAAGGTTTATTGTTCAGACCTCAGGAGGAGCTGGCAGACAGCAAAGATTATTTTTGGAGAAAAAAGTTGTCCTATAGTGAAAAGAAAAAAACTAAGAGAAATAAATTTCGGAAGATGGGAAGGGCTTAATTTTAAGCAAATACTTAAAAAATACCCGTCCGTCTATAAAAAATGGCTAAAAAATCCTTTTAGCGTTGATATCCCCGCAGGTGAAAAAATGAAGCATTTTATGACTCGCGTAGAAAGAGAAATAAAAAATATAATCAAAAATAACAGAAATAAAACTATAGCTGTAGTCAGTCACTATGGACCGATGCGGATTATATTGAATAATAGTTTTGGAATAAAAAAAAGAGATTTCTGGAAAATAGAAATAGAACCTAAAGCAATATACATTGTTGAGTATAAATAAAGATGGCTAAAATTATTTTTATTTTAGGCGGAGCAAGAAGCGGAAAAAGTAGTTATGCTGTAGAATTGGCTAAGAAGTCAAGAAAGAGAACAGCCTTTATCGCTACCTGTGTCTTGTCTGACAGCGAAATGAGAAAAAGAATAAAAGTGCATAGAAAATCAAGGCCGCGGAGTTGGAAGGTGGTTGAAGAAGGTAGAGATATTGGCCCTTGTTTGGCTAACCTCAAAAATGAATATGGAACAATTCTGGTTGATTGTTTAGGATTATGGATTTCTAACCTTCTGGCAGAGAACTTAACAGATAAAAAAATAGAAAAAGAGATAAAAAACCTCGCCAAATTTATATTTAGACTTAAGACTAATATCGTCCTGGTATCCAATGAAGCGGGAAGCGGGATAGTTCCTGACAATCTTTTAGCCAGAAGATTTCGGGATTTACTTGGCCTGACTAATCAGATAATGGCAAAAAAAGCGGATGAGGTTATTTTTATGCAAGCAGGTATTCCTATAACCATAAAAAGGAGAAATGGCAATGCAGAAATTAAATGAAACAATAAGAAAAATCGAGAAAGTTGATTATTCCTTATCGGAAAAGACTCAAAGAAAGCTCGATAATCTCACCAAACCGCTGGGGAGCCTCGGCCGCTTGGAAGAATTGGCTAAGCAGATAGTAGAGATTACCAAAAACGAAAACCCTCTCTTCAAAAATAAAGTTATCTTCACGTTGGCAGGCGACCACGGCGTTGTAGAGGAAGGAGTGAGTGCCTATCCGAAAGAAGTAACTCCTCAGATGGTTTATAATTTTCTAAGAGGCGGCGCAGGAATAAATGTTTTGGCCAGGCACGTGGACGCAAGGGTGGTTGTGGTGGATATGGGAGTGGCAGAAAAGGTTCAAGATTCAAAATTCAGGATTCAGGATTTTAAAGATAGAAAGATTAATTATGGAACTAAGAATATGACAAAAGGGCCAGCGATGACTAAAGATGAGGCAATCAGGTCAATTGAAACAGGTATAGGGGTATTTGAGGAAGAGTTGCCAAATGGCATAGATATCGCTGGCACAGGGGATATGGGCATCGGAAATACCACTCCTTCCAGCGCCATAGCCTCTGTTATAACAGGCAGGCCTGTAGAAGATGTAACAGGAAGAGGTACAGGCATAGATGATAAGAGTCTTTCCAAAAAGATTGCGGTGATTAAACAAGCAATTAGTGTGAATAAACCCGATGGCAAAGATGCTATAGATGTATTATCGAAAGTCGGCGGATTTGAAATAGGGGGTATCGCCGGAGTAATCATAGCCTGCGCCTCAAGGAGAGTGCCTGTTGTAATAGACGGATTTATTTCCGGTGCAGGTGCATTAATTGCTTACCAGTTAGAACCAAAAGTAAAGGATTATCTGATTGCTGCTCACTGCTCAGTAGAGAGAGGCCATAGGCTGGTTCTTGAATATATGAGTCTTAAGCCGCTTTTAGATTTGGACCTGCGCCTCGGAGAAGGAACAGGCGCAGCCTTAGGAATAAGTATTGTTGAAGCGAGCATTAAAATCTTAACTGAAATGGCGACATTTCAAAGCGCGGGCGTTTCCGAGAGGACAAAATAATGATACCATTTCTTATTGCCCTGCAATTTTTAACCATTTTGCCTATAAATATCACTGCAAAAATAGGGGAGAAGGACTTTGGAAAATCTCTGTTTTATTTTCCTATAGTCGGAGCATTGATAGGTGTTATATTGGCTGTGATTACATTCCCTCTTAGTTTTTTGCCAAATATGGTCAGAGGAGTTTCGATTCTAATAATCTCTATTATTTTAACAGGCGGAGTCCATTTAGATGGTTTTGCTGATACCTGTGACGGTTTCTATGGCTCAAGGTCCAGAGAAGAGATACTTAGAATAATGCGCGACTCAAGAGCCGGCGTTATGGGAGTAATCGGAGTAACTTGCCTTTTACTTTTGAAGTTTGCTTTGATAATAAGTATTCCACGGGATTTTCTTTGGAAGTCATTAATCTTAATGGCTACCTTTTCAAGGTGGTCTCAAGGGTTGGCTTGTCTTGTGTCGAAGTATGCGCGCAGCGAAGGCAAGGCTAAATTTTTTATAGAATACGCGAGAATAGGAGACATTGTTATAGGAGGTCTTTTTACATTAGCCCTATTTCTCTCGATGGCAAAGGTAAAAGGAGTTTTGCTGTTTGCCTTAGGCTTACTCTGTGCATTATTATTTATACAGTATGCAAAAAGAAAGATTGACGGAATGACCGGCGATACAATCGGCGCAACCAGTGAGATTATAGAGGTGTCGATTCTCTTTTTTGTGTTTATTTTAGGAATTTATTGAGAATGGTTCTAATAGTTTCTTCGTATATTGCTGATTTAATCTTTGGCGACCCGCAGTGGCTTCCTCATCCGGTAAGGGGTACAGGCAAAGTCATAGAGTGGTTAGACAGAATGCTGAACAAAAAAGATACTCTATGGATGGGGCGTCTAAAAGGCATAATATTGGCATTTATAGTTATAGGAATAAGCGGTTTCTTAGCATATTTATTTATAACAACAGCGGGAAAATTACATCCCTTAGTGGGAAATTTAGCATGGGTCTATTTAGGCTATACCGCTCTTTCGGTTAAGGATCTTTTTCTTAAGTCTAAGGCAGTGCTGGAGAAAATTGAGGCGAATTCTCTTGCAGAGGCCCGCATTAAACTTTCTCAAATTGTGGGAAGAGATACCCAGAATTTATCCGAAGACAAAATCGTAAAGGCGGCGATAGAAAGCATTGCTGAAAGCACAAACGACGGCATTGTTGCTCCTTTATTTTATCTTATTCTTGGCGGGCCGGTATTAGCTATTATCTATAAGGCGATAAATACTCTTGATTCGATGGTGGGATATAAAAATGAGAGATATATCCATTTTGGGTGGTTCTCGGCAAAGTTAGATGACATAGCAAATTTTCTTCCCGCGCGCATCAGCGGCCTTCTCATTCCAGCCTCCTCTTTTATTTTAAGAAAGAATTTTAGAGATTCTTTTAAGATAATGCTCAGGGATGGCAGAAAACACCCTTCTCCAAATAGCGGTATTTCAGAGGCAGCAATGGCAGGTGCGCTAGGAATAAGATTAGGAGGGCCCTCTACATATCACGGCGAACTCCAAGATAAGCCATATATTGGAGAAGACAAGGTGGCTAGAAGGTCTCTATTGATAAATGAAGCCTTGGGCATAAGTTTTGTGGCGTCTCTGCTTATGATTTTAATAGGAGTTTTGGTGAAATGGGCAATTTAAGTTTTCCGCACGGCGGGAATATTTATGCCGTAAAAAGGATTTTTAAAAAAGATGCCATTGACTTTAGCGCAAATATTAATCCTTTAGGCCTGCCTGAGCGGATAAAAAAAATCATTTATAAGAATTTTGAGAGCATTCTTCACTATCCTGATCCGCAGGCAAATATAACCCGAAAGCTCGCCCAGTATTGGGGTATAAAAGAAGAGAATGTTCTTCTCGGTAACGGCTCAATCGAACTGATATATCTTATGGTTTCTTGCTTTATGCCAAAAACAACCTTGATACCTGTGCCCACTTTTTCTGAATATGAGCGCGCGGCAAGAAATATAAAAAGCAGGATAAAGTTTGTAGAGCTTTGCGAAAAAGAAGATTTTAGACTTAATCCCAGCCGACTTAGCGATTCTGATATTCTTTTCCTCTGCAATCCTAATAATCCCACGGGAAATCTTATTTTTACGGATTCCCGGATGTTTGAAAAGTTGCCCCATAAACTAATCGTGATTGACGAAGTTTTTATGGATTTTTTACCTGACGAAAAAAAATACACCCTGATTTGGAAAGCGGCCAAGTATAAAAGAATAATTGTTTTGAGGACATTTACAAAATTTTTTGCCTTGCCTGGCTTACGCATCGGGTATCTGGTGGCCCATAAAGATATGGTAAAAGCCCTGAAAAAATACCAGATGCCCTGGAATGTCAACGCCCTTGCTCTAAAAGCCGCTGAATGCATGCTGGCTGATAAAAGTTATATCAATAAGACAAGGCAATTTATTAAAAAGGAAAGAAACTTCCTGTTCAAGGCGATTGCTGAAATTGACGGCTTAAGGCCGTATCCGTCGGTGACAAATTTTCTCTTACTTAAAGTAGAAGAGCCGGCAATAGATGCGGTTTATTTATCCAGAGAACTGCTTACAAAAGGAATCCTGATTAGAAACTGCAGCAATTTCCGAAACTTAACTTCTAAATTTATCAGAATAGCAGTAAGGAATAGGCCAGAAAATGAAAGACTAATCAAGGCGCTAAAAAGAATTATTTAAAAATGGGAAGGAATAAAGTTATTCAGATTTGCGGGACCGGTTCAGGCGTAGGCAAGAGCATAATCTCGTCTGCCCTTTGCCGCATATTCCTTCAGGACGGATACAGTGTCGCTCCTTTTAAAGCACAAAATATGGCTTTGAATTCTTTTGTTACCGAAGACGGCAGGGAAATAGGCAGGGCTCAGGCAACTCAAGCGCTGGCTTGCCATATAAAACCTACCGCCGATATAAATCCTATTTTAATCAAGCCCACTTCAAACACCTCTGCCCAGATTATCCTGCAGGGAAAACCGGTCAAAAATATGTCTGTTTATGAATACAAGCATTATAAAAAGATGATATTCTGCAGGATTAAAGAATCGTTTAAGCGTTTAAGAAAAGATTACGAGGTCATTGTGATAGAAGGAGCAGGCAGCCCCGCAGAGATAAACTTAAAAAGCGATGATTTGGTCAATTTAAAGATGGCTGAATTTGCCGGAGCGCCGGTTATTCTGGTGGGGGATATTGACCGCGGCGGTGTATTTGCCTGGCTTATCGGCACCTTGCAGTTACTTACCAGAGAAGAAAGGAATATGGTCAAGGGTTTTATCATCAATAAATTCCGCGGCGATAAACGCCTCTTAAAATCCGGCATAAGATTTTTGGAGAACTATACCGGTAAGCCGGTCTTAGGGATTGTCCCCTATTACCACGATATAAATATACCTGAAGAAGACTCTTTGCCTGAGGAGTTTAAAAAAATAAATTTAAAAGCCAAGAAAAAAATAAACATCAGCGTAATTTATCTTCCCCATCTTTCTAATTTTAATGATTTTGACGCGCTTAAGCAGGAACCGGATGTTGCCTTAAGATATATCAGGGGCTGCCGGGATTGGTATAATCCGGATGTAATGATAATCCCGGGAACAAAAAATACCATTGAAGATTTAGGGTATCTTAAAAAAAGCGGCCTTGCCGCTAAAATAATTTCTTTTTTAAAAAATCAAACAGGTATTGTTTTAATCGGTATTTGCGGCGGTTATCAGATGTTAGGACAAGTGATTTATGACAGGAATCATATTGAGTCTAAACAAGAAAAAATCCAGGGCTTGGGAATTCTCCCCTTTGTTACTGAAATCCATTCAGATAAGGTCCTCTCGCAGGTTAGAGCCAGGGATTTATCTTCGGGATTTGAGGTTTGCGGTTACCAGATACATCACGGAGTGACTAAGGTAAAGGGGAATTTAAAGTCCGTATTTGAAATTACCAGGTTTAAAAACCAGAACACCAAAAGAGCCGACGGATTAATCACGCAAGACGCAAGATGCTGGGGGACATATATCCACGGAGTATTTGATAACGACGGCTTCCGCAGGAACTTTTTGAATAATTTAAGGAAAAGAAAAGGCTGGTCGGCTCTTGCTCAAGGCATAAATTATGATGTAGATAAAGAAATTGAAAACTTGAGTCTTTGGGTAAGGAAAAATTTGGATATGGTCTTATTGTATAAAATTTTAGGAGGGCCACAATGAAAAAGTCTGTAAGCGTTTCGTTTGTTGCCGTTAGTTTGTTTCTGGCTTTTTTCTGCGGATGCCACCCTAACCGATGCATCACGGTTGGGGACAGCACGGGTAGCGCAGTTACCCTGAAGAAACCGGCACGCCGGATAGTTTCCACCGTGCCATCCAATACTGAGATATTATATGCGCTGGGCTTAAAAGAGCGGGTCGTTGGCCTTACAAAGTATTGCGGGAAGACCTGCAGCATCAAAGGAAAGGTCATTATTGGAGGGTGGGTTGACCCTGATTGCGCAAAGATTCGCGGCCTGAAACCAGACCTTATCTTTGCATTCGGCGGGATACAGAGAAAACAACTGGATAAATTCCGCCAGATCGCTCCCACCTACTGTTTCGAGCCGACTACCGTAGAACAAACGCTCCAGGTTATTCTGGACATCGGTCAACTTACTCAGCGCCAGCAGAAAGCAGAAGAAATCGTCAAAGAGCAGCAGGAACTGCTTAAGCGCATCCAGGCAAAACTTCTCTCCCTTTCACCGGAAAAAAAGTTGACTATAGCGCGCGTATTCGGAACTGATACCAAGGTTATGACTGTGGGCAGGAAGTCTTTTCTGACTGACGTTATAAAGCTTGCTGGCGGGGTGAATGTCTTTGGCGATGTAAATGACGACTATTTTTCCGTCGCCTTCGAGCGTTTAGCCTCTTTAGACCCTGATGTCCTGATTGTCCAGGGCGAAAAAAAAGAGGTAGAAGCAAAGAAAGCCCTTTTCCAAGAAAACCCCGACTTTAGTAAATTGAAGGCAGTGAAGAACGGCAAAGTGTTCGTCTATTCGTGTGATTATATTTGCCATCCAAATGCTACGATAGTTGATACTGTCGAAATGATTTCCAGAGACCTTTATCCTGACCTCTTCAACGCAGAAGAAAATTATCCCCAGAGGATAGTCTCTTTAGGTCCGGCCATTACCGAAGAAATTTATCTTCTGAAAGCAGGTGATAGATTGGTGGGCTCTACCATATATTGCATAAAGCCGCCTGAGGTAAAAAACAAAGTTAAGGTCGGCACCGCCATTGAAGTCAATTTAGAAAAAGTTGTTGCACTTCATCCTGACTTGGTATTGGCGACCTCTTTAACCAATCTTCAGGCAAAAGAAAAATTGAAAAATTTAGGGATAAAGGTAGTCACTTTTCCTGCCGCAGAAAGTTTTCACAAAATTTGCCAGCAATTCTTAGAATTAGGCAGGCTCGTCGGCAAAGAAAAGGAGGCGGTGCGCATTATTGAGACCGCAGAAAACAAAGTCAATCGGATTAAAGATAAAGTCAAAAAACTCACCAGACCTAAGGTTTTCATCCAGGTAGGCGCAAAGCCTTTATTTACCATGGCAGGAGACACTTTTGTTAATGACTTTATTGACTTTGCCGCAGGGATAAATATTGCTCAAGATGCCAAGGTCGGCCTTTATTCAAGAGAAGAGGTATTGAGGAGAAATCCCGATGTTATCCTTATTGTTAGTATGGGGATTGCCGGCGAAAAAGAAAAAGAAATCTGGGCAAAATATAAAACCTTAAATGCGGTAAAAACTAAACGGATTTATATCATTGACCCTTACAAACTCTGCAGCCCTACGCCATTAAGTTTTGCTAAAAGTTTAGAGGAAATCGCTGATATTTTACATCCACCAATGTAAGGAGAGTGACTTGAGAAAGCAGATAACCAACTGGATTCTTTGGATATTGGTCTTAAGCGGTGCCCTTATAGGGATAAGCCTTTATTCTTTAACTTTGGGTCCCGCCCAAATACCTTTTAAGAAAATTATCTCTTTATTTCTTTTTGGAAGAGGGCATACCACTGAATTGAGTATTCTTTTGGATATTCGCTTGCCCCGCATTATCTTAGGCTTTGCCATAGGCGGAGCCTTAAGTCTGGCTGGCGTAATCTTACAGGGAATGTTTCGCAATCCTTTGGTTGAACCATATACCCTGGGAATTTCCGGCGGAGCAGCTATCGGCGTGTGCCTGAATATCGTTTTAGGGTTAAGCCGTAGTTTGGGAATACTATCTTTACCTTTGGCTGGATTTTTCGGCGCCATTTTAGTGATAATGCTGGTTTATTCTTTAAGCATAAAAAGAGGTATATTAAAAATACAAGGGCTTCTCCTTACCGGCGTAATGCTCAGTTTTATCTGCTCGTCTTTAATCATGCTGATTATGTCTGTCTCGCGCGCCGAAGAACTCCACGGAATTATTTTCTGGATAATGGGCTCATTAGAAGAGCCGAATTGGGTTCTGATAAAAGTGTCGGTTTTGGCCTCAATTTTTTTGCTGATTATTTCTTATCTTTTTTGTCACGACCTTAACGCTCTCTCATTAGGTGAAGAAGAGGCAATTCATTTGGGCATAAATGTAGAAAGAACTAAGCGGCTGCTTTTTCTCATTGCCTCAATGCTTACGGGTTTGAGCGTATCCGTAGCCGGCATTATCGGCTTTATAGGATTAGTTGTGCCGCATTTTATGCGCATGCTTGTGGGAGACGACCACAGGATACTTTTAATTAGTTCTTTTCTTGGCGGCGCAAGTTTCTTAATCTTCTGCGACACTTTGGCCAGGGTAATTATTGCTCCGATGGAGTTACCTGTGGGGGTAATAACCGGTATGCTCGGTGGAATACTTTTTGTATATGCATTGACTAAAAAGTCTATAGACTAACTATAATGCTTGAGATAAACAACTTGACTTGTGGTTACGACTCAAAATTTATTCTCCAAGACATAGATTTTAAGGTTGAGAATAAAGAGCTGATGGGAATAATTGGCCCTAATGGCTCGGGAAAGACAACGCTCCTTAGGGCGATAACTAAGGTGCTTAAGCCAAAAAAGGGTGAAATTTTCTTTGAGGGCGAAAACATTTGGCAGATGGGATTTAGGGATCTGGCTAAGAAAATAGCGGCGGTTTCACAGAATCTAGTTCTAAATCAGATGACGGTAGAAGAATTTGTTCTTTTAGGAAGAATTCCCCATTATCAAAAATTCCAGTTCTTAGAGACAAAGGAAGATTTGGAGATTGCCGAAAAATCGCTGGAATTAACCGATATCTTCAAACTTAAAGATCGCGCGATAAGTGAGATAAGCGGCGGAGAAAGACAACTTGTCCTTATTGCCCGGGCCTTAGCGCAAGAGCCAAAACTGCTTTTATTAGACGAACCAACCGCACATTTAGATATCGCCCATCAAGTAAAAATTTTAGACCTGATAAAGAGGCTAAATAAAGAATTCGGACTTACCGTGATTATGGTTTTGCACGACCTTAATTTAGCCAGCGAATATTGCCAGCGTCTTGTGCTCATCAATGAGGGCAGAATTTATAAAATAGGCACACCCTTTGAAGTACTTAATTACAAAATTATTGAGGAAGTTTATAAAACAGTGGTGGTGGTGGAAAAAAATCCCATTTCCTTCAAGCCTTATATATTAGTAGTTTCTGAAGAGGAAAGGCAAAAGAGGGAAAGATGAAAAAAAATATTTTAATTTTATTGGGGGTTTTATTTTTGACAATCTCTAATTATAGTTGGGCAGAAGAGACAGATATAGCAGGATACCAGCTGGAAAAAATAATCGTTACCGCAACAAAAACAGAAGCCTGCCAAGCTGAAATCGGGAGTTCAACCACAGTTATCACGAGTAAAGATATAAGAAAGAGGGGTGAAAATACGGTTGAAGAGTCGTTACGAAATGTTCCTGGCGTGACCGTAGCGCAAAGCGGGCCGTTTGGTGGTTTGACCTCTATTTATCTACGCGGCGCAAAGCCAGGCCATACCTTAGTGATGATAGATGGAATAGAAATAAATGACCCTATGTCTAGTGACAGGTCTTTTAATTTTGCCTATTTAACCGCTGATAATATTGAGCACATTGAGATTATCCGCGGTCCTCAATCTACGCTTTATGGCTCAGATGCTATGGCCGGGGTAATTAATATTATTACCAAAAAGGGTGAAGGTAAACCTAAATTTGAAGTCTCCTTTGAAGGAGGCTCGCACCATACCTTTCGCGAATCAGCCAGCGTAAGAGGAAGTGCAGAGAAGGAAGATTATTCTCTTTCTTTCTCAAAGGTGGATTCTGGCGGGATCTCTAAGGCGCGTGATGCGGAAGAAAAAGATGGCTATGGGAGTATAACTATTTCCTCTCGGTCAGGTTATAAAATCCTTGATCATGCCAAGCTAAATCTTTACCTGCGCTTCATAGACACTAAGGCAGATACCGACGACGGTGCTTATGATGATGACCCTAATTATACGATCTGGGATAGAAGATTGGCTTCTAAATTAGAATTTATTCAGACCTTAAAATCTTGGTGGGACCAAAAAATAGCCTTTTCCTATTCTGACACGAGAAGGAAATATCGCGATGAAAAGGATAGCGTGGATACAACCGAGGATATGCAGGATTGGTATAAGGGTGACATTAAAAAATTTGAATGGCAGAATAATTTTCCGGTTTTCGCATGGGATACCATAACTTGTGGTTTTGAATACGCAGAGGAAAGAGGCTCGTCCTGCTATCGCTCGAGGACTTCGATAACTAAGATTGATAGAAAAAGCGTGGATAATAACGGCTGGTATCTGCAAAACCAATTAAAGTTATGGGATTCACTTTTTATTACTCCCGGCGTAAGACTGGATGACCATCAGATTTTTGGCACAGAGACTACTTATAAAATATCCACCGCTTATTTTATTAAACCCCTGGAAACCCGTTTTAAAGCTAATTGGGGGACGGGGTTTAAGGCGCCTTCTTTATATCAACTTTATTCAAGTTATGGAGACCTGGCTCTCAGACCCGATGAGAGTAAAAGTTATGATTTTGGATTTGAGCAGAGTTTATGGGATGAAAGACTTTTTTTGGGAACTACCTATTTTAATAATGAGTTTAAGAATATGGTTGATTATGATAGAACTATCAGCAAATACAAAAATATTGGCCGAGCAGAGACAGAGGGTATGGAAACAGAGGTATCTTTTAAACCCCTTAAAGATTTAACTACCGCCGTTAACTATACTTATTTGAATACTAAAGATAAAGACACAGGTAAAAAATTAACCAGAAGGCCCCAGAACCGCGTAGGTCTTAATCTAAATTGGGCTTTTCTTGAAAAAGGGAATCTTAACTTAGGGACAACTTATGTGGGCCGTACCTGGGATGATAGCGCAAATACCCAGAAAGTAAAACCCTATACTAAAGTTGACCTTTCTATCTTTTATGATTTTACCAAAAATTTTCAGCTTTCTGCAAAGTTAGAAAACCTTTTGGATAGGAAATATGAAGAGGTTCGTGGTTATTCTACGGCTGGTCGGTCTTTTTATGCTGGAGGAAAAGTAACTTTTTAAAATTCCGACTTGCAAACCAAAACCGGTTATGATAAAGTAACGTTAATATGTTTTCCGATAGAGTATTTCAAATTACGCTTCTCGTTTCATTAGCCGCGCATACAGTTATTTTATTTCAGAATACGAACCTAAATTTATTTTCTAATAATAAAAAAGACCAAAATTTGGAGGTGAGTTATATAAAAGAACTTAAAAAAGAATTGGAGCCCTTGAAGGCCGCAGCGCCTTTGCCTGTACCTAAGAAAGAACTGTTTTTGAAACTCCCGCCAAATATCACAGCCAAAAAAGGAACGCCGCCGCCCTTTATAGATAAACAAGATTTCTTTAAGAAAGGGAATGATAATATCTTACCACAATTTTCAGTTACGAAACCTGCATTTATAAACCCCGATATTATTGCCATAAAGAAGAAAATAACTTTACCGCCTATAGATATAGGCAAAATTAATAATCCTACCTACATAAGTTACTATCAAATCGTACGCGAGAAAATTAAACGCACTGCCTATCAGAATTACACGCGCACCGAGACAGGTGAAGTGTATCTTTCGTTTATTATATCCTGCGATGGCTACCTAAAGGAAATAAAACTTTCTGAAGAAAAATCTTCGGCTAGTTCCTACCTAAAGGAAATATCTTTAAGAAGCGTAAAAGATGCCTCGCCCTTCCCTAATTTTCCCAAGGAATTAGACTACCCCCAACTCTCCTTTAATGTGATTATATCCTTTGAGATAGAATAAATTGACATCCGCCAAAATCAGTGATAGAATATTTCCCTTGCCTAAACGCTTGTAAATTTCTGGCGCTTTGCGCCTAAAATTTACTGCGCAGGCTTCGGGATTAATTTACAGACGGCACTTCGTGCCTATGATTTATGTCGCTTTTTTAAAGCTCCATAAATCATCTGTTCATTAAAGGAGATGATGAAAATGCCAGTAATTGAGGTCAGAAAAGACGAATCTTTTGAATCAGCACTGCGCCGCTTCAAAAAGAAGATTGAGCAGGAAGGCATCCTCAGAGAAGTCAGGGACCGCAAGCACTACGAGAAACCCAGCGAACGCAGAAGAAAAAAAGCAAGGTCAAGAAGATAAGCATTAGAAACAATATTTAATGGAAAAATCTAAAGTAAGAGAACCCGCTGTGGCTGGACAGTTTTATCCATCATCCAGGCAGATATTAAAAAATCAAATAGAAGCCCTTATTGATAAAAAAGCAGACAAGTTAAATGCGATAGCCTGTATGCTTCCCCACGCCGGCTATATGTATTCCGGCGGCGTAGCCGCAGAGACAGTTTCTTGCGTTAATATCAAGGATAAAATTATCCTCTTGGGCCCTAATCATACTGGTTACGGGGTGCCTTTCAGTATTATGACTAAAGGGCTATGGCGCACGCCCTTAGGCGAAGTTAAGATAAACTCTAGTTTAGCCAGCCATATTTTAAAAAATTCAAAATATTTAGAGGACGACTGCCTCGCTCATCTCTACGAACATTCTTTAGAAGTAGAGCTGCCAATATTGCAATATTTTAAAACTGACTTTGAAATTGTGCCAATAACAGTTTTAGCCAACGAGATTTCCGCCCTTAAAGAAATCGGTAAAGATATAGCCAATACCATTAAAGAACTTAACATAAAGGATTCGGTTCTCATCATAGCCAGCTCTGATATGACCCATTATGAAGCGCAAGCGCAAGCGCAAAAAAAAGACCGAGAGGCAATAAAAGCGATACTGGAATTAAACGAAGACAAACTTATGCAGAAAATCCAAGAGTTAGATATATCGATGTGCGGCTATGCCCCAGCCGTAATTATGCTTTCCGCAGCTAAGGCCTTAGGCGCCAAGACAGCCAAGTTAATAAAATATCAAACTAGCGGCGACGTCACCGGCGACCTTACGCAAGTAGTAGGTTATGCCGGCATAGTGGTATATTAATCCTATGGATGATATCAATAAAAATATCGACGAGAGTTGGAAAGAAGCAGCGGAAAAAGAAAAAGAGGCGTTAACGAAGGAAGGCAAATTTGCGCACCCTGAGCCGGACTTTAATTTCTTTATCACTACCCTGGCGCTGCAGGCATCTATTTTTTTAGGCCAAATGCCTAACCCAGCGACAAATAAAAAAGAAGAAGACCTCATTCAGGCAAAATTTGTTATTGATACCTTAGGGATGCTCAAGGAAAAAACCAAAGGCAACCTAAATTCCGAAGAAACAAATCTCTTAGAAAATATGCTTTATGAATTAAGAATGCAGTATATCTCAAAGACACAAGGAGGCAAAAGTGATTGATAAAGAATTATTGGATATTCTGGCTTGCCCTGCCTGTAAGGCAGATGTGGAGTTAAAGGATAATAAAATTGTCTGTAAAAAGTGCGGGAAGAAATACCCGATAAAAGACGGTATTCCGATAATGCTCATTGACGAGGCAGAGGACTAACCCATTTTACGCACCGCACCGTTACGCACCGCGTAGGTAGAGAAGAGGTTAAAGGTTAAGGTTATGAAGAAAATAATGGTTATACATGGGCCAAATCTTAATTTGCTTGGCCAAAGAGAGCCGCATATTTACGGCAAGGCAACCCTTAAAGAAATAAATAATGAACTGATAAAGATAGCCCAAAAAAGAAAGGTAACCCTTACCATAAAACAGTCTAACCACGAAGGTGAAATTGTAGACCTAATCGGTAAGGCCAAACTTAAATATGCCGGGCTATTAATAAATCCTGCTGCTTATACCCATACCAGCGTGGCCATTAGAGACGCCATTTTGGCCTCTGGTATTTTAACGGTTGAGGTGCATCTTTCTAATATCTATTCTCGGGAAGAATTCAGGCAAAAGTCGCTCATCAGTCCGGTAGTAAAAGGCACGATATTAGGCTTTGGGGCTAAAAGTTACGCCTTGGGCCTTGAGGCCCTAATTGACTTAATGTAATGATAAATGGCAAGCAGAATAAACAATCTTTTCGTAAAGTTGAATCAAGAAAATCTCGATGGCCTGGTTGTATCTTCCCAGCCCAATATAACCTATCTTACCCGATTTATTAGTCGTGATGCCTATCTTTTAGTATCACAAAAAGAAAATATCTACTTCACGGACTCAAGATATATAGAGGCAGCCAAATTTTGCCTGAAAGGCGCGGTGGTGATAAAAAAAATTAACGGCTCTGTCTTTAAAATAATCGCTGATGCCTGTAGAAATCTTAGGCTTAAACGCGTGGGTTTTGAGGAAAGGGATCTTCCCTACGCAGAGTATAAAAAGATAAAAGAAGATTTAGGCAGGTTTATAAGGTTAGTCCCTACGCATAATTTGGTAGAAGAATTAAGGCAAATAAAAGCCAAAACAGAATTAGAAAAAATAAAAAAGGCAACTCAAATCACAATAAAGGCCTTAGAATTTATCAAAAATTTTATCTCTGCCGGTAAAAAGGAGATAGAAATTGCCGCGGAACTCCAGCGTTTTATAAGATATAATGGGGCGTCCGGTTCTGCCTTTGAAATAATTGTTGCCTCTGGGCCAAATTCAAGCTTTCCGCACCATCTGGCTTCTCAAAGAAAAATTAAAAATAATGAGCCGGTATTGGTGGACATCGGTATCGACTATCTAGGGTATAAATCCGACTTGACAAGGGTTTTCTTTTTGGGTAAAATAAATACTCTGGCAAGAAGCATTTACGATATAGTTTCTAAAGCTAAAGAATTAGCAATAACCCACGTTAAGCCAGGGGTTTGCGTAAGTAAGATTGATGCGCTTGCCCGCCAATATATCACGAAAAGAGGCTATGGCGGGTTTTTTGGTCACAACTTAGGCCACGGTATAGGCCTGGAAGTGCACGAATTACCCCCTATATCTGGCGGAGAAGATAATCAGCTTAAGGCAGGAATGGTATTTACTATTGAGCCGGCAATTTATCTGCCGAATAAATTCGGAATAAGATTAGAAGATATGGTCTTAGTAACGCCTAAGGGTTGCGAGGTAATCAGTGGCGCTCTCCATAAATGACATTAAATCAGGATTAACCATATTAGTCGATGGCGACGTGCATCTGGTTATGGAAACCCAGCATGTAAAGCCGGGTAAAGGCGCTGCTTTTGTGCGGGCAAAAGTAAAAAACTTAAAGAACGGCGCTATCCACGAAAAAACATTTAGAGGCGACGAAAAAATAGAGGCAGCCTTTGTTGAAGAAAGAAAACTCCAATATCTCTATTGCTCGGGCGGACTTTATCATTTTATGGACCAAGATAATTACGAAGAAATAACAATTCTTGAAGGAAACGTTCAAGACAAGAAGAAATTCTTGAAAGATAACCTTGAGATTCTTGCCTATTTTTATAAAAACGAAACCTTAAATATTGACCTGCCAAATTTTATAGAATTTAAAATTGAGCATACTGAACCGGGAATAAAAGGAGATACAGCCAAAAGCGGCGGTAAACCTGCGCAAATAGAGACCGGCGCAATTGTACAGGTGCCGCTCTTTATTAATCCGGGAGACAGGATAAAAGTAGATACCCGAACCGGAGAATACGTGGAGAGGGTAGGCTAAATTAGGAGAAGGTGAAAACGTGAACTTAAAAGAAATAAAAGAGATGATTGGCCTGATGAATGATAATGGTTTGGTTGAATTAGAGATTGAAAAAGATGGAATGCGCATCAGATTAAGAAAAGTAGGCTCCGGCACAGAGGCATTTAGCGGTCCGGTAGTAATCGAAAGGGAAAAAGTGCCTCAAGAGGCCACAAGAGAAGCCAGGGACAGGGTTAATAAAACAACGGAAAAAACAGTGGAGATAAAGGCGCCGATGGTAGGGACCTTTTACCGCGCCCCCTCGCCGGAAGCGCCGCCCTATGTGGAGATAGGCCAGGAGATAGAGGCGGGCCAGGTTATCTGTATCATCGAAGCAATGAAACTGATGAATGAAATTAAATCGGAAATAAAGGGCAAAATATTAGAAATCCTCGTCGATAATGCCGAACCGGTAGAATTTGGGCAACCCATGCTCCTTATCGAACCTATGTGAAGCCACAACTTATGGAACGAAGTGAACATAAGTTGTATGGCTGAACTTATCCCGCACCCAGATACATTGTAGCGTTTCTACGTAGTAACTGGGTGCGGGATTAATTCGCAGACGCTTCGCTATAACTTACGTCACTTGCGCTCCGTAAGTTATCTGCTCATTTA
>CAYHAI010000195.1:0-8812 GCA_964354585.1 uncultured Planctomycetales bacterium
AAGATAATGCGCACGGAAAACAATGTTCAAAAAGTAATAACCGTTAATGTCAAGGAAATTACAATTAAAGGCAGAAAAGACAAAGATATAGTCCTTAAGCCGGATGATGTGGTAGTGGTGCCGGAAAGTTTCTTTTGAGCAAAATGGATAAGACAAAGAAGGCTAAGCATAACTTCATAAAGAACATTTCCAACCATAAGAAGGTTATGGATGTTTTAGAGCAGATTCAGCAGTCCATAGAAAACCCCCGCCTGAGAAACTACTTGGATATCTTGGTGCGCCGGCGCGAAATAGTAGCGACATTTTTTACTACTACTGTCTTTTTAGTGGTTATCGGCAGTTTTATTATCCGGCCGGTATACCGCGCTACCGCCACCTTGTTAATTGATGTAGAAAGCCCGAATATCTTGACTACCTCAGGTTCTGTGGCCATGGGCTCTGAGAATTATTACAGTTATAAGGAATATTTTCAAAGCCAGATGGAGATTATTGTCTCGCGGCCCATCGGCCGCCAGGTATTTAATGAACTGGGCCTGGGTAATACCAGGGCATACCGCCGTGCCAAAGACCCGCTAAAAGGCTTTCTTAAAAATATCACTATTGAGCCCATACGGGATACCCGGTTGCTTAAACTGCACGCAGAGGATAAAGACCCTGTTTTGGCGGCAAAGATAGCCAATCTCATGGCGCAAACTTATGTCATGCGCAACCTCGCTTATATCAGCAAGAATGAACTGCTTAACCTCCTGAAGAACGAATATTTAAAACTACAGACAAAATTATCCGAATATAACAAGATTTATAAGGATGAGCATCCGGAAATGATCCGGCTGAAGCAGGAGATGGGGGATTTGGCAAAGAGGATTCAGAAGGAGAATGAGGCAATCTCCAGTTATGATGTGTCTGAAACTCCTGCGCTGGATACTACAAGCCAAGATGCCTTTAGCGGGTTAAAGGTAAAGGCAAATAATGTCACCATTGTTTCCTCTGCCGAGGTTCCGGTATCTCCGATAAGGCCCAAAAAAAGGCTTAATTTTCTTATCGCGGTCATTGTCGGGATTTTAGGCGGCTCGGGCCTGGCATTTATGTTTGAATATATGGATGATACTATAAAGGGCGCGGATGATTTAGAGTCGCTTACAGACATAATTATTTTAGGGAATGTGCCGGAAGTTGGCCATGAAAAGACAATGAGTGAAAAGGAGAGAGACCTCGTTGCGCATATAAAGCCCAAGGACCCGGTATCCGAGGCCTTCAGGTCGTTTCGGACAAATATTTCTCTGCTCTCAACCGAAGAACGGCCGATAAAGAGCCTGCTTATTACTAGTCCCGGGCCTTCAGAAGGCAAGACCTTTAGCGTATGTAACCTGGGTATTGTCATAGCGCAAAATGGCAAAAGAGTGCTTCTGGTGGATGCGGATATGCGCAAGCCGCGCCTCAGTAGCGTGTTAGAAAAAGAAAATAAAAAAGGGTTAAGCACTTTTTTAAGCGGGCAGGCAAATTTTAGCGAGGTAATTCAGGAGACCGGCATAGAAAACCTCTCGCTGCTTTCCAGCGGGCCTTTGCCTCCTAATCCTTCGGAGTTGCTGGATACGAAAAAGATGAAGGAGTTAATTACCCTGGCTACAGCAAAATTTGATGTGGTGATATTAGATGCCACGCCTATTGCCATACTGGCAGATGCAATTATCGCCTCCCGTTCAGTTGACGGTATAGTTATGGTGGTAGAGGCAAGGAAGACCTCCCGCAGGGCATTTATGCGTGTCTGCAGGGTCCTTAAGGACGCCAAGATTAGAATGCTGGGCGCCTTCCTGAATAAAGTTTCAGTTAATGCCGCAGACCACTATTATTACGCCGCTTACTACGCACACTATTCCCATCCCCAATCATAATTAGGGACGTTTCTCAACCCAATCGAGGGACGTCTTTGAAACCAATCGGAAAGGTGTCCCCACTAGATAGATTAAAAATTTCTCTTGACAAAAGGCTATTAATGAGTGTATACTCATAATAAATAGGGCGTTAAAAGTAGGTAAATTTAGGTAAGTAAGGTTGCGACGGAGTTGAAAAGATGAGGCCGCGAGGAAGGCCAAAGAAATATAGGATTGTAAAGCAAGACCCCAGAATCAGTCAGTTTAGCCCAAGGGGAAGGCCAGGCCGGCCAGATGAGGTTAATCTAACTGTGGATGAATTTGAGACAATTCGGCTGGCAGATTATATGGGCCTAAGCCAACAAGAAGCAGCCAAGTCTATGCATATATCTCAGCAGACCTTCAGCCGGATACTTACAAATGCCCGCAAAAGCCTTGCCCAGGGGCTCATAAAAGGCGCCATAATTAAGGTCCAGGGTGGTTATTACGTAATCAGTTCACGCGAAAATGAACAAATTAAATAGCTTAACAAAAGAAGAATTAATTAACTTGTATATGGTTGAGAAGAAGTCTTTGGGAGATATCGGGATAATGTATGATGCCTCCAGGACAGCAATTTATAAGGGGAGTTTTTGATGGTGATGGTAGTGTTTTCTTTGATAAACGCCGGCCAAAATTCCCCTTAAGGTCAAAATTTGTCAGCGGTTCCGAGGATTTTATAGAAGGATTAGAGAAGAGTTTGGGATCCATGGGCATGCCGAAAAGGACAATTTATAGGCAAAAAACCAAGAATGGATGGAGCTATATGTTCATATATGACCACAAAGACAGTGTAAAATTATTCAATATTTTATACAAAAATCCTCAAAACAGCCTATTTTTAGACCGCAAATACAGACGGTTCCTAGAAGGGCTTAAAAAAGGGGGTTTCTTTGAAGGGGGTATTAAATATGGATAAAGAACTGGAAGAGTGGTATAAACTACATCAATTTCATCTCTATAGCGGTAGTTACGAAACTAAGGGTCTGGCTAATTTTCTAGGCGTTAGCCCCAGAACAATCCAAAGGTGGTTGAAAGAGAAAACTAAGCCAAGCAAGGAGCAATTAGCGCAGATTAAGAGGCATTTAAAAGGAAGAGAGTCAAAAATTTCCCTATAAACAGGCTTTTTTATTTATCTTCGAGATGTCGCACTAGGGAGTATAATATATCTTATGTTAACTTGAGCATGTTTGAATAAACTGAATTAAGTGTTTATATTGCAATAAGTTACGTTATATTGGGATTTTCTTGTGGATAAGCGGATTTTGATTTACTTGGCTTTACCTATTCTTTTTAACCCTTACATCTAAAAACAGAATTTAACTTTATCTGACAGGCCAAAAGAGCGATTAAATATACTATCAGGCCCACGCAAAAAGCCACTACCAAATACCCAA
Organism: uncultured Planctomycetales bacterium; assembly: GCA_964354585.1. Lineage (GTDB taxonomy): Bacteria > Omnitrophota > Gorgyraeia > Gygaellales > Profunditerraquicolaceae > CAYHAI01. Next base: position 3,308 of record CAYHAI010000195.1, read on the forward strand.
CCATAACCGGCAAGATGAGTTTTAAAATAGTTAATTTAAATAAATCTAACCAACGAAAATTTCTTAAGAGTAACTCCCAGTCCCTCCAGACATCTTGCCAGTCCAACCTCATTATGGATGAGCCTGCCTTAATTGACAAAAGAAATGTGGCTATGCTTAACCAGGTATTCGTAAGGAGGCTTCCCAACAAGGCAGCCGCGCGATTTACGCGTAAGATAAAAGCCAAAAATAAGGCGGCAAGCGGCCCTGCGCCAGGCAGAATCCCCGTAAATACCCCCACGCCTAATCCTAAAGCAATTTTCTGGGGCGCGTCGTGAACTCCAAAAAGTTCCCAGTAGAATAAATCAAGAAACCCTTTAAGCGATTTTAGCATATTTTTTCATCTCCTTATTCACTATCCATACCGTCTATTAATTTATCCAAGTTATTTTCTATTCTTCTTTTGACCCAGGCAGGTAAATCTTGTTTTATTTTATCTTTAAATTCCCCCTTTAACCACATCACGCGCGGTGTCTTAGGCATCCCTCCTAACGAGAAACTAAAGTCTATATAGGATTTTTTAATCTGGGTTAAATCCAGCATTTTCTTAAATGGCGGAGATTGGCTTAATAGCCCTGAGGCAATTTTTAGGTTTATTCTGCCGTCTATATTTGCGTTTGTCTGCCAGGACGCATCAAGCGCAATATCCGGGCTGGCTAATTTTATCTCATCAACTTTAATTTTCTCTTTTGAAATTGAAAAACGGCCGTCTATGATATCAAAGTTTACTTTTTTTAACGCCGGCAATCTTAAGGCATCTGCCAGTAATTTTAAGTTTGCCGCACCGTCCTTAATGTGACAGGTGCCGCTGAGGAAGTCCTTTTGTTGGTTATCAAAGGCAATCTTTATATCCATAGTCCCGGATAATAGTTTATCGCTGACATTGATATCCTGCATTACTGTTTTGACATCTAACCCTACCCCCTCCAACAGGACGGTTAAGGAAGCCTCGTCCTTAGGGTGTAGCTTTATTACGCCGCTTAACAGGGTATTATATCCGCAGAAATTAAGTTTTTTGAACTCAACCCTGTCTTTGCCAAAATAAATTTTTGATTCTAGGTTACTAAAATTTAATTTTTGTATTTTTGAGGCGCTATCTTTGGTCAGTTCTATAGTATCTGCCCTGAAGTATTTTTCTTCCGGGCTACTATAATCAAAGTCAATATTTTTAAATGAGGCGCGCATATTTAGGTCTAGGCCTTTTCTTACATATAGCGCATTGAGTTTCAGATCCCCTTGTAATGTCTTTTTCAACTTTCCGTTAAATTCCCCTTCTAATTTCTCCAAAGGAAGATTCTGGGAGATGAGAAATTCTTTTGGCAAAGATATATTTAAGCCAACCCCGGGTTCATTAGATACAAGGGTTGACAATTTGATATTTAAAGGAACGCCGTTTAATTCCAGATATGCCTTGTCGAATTTTAGCAGGTTATCCCTATACTCTAAATCTGCGCTAAGTTTTTTTATATTGAATAATTCACCGTTTGGTAGAACATACCTGAAGTTGCAGTAATATAATGTACTGGAAATACTTGTCTTTAGATTATCCAGCGGCCCGTTAATTTTTAACGAGAAGAATGCATTGCCTTCTGCGTCAAAATTATCCTTTAGAGAGGCGATATTATCAAGCAATATTGCCGAATGCATAAAGGCAATATCTACATTAGGGTTTCTTTGCGCAAAGCCCTTATTTATTCCCGCGCCTACAATCTGAGAGTTTTCTAGGGTAAATAACAATAAATCGACAATGAGATCCTCCCCCCTTATATTGCCCTGCAGGGAACACCTTGCCTTCTCTTTTAGGTCCTTGTTTTTAAAAAAATGCGCTACGTATGCGTCTTTTGGCAGGAGATAATTAAATTCTATATCGCTGTCAAACTTAAACCTTTCTGCCTCCTGTTTAATTCTGGAGTTTTTCATTAAAAGATAGATATTTTTGTCAAAAGAGGCATTGCCTGCATAGGCAAGTTTAGCGGTCTTTATTGAGGCATCCAGGCTATGCTTAAATAAATTTAACGCCGCAGGTTTATTTTTAGGCATTTTCTTGGAGATATCGCTGAATATAATCTGCAGGTTTAGGCCCTCCTTTTGGTTATTTAATAGTAATGACGCTTCATTTATATCTATTCGAATAGCGGCGGTTCTTTTAAAAATAAGCGGCAGGATTTTTATACGGACAAAGGCATCCCTAATTAAAACAGGCGGTTTATTTTGCTCATCATAAAAAATAGAGGCCCCTTCAAGATGCAGTCCTTGTAAAAAATTAAAGGATAAATCTTGCAGCTCGAAACGGTAGGCAAAGGTGCGCGTTAAGTAGTTTAATATTTTGGGTTTGGATTTGCTTAAGGTGTAGGAAATCCCCTTTTGCAATAAAAGCAGGGTTAGTATTAGTAGAACTAACAGGATTAAGATAAAATTACGGCGTGATTTCAAAAAGGAGCCCATTATTTTTATAAACCTCTATCTTATCCACATAATCTACAATTCTATAATTATTATTTAAAATTGACTTATAGGATTTACTTTTTGAATCCGAAAAAATTAAAAATACGGGTTTGGAAAAGAATGTTTCTTTTAGCTTTTCTATGAGCGGCGATTTGCCCTTATAATCCAGCAATACCTTATAGAAGATTGTCTGGGCAAAGACAGTATTTTTTTCATCGGGATATTCTGTGATATACTTAGCTAATTCATCTATGGCATTACGGTAGTTTTTGGTTTGAAAATAGTATTCGATGACCGCAAATTTTACCTGCGGGGCATGAATTGAATTAGGGTATTCGCAAGAATAATTGTTTAATTTCATAAAGGCGAAATCAATATTTCCTGACTTTATATCTTGCAAGGCATCATTATAAAGGCTGCCTGCGGTAGTAGCGCAGGATAAATTAGCAAATATTAAAATAACGATTATAAATTTTAGCATTTTTTTATATTTGTCCCGGCGAATCTCTCCAGGCCGTAAGATTCCTGGGTCCAGCCGCAAGATAATCCATATTTTTCCATAGCCCTTTTGGCATCTTCGTATTCCTGGTAGGTTATACGCCGAGAAATTTCTTTAAATTGAGCCGCCTTATAGCAAGGAAAATATTGGCTCATTAAGCTGATGTAGGTACCCCTAGAAAGTTCATTGGCGATAAACGCCATTATTTTATCCGTACCGGCTATATTATTAGGAAGGACCAAGTGTCTTATAATCAACCCCCTCTCTATTATACCCTCATTATTAATCTTGGCAACACCAACTTGCCGGTGCATTTCTTTTAGCGCTTCTTGGTTATATTTGGGATAATCGGGAGCAAGGGAATACTGAATAGCCATATCATTATCCGCATAGCGCATATCCGGAAGATATATATCGATAATGCCATCAAGCAGTTTAATAATTTGCGCTAACTCATATCCACCCGTATTATACACAATAGGAATGTTTAATCCTTTAGGTATCGCGATACTTAAGGCCTTAAGAATTTGCGGCAGCACGTGGGTAGGGGTAACTAAATTTATATTATGGCAACCTAAACCCTGCAGTTCTAACATAAAACCCGCTAATTCCTCAAAATCTACCTCCCTGCCCTCTTCTGACTGGCTGAATTCATAATTTTGGCAATAGACACAGGCCATATTGCAATGAGAAAAGAAAATTGTGCCTGAGCCATGTGTTGCGGATATGGGCGGTTCTTCTCCATGGTGAGGCATAGAACTACAAACCTTAGGCTTAAACCCGGTCTTACAAAACCCTAACTCATTTTTTAAACGGTTTACCTGGCATTTGCGCGGACACAGAGAACAGAACTCAAGCATTTTAAGGGTTTCTTCAGCCAGCCTCTTTAGTTTAGCGTTATTATAAGACTCTAGATACGAGGGGTACATTGTCAATCTGTTTAGTATAGATTTCTCTTATCTGATTGAATATCGCAGTATATTCAGCGGTTTTGTAATCCGGATAAGTCCATTCCCAAAATTGAAAATCTTTGTTTTGGTAAAAAAGAGTTACTTCCGCATAGATGCCTTTATTTAAATATACGCGGTGTTTATAATCCTTAGTTGAGGCAAGGATAAGTTTGGAAAGGTCTAGGTAGCCCGGGTCGATATTAATTAAACGGCGCCTATTAATTGATAATTTATGCTCAATTTTATTGGTAATTATTTTTATCCGGGCTAACGCTTGGGGTGGGATTAACTTTTGGAAACCGATGAATTTTCTCTTTAGGTCTTTACCAAATTCTTTTTCATAATAGGCGGTATGGGTGAAGGATAAGGCGTTGCTTTCAAAATCTATTTTGCCAAATTGTCTTTCAAGGATGGCCTTTGCCTGGTTGAGTATGAACTCTTCTTTAAAGATAAAACCGATAATTAATTTTACCCCGCCCTTTTTAGTTAATCTCAAAGGTCTTAAAATATTTAAAAAAAGGGCGGGGTTTACAGGTTGGTGCCTTTTTGTCTGCCCCATGATTCTTATGGGCGCGGAAAGGAATTTTGGGGTAAGAATTGACTTATATATTGCGTTATTTTTTGCCGTTGGTTATTTTTGATTTCGTTAAAGAATACGGCGATATTAAAACCGCCATTTTTTTCATCGTCGGTCCTTACTACGACGCCTTTGCATTCCACGTCACAGTTATTATTTTTAAGAGGTAAAGTTAATTTGACTATAATTTTAGTGAAAGGGGGTATGTATTTACCTATACGGCAGTAAGCACCTACACAACTCAGGTCTTTGGTATTGGTAATAAAATCATAGCCGTTAGTTACTATTTTAAGCGGCAGTTGTTCTTTTATCCTGGGATATAGCCTTCTTTCTATTTTTTTACGTCTTATCATTTTTTCTCTTCTTTAGATTTTTTTATATAGTTACGCCAGCATTTTTTGTTACAATAAAATTTACCATTACGGTAATATCGTTTTAGTTTTCTAATCGGCTTGTTACAGGCTAAGCAGTTAGCTTGCACTTCTTTACTAGGTGCAGCTTGCGGCGCAGGAGTTTTTTCTTGCTCTGCCATTTTACCTTTCTTATTTATAACTTCCCCGTCTGCATATCCATAAAGTCATTGAGATAACCTTTTTCCCGGGAATCTAATTCTAAGAATTGTATGCCTGATCTGTATCTATCCGAGTGCGGCAATGGCGATGACCACGCTACCCTGCCTACGGACTTTAAGATACGGGATAATAAGTTAACCTCTAACATAATAAGGGATGCCGGGGCAATGAATTTCCTGTCAATGAAACTTATTCCGCCTGTGCTAATATCGTCGCTAACCGTCTCGCTGACCTCAGGCGTGCCCCTGATTTGGTAACGTAAAGGAGTGCGCAATCTGAGGCGCGGAAAAATCCTTTTCTCTTCAATGCCTGTTGCCATTGTTCCCCTTTATTTTAAAGAGGAAGCCGTGGCTTTTCTCTTCCTGATAAAGAAATATAGCACATATTTAATAATATGTCAATATTTACATTTTTCTATTTTTT
>CAYHAI010000196.1:0-4063 GCA_964354585.1 uncultured Planctomycetales bacterium
CTTTTAGTTTCCCGCCTAATAACATTAGCTATTGTGCGCCCATGCGCCGTTACTTGACGCAGAATACATAATCCACCTTGCTTTTTTTGTCGCGTGAAAGTCTCTAATGAGCTGTGTTCCATGCCATAAATACAACTAAAAATGCCACTATAGCGGCTGGCTACCTTGCGGTCAAAACCTAATTCTGCCCATAGCCACACCCGATGCGTAAAAATACCACCTTCCAATCTATTTAATAATAAACGAATTAATTCACGGGAATATAATGTTTGCGTTTTCCCTTTTAGAAAATCAGGTAAAAATCGCCGGTCAATGCCTCTCCTGTAATTTAAAGGAAGAACTCCACAGATAGCCTTTATGTATTTACCAAATATCCTATCCGGGTCAATGGCAACTGTAGTAACAACCTGCTTAAGTAAGGCAGCTTCATCTAACCCTTTTAAGATACTCATCAGGCTTGGCCGCAAATCCACAGATGATACAAGTATGCCGTTCTTCATAATATTTCTTCCTTATATTAAAATCCCTGTTGTCTTGTCCTTCTTGGCAATCACCATTAATTCATACTTATCCCGCATACACTCCTTAACTTCAACAATGCTAAATCCTAAAGATGATAGATTTTTATAGAAAAAGTGTTTATCAAAAGCTATGCAATGCCTCTGGCCAAAGGCATATATCTTCCTCCAGGGTTCTTTATCTATATCACTACAATTAGGAACAAATATGAATAGATAGCCTGCGTCTTTCAGCAATTTGTAAATCCTATTAAATACACCTCTAATATCTCCTATGTGTTCTAACACATGATTTGCAAATACGATATTAAAACTTGACTGAAAGCAATCTAACTCCTGAGGAGCATGAATTATTTTTAATCCTAAATTTTCCTCGCCAAATTTGGCTCTTTTTATGTCTACCTCATACCCTAAACCTAAAAATCCCTCGTTAATAAATTGCCAAAGTTCGTATCCCCAAGAGGTCCCGTAACTAAGCACATTTCCTTCTTTTACATACTTTTTTATGAGCGTAATTTTATCTGAGATATCGTATATACTGTCTTTAAAATTTTGGCTTTTAAGCTGTGTTAATTCTAGAGCTGTCGGTAAGGTAGGGGGGATTTTAGGTTCATCGTAATAGCAAGAATCACGATAATACTGGTTATAGACTCCATCCTTTGGGTATCTAAACATAAGGCTACAATTATTACATCTGAATAATTTTATAAAAAAGAACTTGTCCATAAGTTCTGATATCTCTACACTATTACAGAAAGGACATGTTTTCTCTTCTCGACAAAATATATAATTTTTAATAACTTTGCAAAGATATCTTCCTTTGTCGATAACAAGTTTTAATCTCTTATTTCTATCCATAATGCATTTTCTTAACACTTAACAATCTCAAGCAAAAATCTTTTTTTTAACCCACAAAATTTTCATAAAGCTTAAGCGTCTGGCCAACCACTTCGCTATTACTACGTACTGGCGGAATACCGCGAACCCAATCTTTAAGTGACTCTGGATACAAACAGAGCTGCTGAATAGCTTTACTCCACGCTTTAATACTACCGGGTTCCAGGAGAATTCCATTCACTCCGTTTGTAACTAACTCTGGTATACCGCCTAAATTACTGCCCATAACCGGAATACCAGCAGCAAATGCCTCTAACACCACCAATGGCCCGGTCTCAAGCCATAAAGATGGCACAGCGAGGATATCCAAATTATTAAAAATCTCTGAATAATCTTTGTCAGTTACCTCGCCGCAAAATAGAATACGGCTATCATGATTACTTGCCTTTTGCAGTTTCTTAAGATAGGCCTGCCCTTCTTCATTGTTAACCCTACCATATAGTCTAAGTTCAATAGGAATATCCAAGGGTAACCTTTTAATCGCCTCCACTAAAACGTGTACCCCTTTAAAAGGATCAAAACGACCTAAATAGCCAATTCGGATTGGCTTAGAGACTTTAAAATCAATGCTTCGACTTCGCTCAGCATTGATGGTGAGCGTAGTCGAACCATCAAATCTAGGTCTTGAGTTAATTAGTTCTAGTGGTAGTCCATGACGGCAAAGCGATAATTTAGCATCCGGTACGCCATTTATACGCAGCACATCGTAGAGCCATTTTGAAACCAGAACAATATCATCCGCTAAGTTGAATAACTGCTGAATACGCTCTCTTCGAGCATTAAGCAACCCACTAATCCCTAAAGCAGTGCCTAATCTATTCTTTGGGTTGTTGGACAACTTACCTGTGAATGTAGATATAGCGCTTATCGCTAAGGCCGCATATTTGGATAAGCCTTGCTTTTGCAGATAACAGGCAGCACAACGATACAGACGCATTTGGCCATCACAGGGTATTTTGCCCCAACGCATTAACGTGCCTCGGGCACAGGTTAACCCTGGAATGTGAACAGTTAAAATCAAAGGTATATCCAGCTGTTTGACAAGCTGGGCATGGAAAAAACCACAACCTCTGGTATATGAATGCATATGCACAATATCAGGTTTATAATTCTTTAACCAATTTGTAAAAACATCAAAGTACTTAGGTAAGGTTTCGCCTCTGACTTCCGCTCTTGTAGATTTTAAAGATACGGGATAACGATAAACCGATAATCCTTGGTGGGTATAATTATGTTCTTTTTCATCTACAGAGGGCGCTGCAATCATTACCTCCCAACCCGATGCCTGAACTTCCTTAGCCAGCAAATAAACATAATACTCTGAACCACCAACTGAATCAGGGTAGAACCAACCTAACATATATAATATACGCGGTTTACGTTGCTCCATAGGATTATCAAGGTCATCCTGAACGTAGTCGAAGGATGATTCCCCAATTGACTTACATTGGGGCAAGTCGGCGAATGTGCCAATGGGTTTAGCTTCTAACCTCTCTTGTCTCTATTTCTCGCAAGTTGAGCGTACGTATACACTATCCGCGATATAGATAATAAATGGGGTAAATTTACTAATTCTTTTTAACAGCTCAGAGCTTGTTAAGATGAAATTTTGTGTTGATGACATAAACTTTGAGTCAGATTTTTGTAATCCTAATCCAAAATAACAATCTACAGATATCTCTGTTTTTCCAATGCGTTCTGAAAATAGTTTTCTTAAAGTCGGCAAGTCCCAGTATCTAACCTCAAATTCAATGGCCTTTCTAAAACGCCTTCTTGCCTGGTGATATATACATCTTAATCCAAAAATATTGGGCATCTGGACTAAACTCGTACCTTGTGTTTTTAGAATTCTGGCAATCTCTGACAAAATCATTCTGACATCATCTCTGTCTAAATGTTGTAATACGCTATAAGAAAAAATATTGTTAAAGCTATTATTATCGAATGGAAGGAATCTTGCATCGGCTACCAAATATTTAATGGAAAGGCCAAGTTGTTGACTTACCCTTCTGGCAGCCATAATTGCCCCCAGAGATGGATCAATGCCTACAACTATGTATCCCTTTCGTTGAGCAGCAATGCACCATCTGCCCCAATTACACCCTATATCCAAAAGGGTTTGGCCATTGCCTTCGGGCAAGCAAATGTCGGGGATAGGATAAAAGTCTAATTTTCCAATAAGGTGCTTATACATTATTCCACTAGTTGCTCCAATGATATAGGTAACTACGGGGTCAATGTTGCCTTTATTTTGGAGAGATAACTCAATGATACCCTCTTTTTCTTTTTCGCTAATACCCAAAGATTCTAGGTAAAAGTGTGGTGCTCTTTCATCTGAGCCTATTTCGCCTTTGGCTCGTTTAAGCGATGCATCGATAATTCCCATAGTTTGTTTCACATCGTCTAACAGCATAACTGGAATTCCATCTACAACTGGGTATCGGTGATCTTGGGGGCAAACTAATGTATCACCTATCTGATTTAGCTTAAGGTGCTCACGCGGACAAACTAAATTATTTAAATACCATATATCCATATACGAATTGCCTCACATTAAATATACCCTACAAGTTAATGTTAAATCACAAAGCACAAAATTCAAAATAAATCCAAAGCATTAATACCAAATGACAAAACCTTGCGCCACT
>CAYHAI010000197.1:0-6659 GCA_964354585.1 uncultured Planctomycetales bacterium
GTCCCCATCGTCTAGCCTGGTCTAGGACAAGAGCTTTTCAAGCTCTCGACACCGGTTCAAATCCGGTTGGGGACGCTTAGAAGTCTCACGGGTTCTCCCGTTTCAGTAATTTAACTTGTCCGAAACGGGATCCCGCCCTCAATTTAATCGTTTAGCGGGAAATCCCCTTGGGGACCCCAGGTGTTTGAGAATAGTAGGTTCAATATGATTTGAAGCCATATTTTGCAGGTCCGAAGCGAAATCTCTTATCATGCGAAGAGGAATCCCATCGGTAAGCGCAGCTTTGTCTGTTAACTGAGAAATACAAAGTCATGTAAATACTATTAGAAAAGACCAAAAAACTTAATTGAAAACGTAAAAAGAAACTAATGGCCTTGCAGAGGAATAAATTTTTATTCAATTTATGTTGTACCTTTTGTTTCTTTTTGATTTTAGTTTTTTCTATAGAGGGCATGGCTTATTTATACATTTATTTTTTGCCCTACCCTCTAAAAGCCGAGGGAGCGGCTTTAAATATACTTGCGTGGGAAAGCAGTTATTCTGAGCGAAACGTACGGATCCCAAGCCAAGGCCCTAGGGAAGGTTATTGGGGAGCACGTATCGGGCCCAAAAAATCTGATCCTTATACCTATACTATTGAACCGCCGATTCAACTTGATAACTTGCTGGCCGTTGACGGCAAAGGCTTCCAAATTATTGGCGATCCAAAGACAGCCCAATATAGAATATTGATACTTGGCGGCAGTGTTGGTTTTGGTTCTTGCGCCTCAGATATCAAACACACTTTTTTTTCGCAAATCTATGATTTCTTGACTTCGAAAGGCTATTCAGTCGCTATATATGTTTTGGCAAGCGGCAGCTGGATCAGCGATCAAGAGATTGCTGCGCTTAGACATTATGGCTTGAAGATTAAACCTCATATTGTTATTTTTGTGAATGGGTTAAATGATTTAACAGTTGGAAAGTATGAAAAGAAGGAAGCGTCTTTGAATACTGGCTCATTCCTTCGAAATTGCGCTACTCATGTTAAATATAAAATTATCCTTAGGGCAAGAGAGAAAATAAATAGAATTTCAAATATAGCTCGTCTTTTAAGAAATATAAAAAGCCAATATTCAATCGCGAGTAATAAGTTTATGGACGAAACGGTTCGCCCTCGGAAATATGATAGTACTAATGTTGAAAATTATTTAAATAATATGGAAACATCAATAATTTTGGCAAGATCCTCTAATTTTAGATTAATTTTTGTGCTTCAACCTACTCTTTTTCTGAAGCAAAACACTACATTGTTAGAAAAGAGAATTTTGTTTTACAGTAATGGCGGGAACAACCAATATAGTTTTAGGACGCTTCGGAGAGACTACGAAAAGATAAGAAACGGGCTAACTACTTTATCAGATAATCAAAAAATATACTTTTGTGACTGCTCAAATGCTTTGTCGGGCGAGCAAAAAACAACATTTGCTGACTTGTGGCATTTTTCAGATTTCGGGCATACACTTTTTGCGAATTGTTGTAAAAGTACGATTTTGCAGGTTATTAATGATATCTACAGATAAGCGCGATAGAATATCATCCTTTTATACTTTACGAATAAGTTAGAGAATTTCCATCGCAAAATAACCGGACAAAACGGGCAATTTGCGCGAGGAAATAAGCTCTCTAAATCCCGAATCTCCTTGATAATCGCCCTCTCCAGCCTGATAATACATTCCTGTAAATAGAGAGAGGGTTTCCCTCGGCGGGATTTCGCTAAACAAAAACATAAGGTGCTCTCCCCCTACGCCCTGGCATAGCGTAGTAATCGCTCTTACGGGCTTCGGGGTATTTCGCTAGATTAAAACATAGGGTGCTCAATGTGCGGAATAATTGGATATATAGGCGATAGAGAAGCGCAACCCATATTACTGAACGGACTGAAGCGCCTGGAATACCGCGGTTACGATTCCGCTGGTATGTGCGTAATTTTAGAGAATAAAGAATCTTTGTCCGTGCGCAAGCTCTCGGGCAAAGTAAAAGACTTAGAGGGGTTACTTAAAAAGAAGCCTCTTTGTGGTAGCCGAGGGCTAGCGCATAACCGCTGGGCAACCCACGGCGCTCCTAATCAAATAAATGCCCATCCGCACCTTGACTGCAAAAGCGAGATTGCCTTAGTGCATAATGGGATTATTGAAAATTACGCTACTTTAAAGGTAGGGCTTATCAAAGAAGGCCATCGTTTTCTTAGCCAGACCGACACAGAAGTCATTGTGCATTTGATTGAAAAATTCTATAAAGATATTCCGCTGGAAGAGGCAGTGCGCAAAACCCTTAGGCTTTTAGTCGGCTCTTTTGCTATTGGAGTTATTTCCAAAAGAGAGCCCCAGAAATTAGTCGGCGCGCGCCTGGGGAGCCCTTTAATTGTCGGTTTGGGTAAACACGAAAATTTTCTGGCTTCGGATGTAGCCGCGGTTTTAGAATATACCAAAGAGATTGTTTTTTTAGAGGAAGGCGAGATAGCGGTTTTGGCTAAAGAAGGGTTTAAAGTAACCGACTCAAGCGGCACAGAAATTACCAAGAAGTCAGTGCGCATTAATTGGGATATCGCTCAGGCCCAGAAACAGGGCTATAAGCATTTTATGCTCAAAGAAATTAATGAACAGCCCAAGATTGCCGAGAATCTACTGAATGCAAGAATACAAAAGGATACTCACAAAATCGTCTTTGAAAATGAGGGGATTCCCGACGAGAAACTCAAAAATATAAAAAATATTTCCGTGGTTGCCTGCGGCACAGCCTATCATGCCGGCTTAGTAGGAAAATATGTTTTGGAATCTCTCTGCGGCTTACCCACGGCTGTTGATGTCTCCAGTGAATTTAGATATCGGGATCTTCTTATTGACCGCGATACCTTAGTTATTGCTATCAGCCAGTCTGGAGAGACCGCAGATACCTTGGCCGGGGTAAGAGAGGCAAAAAAGCACGGTTGCCCGGTGCTTTCTATTTGTAATGTCTTAGGCTCAACCTTAACCCGGGAATCCGACGGGATAATTTATACCCATGCCGGCCCGGAAATTGGGGTTGCTTCCACTAAGGCCTACACTGCCCAGTTAATTGCGCTGTATTTATTTGCTCTTTATCTTGCGGAAATAAGAAATATTTTAAGCGCAGCCAAGATAGACAAATACCTCCAGGAGTTAAGAAAAACCCCTAAATTACAAGAAGCGGTTTTAACCAACCAAAATGCCATTGCTAATCTTGCCCGACGCCACTCCCATCTTGGTTCATTTTTATTCTTGGGCAGAAATATCAACTATCCTTCGGCATTAGAGGGCGCGCTTAAGCTAAAAGAGATTTCTTACATTCCCGCTGAGGGTTATGCTGCCGGCGAGATGAAGCATGGGCCTATTGCTTTAATTGATGAGTACCGGGCAGTGGTCTGCATTGCGCCGGAATCCAGGGTTTACGAGAAGATGATTTCTAATATCCAGGAGATACGCAGTCGGCAGGGGAAAATCATCGCCATTGCCACAGAAGGCGACACCAAAATAAAAGAATTGACCCGGGAAGTGATTTATCTGCCCAAAATAGACGAACTTTTCTCTCCCTTAATCGTTGCGTTGCCCTTACAATTATTAGCCTATCATATCGCGGTCAAACGCGGCTGCGATGTAGACCAGCCGCGTAATTTAGCCAAGTCAGTGACTGTGGAATAATGTTATACATAGTTGCTACGCCCATTGGTAATTTAAAAGATATTACCCTGCGCGCAATCGAAGTTTTAAAAAGCGCGGATTTAATTGCCTGCGAAGATACGCGTCATACCCAGATTTTACTTCAACATTATGCTATCACCACTGCCACTACCGGTTATTTTCAGCATAACCGCTTTAGCAAGGGAGAATATATATTAAACCTGCTGGAACAAGGCAAAAACATTGCCTTGGTTTCGGATGCGGGAATGCCCGGCATACTTGACCCCGGATATAACCTGATTAATTTAGCCATAAAGAACAATATTGAGATAACCGTCCTGCCTGGCCCAGCGGCCTTTGTCAATGCATTGGTTCTTTCCGGCAAGCCTGCGCATGAATTTTTCTTTGCCGGATTTTTGCCTAACCGGGCATTGGCGCGCAGGAATCGGTTAAAGAAATTAGCCGGACTAAAATGCACCGTGGTTTTTTATGAATCCTGCCACCGGCTTTTGGCTACCTTAGCAGATATCGCGGCGGTCTTTGGCGATAAACAGATAGTCGTAGCCAGAGAACTCACCAAGAAATTCGAAGAGATAAAGCGCGGCAGCACTAAAGAAATCATCGCTGCTTTCCAGAAACAAAAACCCCGCGGCGAATTTATTATAGTTCTATAAAAATATACCCTTGACAAGGGATGATTTAGATGGTATATTTATAAAAATTACCAAAAGACCTTTAAGTTCAGCTCATGAGAAGCTGGCAAGGTAGAAAGAAATGGAAAAGATATTCTTGGAAAATATAAGCCCAGCCGCAACAAAAGTGCGGCTGGGCTTTTTATTGAGGCCACATCTTTAATGTAAAGCTCCATAACTTATGTCTTCGCTTATGAAAGAAAAAGCAAAAATCTTAGATAAAGAGGCTATAGCCAGAAGCCTGATGCGCATTGCCCATGAAATTGTCGAGAAAAATAAAGGCACAGATGTTTTGTGTTTGATAGGCATCAGAAATCGCGGAGTTTATCTAGCCCAGCGCCTAGCCGAGTGTATAAAAAAAATTGAGAACCAAGATGTTCCCGTGGGAATATTGGATATCACCTTATATCGGGATGACCTAACCTTAATTTCCGGCCAGCCGGTAGTGCATAAGACCGAGATTGACTTCGACCTCGCTGATAAAAATTTAGTGCTGGTAGACGATGTTTTATATACCGGCAGGACAGTCAGGGCAGCCTTGGATGCCTTAATTGATTTTGGCAGGCCCAAGACTATACAGCTTGCCGTATTGGTGGATCGCGGGCATCGGGAATTACCGGTGCGCGCAGATTATGTGGGCAAAAATATTCCGACGAGCCTTAAAGAAACCGTGGAAGTGCGTTTAGAAGAGGTAGATGGCGCAGATGCCGTGGTGATTGTGGAGAAGGATTGAGATGGTTTGGACAAAAAAAGACCTTTTGGGATTGGAAGAATTAAATAAGCAAGAGTTAGAGTTAATTTTATCCACGGCAGAGTCATTTAAAGAGGTATCTAGCCGAGAAATTAAGAAAGTCCCTGCCCTGCGCGGTAAGACCGTGGTGAACTTGTTTTACGAACCATCCACGCGCACCAGGGTATCCTTTGAGGTAGCCGCAAAAAGATTATCTGCGGATGTGATTAATATTGCTGCCCAAGAGTCCAGCGTAAAGAAGGGCGAGACTTTAATTGATACCGGCAAAAATATTGAGGCCTTAAAAGCAGATATTATCGTGGTCAGGCACAGCGCCTCAGGAGCAGCAGCGACGTTGGCGCGGCATTTAAATATTAGCGTGGTCAATGCCGGCGATGGCTGGCATGAACATCCCACACAGGCGCTTTTGGATATTTTTACCTTAAAGGAAAAATTGGGTAGGATCGCAGGCTTAAGGGTAAGCATTGTCGGAGATATTGCGCATTCGCGCGTGGCGCGCTCCAATATCTGGGGCTTAACCAAATTAGGCGCAGAAGTTGTGGTCTGCGCCCCTAAATTACTTATTCCGCCGGCAATAGAACAAATGGGCGCGCAGGTAACCGATGATATTGATGCAGCCTTAAAAGAGGCGGATGCGGTAAATGTGCTGCGCATGCAATTTGAGCGCGATAGTGAGGCAGCCTTCCCGGAAAAATTGGAATACTTTAAAAATTTTGGGATAACCGGAGAAAGATTAAAAAAAGCCAAAAGGGATATTGTGATTATGCATCCCGGGCCGATTAACCGCGGTATTGAGATGTCCAGCGAAGTTGCCGATGGCGCAAATTCGGTAATCTTAGAACAAGTGACCAACGGCATTGCGGTAAGAATGGCAGTGCTTTTTCTAGTCGCCCAAGCGCATGATGAAAAACGAGAAACTACTGATTAAAAACGGCCGCATCATTGACCCGCTAAATAATCTGGATGCGGTTTTGGATATCTTAGTGGAGAGCGGTAAAATTTCTCAGGTAGCCAAAAATATTGCCGGCAATAGCAAAGAGATTATTGATGCGCAAGGAAAAATCGTAATGCCGGGCCTGGTGGATATGCATGTGCACTTGAGAGAGCCGGGCAGAGAAGATAAAGAGACAATTGCCTCCGGCACAAAGGCCGCATTAAAAGGCGGGGTAACCAGTGTCTTGGCTATGCCGAATACCCAACCGGCCATAGATTCTCCGGAGCGTGTTTTATTGCTGAAAAATATTATTCAGAATTCCGCCCATGCCCAGGTATTTATCGCAGTTAGCATTACCAATGGTCGTCAAGGCCAGGAGTTGACTGATATTGCCAAATTGAAACAAGCAGGCGCGCTGGCGATTAGTGATGATGGCGCATCCGTGGATAACGAAGAATTAATGCTAAAGGCATTCCAAGCTGCCAAAGACCAGAATATTTTGGTAATCTGCCACAGTGAAGATAAGGCGCTTTCCGCAGGCGGAGTGGTAAATTTGGGCCTGACTTCTACCCGTCTGGGCTTAAGGGGAATTTCTCAAGAATCGG
>CAYHAI010000198.1:0-9034 GCA_964354585.1 uncultured Planctomycetales bacterium
AACGGCTCGAGGCGATGTCCGCTGTAGCGGCTATCGCTGTTGCGCATTCCAAAGAACACGCAACACCCTACCGGCTGCCAAGCGCTGCCGACCTCGTGGTGCGCTGCCTGGATGGCCCAGGCGGCACGCAGGCTGCCCGCCACGGGGCGATCTCCGCTAGGGCGGCCATATCTACCCCCGGCGGGGCCCGACCCCCATTGGGGGTCCTACGCGTTTTTTCGGTCGCTTCGGGGTCCCAACGAGGAATGAACATAAGTCTTTCGTTTTCAATGACTTAGCCACGCTGGGAAAAAAATTTCACGACATCGGGGGCTTTTCCCGGCGGTTAGGCGACCCGGCGCACCGGCGAACAGCCTCCCGGGGCTGTTTCTACGTGGAACAGCGTGTAGGGGCGGCTCGCCCCTCGTGGCGAATTGGCGATCCGGCGAGCCGTAAGTCGCCACCCGTGACGAGACGTCGCCACTTGTCAGCAAGTGTGTGCCAAACGTAAAGTGGACCTGCGCGGTTGGGTCCCTCCGGGAATCCCCCGGGGCTAGAATTAGGGTTTGCCCCGGGTTGTGCTTTTTCCGGCTTCGTGTATTCTTTGCGCATGAATATGAAAATCAGATCGCAGTTCGAAGCAAAGTGGATGGCCGTCCTGTATCTGCGCCGACGGGGCTGGCATACAATTCACAGTTCTCCAGGGGAAGTGAAGATGGGCAACTGGGAACTAAAGCAATACCGCATGATCGAAAAGGCGGGTAATGCTTGGAGGATCGTAGCATGAGTCCCAAAGAGGCGTTTGCCAAAGCGGTCGAGTCCGCGGGTGGGTTTCGGACGGCCCGGCTGGGCAGCGAGTTGTGGATTTTCTGCGGCGACAATGCCGAGGAAGTCAAGGCGAGGATGATCAAGAAAGCGATCCGTTCGGGAGAGCGGATTGAGTGGTCTGCTACTCATTGGGAGTTTTATGAGTGGGTAGAAATCTACAACCCGCGCCGAAGCGGTTCGGGCTGTTTCGAATGGCACGCCGACGGCAACCGGGTGAAACAGGAGCTAGTGCGGACGTCCAGCAACGCGGGAGTGGTTAGCAGGGACGTGATCAAAACGGATTGGAGAAAACCGATAGGCTGTTAGCCGGGCGGAACTAATGTGGTTGTGTTCCTCCGGCGATTCGGCTATTGTGCGGGCAGTCTGGATGACGGACTTGAATGGCATCGGGCAGCGGGCGTCCTGGAGATACAGTGGCCTTTGCATCCTCCGAGGTCTCCAGGACGTTAATCCCGGCATATCAGACGCAAAGTGGAATAGCGGTTGTGTTATCGGACGCTAAGTGGTAAAAAGCAGCGTATGACGACAGACGAGATTTTGGAGCAGGCGCACTGGGTAATCCGCGAGGACATCCTGGAGCTTGAGCAGTGGGCGAACGAGAACCCCGGAGCGCCCCGCCGGATTCGGAACGCCGCTCGCGACCGGTGCTCCGCGCTGAAGACGCTCGGGACCCAGATCGAGGAGCACCTTCGATGAGCATCACTGACAGGATCGATACTGCGGGCACTCAGGCGACGGTGATTTACCTGGGCCTCCGGGAGTGGAAGGAGCTTCGGGACTACGCCGCCGAGGCCTGCTGCTATCTCACTTCCCCGCCCTACTCGGAAGACCATCGGTGCGAATACAAGGGCAAGAAGATTTTCGTAGTGGACGCGGAAGAACACCTGGGGGTCGCATGAGAACGTTTGGACACAAGTGCGATTCGTGCGGGCACGAGTTTCGCGGCGATCCGCCGATTGTGCTCACCGGCGTCACGGACCCACGGCGCGGAGGCATCCTGCTTCCGGAGCGGCTCAAAGAGACGACCTTCTGCGGCAAGGAATGTTTTCTTGTCTGGGCGAAAGGAATCCCGCATGACTGACAAATACGAGTTGATCAAAGCGAGCCCCTACGAGGTCGGCCTGCTCCGGAATGGCCGGGGGATGCGGACGTGGTGGGCCAAGGAGTTCGATTGTAAGATGCCGGATTTGAGTCATCCGCTAGTGCAAGAGGCCATTGCGGCTTGCGAAAGGAATCCCGCATGACGATTAGGATAGGCAGCGAACCGGTTCGCATCATCCTGTCGAGAAGTCGATTCGACGACACGACCTGGGGGTGGCTCGTGAAACAGTTGGACATTGAAAACATTCCGGTGATCGAACTGATCAAGGGCAGTCCGTTGCACCGGGCATTTGAAGAAAGAGTGAGGGTATGAGCGAACAGGAAGAACTGGACAGCATCGCGAAGATGTCGCACTTCGATATGTGCGCCTTGTGGCGGCGAGCGCCAGCCGGGCACCCCTACTTCGACGCGCGGCTGCCGTATCATCAGGCTTTTCGCGACCGGCTGTTCGGCGAGTTGGGCGGATTCACCCCGGAGATTTCAAAGGCGATAGGATGGGAATGAGAATCGATGAACTGATAGAAAAACTGAAGGCGGCCCGGAAGGAATTCGGGAACACCGAGGTCTACGCGCACGATGGGCTGGACCCGTCGGACTTGCGCCCGGTGGCTAGGATCGCCCCCGGCGTTGGATGGACGGAGATTTATGCGGAGTGATTATGTTTGCGCCAACTGCGGCGAGGCGAAGCAGAACCCATCGAGGCTAGCGGTCATCGGCGAGTTCGAGTTGGATTTTTGCAGCCCGGCGTGCTTCTGGAAGTGGGCCTGGGTTCACGCTCCGAGTGAGGTGGCGAAGCACTCGGACACGAAGAAGATTTCGTTAGTTGACCAGACAGACAAAGGGAGCGACTTTTCTTTAGGCTCCAACGAGAGCTAGCGCGCGCATGGCGCTCCGGTGAACCGCCGGAGCGCCTCTTTCGCTTGTATGGCGGGGATCATCTAACTGGTAGGACCCGGGCGTGGTAAAGCCCGGAAATGTGGGTTCGAATCCTTCTCCCCGCCCCACCTTTCTCGGGCTCGTGCCCCCGGGGGACCCCCGGGTCCACAACTAGGGTTTTCCCGGGTTGTGCTTTTCCCGGCTTCGTGTATTCTTTGCGCATGAATATGAAAATAGTCAAATTGGATCGAGCGATACGAGACGGCGACTGGCACGACAAACCCCTGCGCTGGCAGGTGAGCGGCCCCGGGAGCGAAGTGCAGAATTTCAGCACCAAGAAAGACGCGCTACTTTTCAAGAGCCTCCGCCGCCGGTCGGCGGGCCAGCAGGACGCAATTCGTAACTTTATCGAAGCATGAACACTAGAGCTTTTCGAGAGTTTTCAAATCCCTCAACCCGGGTGTTTACGGTGTCGATGGAGGCCACGATCATTCACCGCAGCGACACCGGCATCGTTCAGATGGCGTATGACGTCCCGGGGCGAGACTGGCGTGCGATTGTGCGGATTGGGAGCCGTATGGAGTGGCAGTGGTTCGAGAAACGGGAACAGGCCGAGGAGTGGGTCCAATCTTGGAGAACCCCTGGCAAGACGCTTTGCGAAATTTTATGAAATACTACTATCACTTCACTTCCGACACGCTCCGCGACGGACGCCCGATCCCGCCGGTGGGGAAATGGCTGGTTCACAAGGGGCGGCTGGTAATCTGCGAGTCCGGCCTGCACGCCAGCGAGCATCCTTTCGATGCGCTTGCTTACGCGCCGGGAGCGCGTTTACACAGGGTCGAGTTGCGCGACATCGAGGCGACCTGGACCGACAAAGTCTGCGCGCGGCGGAGGAAGATCGTGGCCAGCATCGACGCCGAAGCGGTGATGCGCGCTTTCGCCCGGCGGGTGGCGCTTGACGCCGTCGAGAATTATTGGAAAGACGCCCCGGCAGTGGTGCTCGAATACCTGCGAACCGGGAAAGAGGAGCTTCGAGCGGCGGCGCGGGAGGCGGCGGCGGCGGCGGCGGCGGCGACGACGACGGCGGCGGCGGCGGCGCGGGAGAAGTATCGCCAGTGGTTTCTCGAAATGGTAGAGGCCGAGTTTTCAAAGTCGGTTGTGCAACCGGCCAAGGTATGATAAGGTTTTCGTGCTGGGACACACGGATGAAAGAGGTCTCCGCCAGCATCATATTCACCGCGAGCGGGCAGCGGCGACCTCCGGCCCGACACTTTTATGGCGCAGACGCGTGAGCGATACCGGGAGTATCAGAAGCAGTATCGGGATTCGCACCGGGAAACCCGGGGGACCACGAGGGCTTTTTGTGAGTGCGGTAATGCGGCGACGGTGCCGGACCCGCACGGCGCGATCTGCGAACGGTGCGCGCGGTTGGAAACAGCGCAGGCGCAACGAGAGGCGCGCCGGGAGCGGATGCGGAATCGGCATGGATATAAGATCGGCGGACTCGGTGAGTTTGCCCTGCGATTGAAGCTTTGAAGACGACGGATAGATATAGCGGTGAGCGCAGCCGGGATGCCCGGCGGCGCTCTTATTGCCCCGACGAACCGACTCCCGGAGTAATGTCCGGGGGCGTAAGTGAAATCCCGTGGTCTTCCCGAGTTGCTGCTGGCATCCGGCAACTCGAACCTTTTCGGCTGGTCTGGATCGTGATCAGCTTCATTGTCGGTTACATAGTCGGTCAGTTAGCAACAATAATATGCAGATAACACAACAGCAATACAACTCGGTGGTCTCCGGACTACGAACTCAACTTGAACTACTGCGCGACGAAAGCCGAGAGCTTCGTCAAGCGCTGGCGACCTCTGCGGCGCTGCGGCACGAGGACCAGAAGGCCCATGCGGCGACGCGGGCCGGGATGGACGCGATGCTCGGCACGATGTCGGATCGGATGGCCGTGATCGGCGAGCTTGCCGCCGGAGGGGAGCCGAAGGGCCTCTTTAGCGGGGACGATCTCTGGAGCCCGGCTTATGCCGCGGTCTTGAAACTCCGGACGGAGGTCGAGGCGGCCAGATCGAAGAAGCGGAAGTCGAGGTAATCCCCCCGGGCGCTCCCGTAACTGGGAGCGCCTTTTTGTTGACCGAACTCGGCTTCGGGATGACTGTTGTTGCTATATGGCAGCAGCACAAACCTTTTTACAGCCGCTCGCGGATGACACCCAGACCCGGCTGCTCTGGAAGCTTGCGGGATTTCTCTACTCGGGGCTCGGGCTCGCGGGCGCGGAGCGGGTCGCTAACACAGCCACCCATACGGGAAAGTTCTGGATTTTTCATGCGATCACGGACTGCGTGATTGCCAGCATCACCTACTCCCTCGCGGGCGGCGCGGCTGCGGGAGACACCATCAAGGCGGGCGACCGCATTTACGGGCAGATCACGGCCTTGAGGCTCACCTCCGGGACCGGAGAACTTTACCGCGCGTCGGCCCCATAAGGACCCACCAGTGCAGGTCCAGATACAAGGACTGATTTTCCAGGGGGCGAATGTCCTGGGCGGACCGCCCGGGCCACCAGGGACGCCCTCAGCTTCGGGGGTGTTGGGTGGCGGATTTACCGTCAACTGGGCCGCGGTGCCGGGCGCTACGGGATACCGCCTGGACGTCTCGACTAGCCCAGTCTTCGCCAGCTTCGTCTCTGGGTTTAACAACCTAGACGTGGGCAATGTTCTTTTCTATCAGGTCTTGGGGCTCACGGGGGGAACGGCCTACTATTTCCGGGTTCGGGCGTATAACACGGACGGAACTAGCGCGAGTTCTTCCGGAGCCAGTCAGACCACCAACCAAATTGCGTGGACCCCGCCCGCAGCGGTGGTATCGTGGACGGATTCCGGAGGGGCGCACTCGGGCGATCTTGCAACCTTTTTAGCCACCCCGACTTTCCCTACGACCACGATCCTCAACACAACCGGCGCGGCCCTGACAACCCTTACCGACGTCTCGGCCCTTCCTCTGATCAGCACGATCATCTGCACGTCGGTAAACACCTTGGATTTGACGGGGGTGGTGACGCTTAGTGCGCTTGGGTGCGGAGCGAACCCGTTTAGCTCGATTTCGTCCTCCACCCTTCGATCAGTGAGCGGGGCGATTACTTTGAGTAGCTGCACTTTTCTTACGAGCGTCTCCTTTCCAGCGATACAGAGTAGCGGAGGGTTCACGGTTGCCGGGGACACCGCGCTGACGTCCCTCGACCTAAATTCGCTGGCCACCATCACCGGTCCCCTAACACTGACCGGCCTCTTGGGCCTCACTTCTATCTCGTTACCACGGCTAACCACTGCCGCGGCCATTACGTTGACGGGAAACGATAATCTGGCTACTCTTTCGATGCCGTCATTGGTTACATGCACGTCGATTAACGCAATTAGTTTGACGCTTTTGACGAGTATGACTTTCACGTCGCTTGTCACCGTTAATGGGCCGATGTCATTCTCTAACTCTACCAAAAAGGTCCTTAGCGTTTCTTTCCCAGCATTGCAGACGGCGGCTACTACTTTTGATTTCGACAACACGGGAGCCGCAAGCATACTAGAGTCCGTTAGTTGTCCGGCTCTGCTTACGGTTGGTAACCGACTACACCTCAATGGACACGTCAAACTGACGTCGCTATCGCTGGGGGTATTGAGCGCGGTCGTCGGAACTATTAGCTTGGCGGGTGACAACATACTTTCCGGGGCTCTTGCGTTCCCGAGTCTGACCTCGGTGGGGTCACTTACTATTACGGGAACGGCGTTAGGGTCCCTGAGTTTTCCGGCATTACTGACTGTTGGGACCGGGACGGGCGGGACGGTTGATCTCTCCGCGAACAGCTTTTTGACGAGTGTGAGCCTGCCGGTCTTGACTAAGATGGGAACGACAAGCTGCGCGTCCGCTACGGCCCTGGCCAGCTTCTCCGCGCCTAGTTGGGTGGCGACAAAGACGGCTACCACCTACAACTGGACGGGGTGCGTGCTCCCGACGGCGAATGTTAATGCGCTATTGCTCTCCTTGGCGGCCTTTCTTCCGACGATTGCCGGGTGCACTATCAATATATTTAACGGGGTGCCGAGTGGTGCCGGAGCAGCGGCCAAGACGGCCTTGCAGGTTGGAAACACAGTGAACACGAACTAAATTTATGAACCTCAAAGTAACACTTGACACGTCGGACGCGGTCGCCTTGGCGGCCTTCTGTCTCGCGACCGGGCGAGAAGATACCTCGGAGACCAAGCCCGAGGAGTGGCTGTATCAGCAAGTCGAGCAATTTCTGAAACAGAACATCAACGCCGGATTGGTCCGCAAGGAATCCAAGCCCGCGATGTTGTCGTATCAGACTGCGCTGGTCGCCGCCGCCGCGAAGGCGAAAACAGACATGGAGGCCATGCCGATCTCGGTCGGGGTCTCGTCGGTAGCGGCTCCCCCCGCAAAGGGTTGACCAAACGCGGGGCCGGGGGGACTGTTGTGTTATGGCAAAAGTAACCAAGGCAGTTAAGCTGAAGATCGTGAAAGCGGTTCTCGGCAAGAAGTAATCTCTTTTATGGCAACGAACCTTACCGCCGCGTCTCAGGCGCGGCTCCAGTCGGCAATAGACCTTCTCGTGAAGGGCAGCGCGCGCGAGACGCCGGTGTCAGAGGACGTAATCCAACGAGTTGCGCCGGTGGTCCGGGACCTCGGGGTGACCACGCTCGGCGGGGCGTATGAGATTATTCGTGACCGCCCCTATACGGCGCTGATCGCGCTCGTTCTGCTTTGCGGGGATGGAGTGCTCACGGAAACGCAAGAGAGCTATTTGATCGGGCCTTCCGGGGGATCGCAGATGGCGGCGGTGGGGGGCGCTTTGGGACTCATGTATCTCTCCAACGCTTACGAGACTCCCTTCGCCGAAGACGTTATCAACCGGCTGTCACCGGCGGCGGTCGGGTTTATGACTTCGGGGGCCTTCTCCGAGGCGATCCGGGACAGGCCCGTATCGACGATGCTCCAATGGGCACTTAATCTCGGCTCAACTACGAAGACGGGCGCATAAGCCCCGCTGAAATCGTCTTTTTGGGGGTTGTCTTTCAGCCCCCAGTATGGTATGGTTCGGGCATGAAAAGTTTAATCGTGCTCGTGGCCTTCGCGGCGTTCCTGGTAACCGGGTCGCCGGTGGTGGCCTTTGTCGCGGTGCTGGTAGTGGCAATCGCCGTCTCAACCGTGCAGGTGGTGCTCGAATGATCACCCTCGCCTACATCCGCGTCTCCGGCAAGGGGCAGGTCGAGGGCGACGGCCCGGACCGCCAGCGGGACGCGATCCTCAAGTATTGCGAAGCCAGCGGATTTTCTGTTCCCCGCCAGGAGTTCTTCGAGGCAGCCGTTTCGGGGACCGTCGAGGCGATGGACCGGCCCCAGTTCTCCGCCCTGCTCGAAGTGGTTGACGCCGCTCCTGACTCTCGCTTTCGCATAGTCGTAGAGCGCCTGGACCGGCTGGCGCGTGACCTAATGGTCTCGGAGTTTCTTCTGGCCGAGTGCCGGAAGCGCAAGATCGAGGTGTATGCTGCCGACCATCCCGGGCAAGTGGATTTGGCTTCGGGCGAGATCGACCCGACCCGGACGCTGCTCCGGCAGATTCTCGGGGCGCTGGCCCAGTGGGAAAAGACGGCCCTGGTGATGAAGCTCCGAAAAGCGCGCGACCGGAAGCGGGTGGAGACAGGCCGGTGCGAAGGCCCGCGGCCTTTTGGCACCCTGCCGGAAGAAGCGGATGGGTTGCGGAAGATGGCGAAGTGGCACGAGGCGGGCAGTGATTATCGGACGATTGCCTCTATGGCAAACTCCCACGGGTGGAGAACCGTAGCGGGCAAACTCTGGACGAAGAATGCGGTTTATCAGGTGCTCAAGCGCCGCAAGTTTCAGGTGGAGTAGGCCATTCAGCATCGGTTGAAAAAGAGAGGAGGCCGCATGAAGTAGCCACAAAAAGGACATCCGCGAGGTTTTAGGCGACTATTGCATCGTGGACACAGTGATTTTACTATTTGTTCTGGCTGCCGTGGGGCTCACGGCGGCCTTTTATTTTACGGCCCAGATGCGCCGGTCGCGGGGGGAATGAAGGCTTTCGCGGTCTTCTCGGCGGAGAAATCCGGGTTGATCCGGGTCTGGATGCAGTCATGGGAGGCCCGAGGCTGGCAGCCCAGGTTGATTTCGGAGCGGGAACTGGCCGAACACCACACCACAAGGCGGGCGGTCAA
>CAYHAI010000199.1:0-8023 GCA_964354585.1 uncultured Planctomycetales bacterium
TCTCTGGAAGGCCTTAACCGCCACGCCTCTATTCATGCAGCCGGGGTGGTGATTGCCGATAAGCCGTTAGATAATTATATGCCTTTATTTAAGACCAGCGACGATCAGATAACCACGGGTTTTAGCATGGGAATCTTAGAGAAGATCGGTTTATTAAAGGTGGATTTTTTGGGCTTAAGGACGCTTACGGTTATTGACTGGACCTTGAAGCTCATTAAAGAGACGCAAGGTAAAGTTATTGATATAGAGAATATTCCTTTGGATGATCCTAATACCTATAAGCTCTTGGTTGCTGCCCAGACGATCGGTGTGTTTCAGGTAGAAAGTTCGGGTATGCGTGATTTACTCAGGAAGTTGGAGCCCGAACGTTTTGAGGATGTGATTGCGCTCTTGGCCTTATATCGACCGGGCCCGATTGGTTCAGGTATGCTTGATGATTTTATCCAGCGCAGGCACAAGCGTATCCCCATAAGATACGACCATCAAAAACTGGAGGCAGTATTAAAGGAGACTTACGGGATAATGGTTTATCAGGAGCAGATTATGCAGATTGCCTCCAGCCTTGCCGGATTTAGCCTTTCCCAAGCAGACCTGCTGCGCCGGGCAATGAGTAAGAAAATTCCCGAGGTAATGGATAAACAGAGAAGAAACTTTGTCTTAGGTTGTATTAAAAATGGTATTAGCGAGACAGTAGCAAATAAGATATTTGACCAAATTGATTATTTTTCAGGATACGGTTTTAATCGAAGTCATAGCGCCGCTTATGCCTTGATTTCTTATCGCACCGCCTATCTAAAGGCAAATTTTCCCGTGGAGTTTATGGCGGCCTTGTTGACCTCAGAGCGCGATAATACCGATAAAATTGTAGAATACGTGAATGAAGCGACGCGGATGGGATTGAAGATCCTGCCGCCTGACATTAATGAGAGCGATGCCTTATTCAAAGTCGTAGATAAAAAGACAATCGGGTTTGGCTTATTGGCCGTGAAGAATGTGGGTCGAGGCGCAGTTGAGTCTATAGTCTCTAACCGCAAAGACGGGCCGTTTAAATCATTAGAAGATCTATGCCAGCGTATTGACCTGCGTTTAGTCAATCGTAAGGTTTTAGAGAGCCTGATAAAATGCGGGGCATTAGATGGCTTTAATATGGGGCGGGCGCAGATGTTTGCCGGACTGGATAAGGTTCTGGATTTTTCTTCAAAGATGCACAAAGAAAAAGCCAGGGGGCAGTTTTCTTTCTTTGACCAAGGTTTCCTGGATAATGGTTTTCAGGCAAGTATGCATAATCTGCCGCCGTTAAAAGAATGGCCCGAACCTCAGTTACTCGCCTTTGAAAAAGAGATGTTAGGTTTCTATGTTACCGGCCACCCCTTAGCGCGTTATGCCCAGCAATTAAAGCGTTTTACTTCTATATCTTGCGCTAATTTAACCCAATGTAACGATGGCGCGGAAATAAAGATCATTGGTTTAATTGCCAAGATTAAACAGACGCTGACGCGGCAAAAACAGGAAAAGATGGCGATTTTAAAATTAGAGGATCTGGAAGGAGTAGTGGAGGTTTTGGTATTCCCGGCTGCCTTTCAAAAGGTATCGCGTTATATCCAGCCCAATAGCGTGGCCTTGGTAAGGGGCAGGTTGAACTTACGCGAAGATACGCCCAAAATTATTGCCAATGATTTATTTCCGATGGATGAAGTTTATAAATTAGTTACGGCGATTAATATAAATCTTTCCGGTATAAGAGAAAATTTATTTGAGAGCCTAAAAGAATTACTTGTCACCTCTGGCGGCAACGTGCCGATATACCTGCATTTAGACACACCCACCAAATCTAAAGTCCGGTTGGTTGTGGGCGAAGGGTTTTACGTCACGCCATCAGAAAAATTAATCCAGGATATAGAATCCTTACTGGGCGAAGAGAGGATATCTTTAGTAATATAGGTCTACAACCCGCTAATGCGCGCTCACAAATCCCTCCGCAAAATTTATACAGAATATTTTTGCTAACCACAAATCCCTTGACATCGTAACTTTTTGGTGTTACTATAGTTAGCAATGAAAGGAGTTAGAGATGACGAAAAAAGATATTATTCTTAAAGTATCCGATGAAACTAATCTCAAACAAATAGATGTAAAGAAGGTTGTGCAGAGAATCCTTGATTGTATTGTAGAGGCCTTAGTTCGAGGTGAGAAGATAGAATTGCGTAATTTCGGCGTCTTTAAGATCAAGCAAAGGAAGAGCCGCACTGGCAGGAACCCTCGCACTGGTCAGGTAGTCCCTGTCCCACCTAGAAAAGTAGTAATCTTTAAGCCAGGCTTAGAGATGAAGAAGAAGGTAAAGTAATATAGCCAATCTCGAAATTAAACCTACAGCCGAACCAAAACTTAAAAAAAAATAAGGACATTAATTTCATACACTTAAGATTATATGTTTAAAAGAATTACGGGAACTAAAGATATCCTGCCGCAAGAAATAGCGCAGTGGCAGAATATAGAGGCCATTGCGCGCAATATCTTTTCTCTTTATAACTACCAAGAGATACGCCCGCCCGTTATTGAAGAGGCGCTCTTATTTAATCGTTCCTTAGGGCAGGCCTCGGAAATAGTCCACAAGCAAATGTTTCTGATTAAAAGAGAAAAAGAAGTATATGCCTTACGGCCTGAAGGTACGGCCTCGGTGGTGCGCGCCTACATTGAAAATAACCTGGATAAGACCGCTAGTTTCCAGAAATTTTACTATATTGGGCCGATGTTTCGGGCGGAACGGCCGCAAAAAGGACGCTTAAGGCAATTTCATCATATCGGCTGCGAGGCCATAGGTTGCCTTGAGGCAAACTTAGACGTAGAAATTATTTCCTTGGCCGATAATTTACTAAAAAGTTTTTCCCTCAGTGATTATAAGGTTAAAATTAATAGCCTGGGTTGCCCTAAGGATAAAAAAACCTTAGCCCAAAATTTACACAAAGGCCTAAAAGATAAACTCGCCAAACTTTGCGTTGAATGCCATAGGCGCTTTAAAAATAACCCTTTAAGGATTCTAGATTGTAAGAATGAACGCTGTCAAGAAGTAATAAGAAAATTAGATGTCCGGAATGCATATCTTTGTCCTGAGTGCAAAACGCATTTTACTAAAGTAAGGCAAGGATTGGATTCGCTCAAAGTTAATTATGAGATTGTGCCAAATCTCGTGCGCGGCCTGGATTATTACACCCGCACGGTCTTTGAGATTACGCATCCGAACTTAGGCAGCCAAGATGCCTTAGGCGCAGGCGGCCGGTATGATAATTTAGTGAGCGAATTAGGCGGCACTGAAGTAGGAGCGATGGGGTTTGCTCTTGGAATAGAAAGATTACTTTTGGTCACCAAGTCGCCAAGTCACCAAGTCACCAGTCGAAGATTAGTTTATCTTATATCGTTGGGCGAGCAAGCAAGGAAACAGGGTTTAAAATTATTAGATAATTTACGAAAGAATGGCGTTACCTGCGATACTGATTACGAAAATAAATCTCTTAAGGCAGCGATGCGCAAGGCCAATGACCTTGGTGCAAAATATGTTTTAATGATCGGAGAGGATGAGTTAAAGAAGAATGCGGTTACGTTGAAGGATATGTCATCGGGAGAACAAAGAGAGGTTGGACAAGATAGTCTGATAATAGAATTAAAGAATAAAACATGTATTTAAACCCTAAATCCGAAACCCTAAACTCTAAACAAATCCAAAACTCCAAATCCAAAACCCAAAACAATAATCTTTGGATTTTGAGTTTAGAGTTTTAAGTTTATTTAGGATTTAGAATTTAGTGTTTAGAGTTTAAATTATTTTTTATAATATGTTACGAACACATACCTGTGGTGAATTGACGATTAACGATGTCGGTAAAGAAGTGATGCTCTGCGGCTGGGTAGCAACGCGGCGCGACCACGGAAAACTTATCTTTATTGATATCCGCGACCGCTACGGAATTACCCAGGTTGTTTTTATCCCAAAGGATGCAGGCGAGAACTATAAAAAGGCTCAAGGATTAAGAAGCGAATTTGTAATTAAGGTAAAAGGTAAAGTAAATCCGCGTCCGGCCGGCACAGTCAATCCCAAATTAGCTACCGGCGAAATAGAAATTGCCGCTTTAGAATTAGAGATTCTGAATCCCAGCCTTACCCCGCCTTTTGAGATATTAGAAAATCTTGATATTAGCGAAGAGATGCGGCTTAAATACCGCTATCTTGACTTAAGAAGAAAAAAAATCTTTAATAACTTTATTTTGAGGCACGAGCTTTACAAAGTTATCCGCACCTTTTTAGGCGAGAAAGGTTTTATTGAATCTGAGACGCCTATTCTTACCAAGTCTACGCCCGAGGGCGCGCGGGATTATTTGGTGCCTTCGCGGATGAACCCCGGCGCATTCTATGCCCTTCCCCAATCGCCGCAATTATTCAAACAGATTTTGATGGTGGCCGGAATTGAAAAATATTACCAGATTGCCAAGTGCTTCAGGGATGAAGACCTGCGCGCTGACCGCCAGCCAGAGTTTACCCAGTTAGATTTGGAGATGTCTTTTGTGAACGAAGAAGATGTATTTTCTTTAACCGAAAATTTATTCCAGCTAATATTTAAAGAAATAAAAGGCATAGAGATTAAAATTCCTTTTCCGCGGATAAAGTTTAGCCAGGCGCAGGCTAAATATGGCAGCGATAAACCCGATTTAAGGAAAGAATTGGCAATTGAATTTGCCTTTGCCTGGGTTGTAGATTTTCCTTTATTCAAGTATAACCAGGAGGAGAAACGCTGGGAAAGCGAGCACCATCCTTTTACTGCCCCGCATCCAGACGATTTGGATAAAATAGAAAGCGCGCAGGATAAGGTCAGGTCGCGTTCCTATGATTTAGTCTTAAATGGCACGGAGATAGGCTCAGGTTCAATAAGAATTAATCATCCGCAATTACAAGAGAGGATTTTTAAGGTTATCGGTATAAATAAAGAAGAGGCCGGTAAACGTTTCGGTTTTCTTTTAGAGGCTTTTCAATTCGGCGCGCCACCCCATGGCGGCATTGCCTTTGGTTTAGACAGATTATTAGCCATTTTGGCCGGCGAAACCAGTATCCGCGAAGTAATTACTTTTCCTAAGACGAGCCTGGGAACTTGCCCATTAACCGGTGCGCCTTCAGAAGTAGATGAGAAACAGTTAAAGGAACTGAATTTAACAGTAAAAAAAGAAAGGGGGAAGAAATGAATACACAATACACAATACGCAATACACAATACACAATATGTCTATTAGGGTTATCTCTTATTCTGTCAGGTTGCATCGTCAGGACATATCCTGTAACCAGGGATAGGGTTGATCAGAACTTAGGGGTAGGTAATCGGGGTTATCTTAAAGGCGAGGCGCCAGCGACAGAAGTAAAAGAAAGAAAGACAACTCGCACTAGCCAGATAGTGGAAGTAGAATTATACCCGCCTATCAGATTTGAAAAAATGCCCAAGCCAAAACCCATAGAAACCAAGCCCATAGAGCCTATAGAAAAAACACAAGATCAGCAAGTTTGGGGTAACCGCGGCTATATTACGCAAAGTGAAACTCCGGAAATCGTTGAACCGACGACTTTAGAGAAATATACGGTGCAGAAAAAAGATACTTTGCAGAAAATTTCTCAAAAGTTTTACGGGACATCCAAAAAATGGAATAAAATTTATGAGGCAAACAAAGATATATTGAGAGGCCCGAATAAGATTTATCCCGGCCAAGTCATCAATATCCCCGTCGAACCTTTAAAAGAAACCAAAGAGAATCTTAAGTAACAAGAAGATAATGGATAAAATAATCAAACTGCAGACCCACCAGGAAGCGCAGGCCCTCTTTGGCCTTCGCGACGAGAATATTAAGCTCGTAGAAGAAGAGTTCAAGGTTAAAATAACCCTGCGCGGCGAGCATCTAAAAGTAAGCGGCACGGCCAACAATATTAAGAAAGCCGCTGACCTTATCGAATACATATTAGATGCTATTAGGTCTGGCCAGGCGCAACTGGGGCAAACCGATTTACATTATTTAATCGCAAACTTTAAGAAACCCCGAAAAGATATCTCGGTTGATATCTTAAATTCAAGTATTGCCCGTTCCTCCCGCGCTAAACTAATAGGCCCTAAGACCAAAGGCCAGTGCGAATATGTGGAGGCGATTAAAAAATACGATATTGTCTTTGGTATCGGCCCAGCAGGAACCGGAAAGACGTATCTAGCGATGGCCTGCGCAGTTGAGGCCTTAAAAAAACAGGAAGCGCGCAGAATAATTCTTACCCGTCCAGCCATTGAGGCAGGAGAGTCTTTGGGCTTTCTGCCCGGAGATATGTATGAAAAGATTTCTCCTTACCTTAGGCCCCTTTATGATGCGCTCTATGATATGATGGAGGTAGAGCGCATTGAAAAATATTTAGAGACCGGCATTATTGAGGTGGCGCCTTTGGCCTATATGCGCGGCAGGACTTTAAACGACGCCTTTATTATTTTAGATGAAGCCCAGAACGCTACCCGCGAGCAGATGAAGATGTTTCTGACGCGCTTGGGTTTTGATTCCAAGGCCGTGATTACCGGTGATATTACGCAGAGCGATTTGCCTGACGGAAAACCCATTGGTTTATTGCAGGCGCAGGAAATATTGAAAGACATCCAGGGGATAAAATTTATTTATTTTAGCGGTTTTGATGTGGTAAGGCATGCGATAGTGCAGAAGATTATTGAGGCCTATGATAAAACAAATCGTAAATAAAAATAACATAAAATTCGCCTTGATGGCAATATTAGTCTTTTTAATTACCTATATCCTCCAGTTAAACTTGGTTGTCCCCGTATTTCTGCTCTCTTTAGTTTTTTATCTTAGATTAAGGGACGCTAATCTAAAGAAATATAGCCTGCTTAATCTGGCATTTCTCTTTGTGATTATTTTTACGACGGTTTACTTTATCATTAAGCGCGGATGGCCGATATTTTATATACCCTTTTGCGTCATCCCGATGCTGACTACTCTGTTATTTAATCAGTTAGAATTATCTTTACTGATTACCCTGGCATCTTCGGTGGCTATCGCCTCTATTGCCGGTAATAATTTATATTTAGGAATATTATTCTTTACCAGCGGTTTGTCGTCAAGTATCCTTATTTTCGGCGCGCGCCGCCGGATGGCGATTATCCGCTTAGGTTTTGTGGTCGGACTCTTACAAGTTTTAATGTTATTTTTTATTGATAATTTTTGGATAGGTTTACCGAATAGATATCTCATCCTTATAATTAACGGTATCGCCTCTAGCATGATTGTCCTGGGGGTATTGCCGGTTTTTGAATATCTCTTTAAGACGGTAACCGATATCAGTTTATTAGAATTGGCGGATTTTCATCACCCGCTTTTAGAGCGTATGGTCCAGGAGGCGCCGGGGACATACCACCATAGTTTAGTGGTAGGTAATTTATCCGAGGCAGCCTGCGCTAGTGTGGGGGCCAATGCCTTATTAGCCAGAATTGGCGCATATTACCATGATATCGGCAAACTCCATAAGCCGGATTACTTTAGCGAAAATCAGATTATGCTGGAGAGCAGGCATGATGGCTTATCTGCGACGATGAGCAAGATGGTAATTATGAATCATGTTAAGGAGGGTGCGGAGCTGGCAAGAAGGCATAAACTGAATCCGCGGCTGATAGATTTTATCCTCCAGCATCATGGCAATAGTTTAGTTTATTATTTTTATCGCCGCGCCTTAGAGGGCATAGAGGAAGACCAGGAGGTAAAAGAGGAAGGCTTTCGTTATCCGGGCCCTAAGCCCAATACCAAAGAAACCGCGATAGTGCTGCTGGCAGATTCAACAGAGGCAGCCACCCGTGCCCTAAGGGACCCCAGCCCTAAAAAAGTCGAAGAAGTAGTGCATAAGATTATTAATAACAAGTTTATCGACGGGCAACTCGATGAATGCGAACTGGCCCTAAAAGACCTGGAGAAAATCTCTACGGTATTTATCCGCATATTAAGCGGGATAT
>CAYHAI010000200.1:0-8602 GCA_964354585.1 uncultured Planctomycetales bacterium
TGTTTTACAGGGACAGTCCCCTGCGGGGACAGTCCCTGCGTAACTTCGTTTCTGGCTAATGTGCCATAAGGGGTGTATTCGCAGTATTGGACCTGTTGACCACTCTGGTTGGTGATTACATTGGATGAGCCTAAGTGGTCGCTGTGATAGTAATACAACTCAGGGTCAGTCCCCTGCGGGGACAGACCCTTCGTCGCTATTCTATTTGCGCCAGCGAAGATGTGCTTGCGGGTTTTGCCGTCGGAATCCTTTTCAAAGAGCGAGCCGATGTAAACAGTCCATTGTTCAGGGACAGTCCCC
Organism: uncultured Planctomycetales bacterium; assembly: GCA_964354585.1. Classification (GTDB taxonomy): domain Bacteria; phylum Omnitrophota; class Gorgyraeia; order Gygaellales; family Profunditerraquicolaceae; genus CAYHAI01. The sequence continues at coordinate 301 of CAYHAI010000200.1, forward strand.
TGCGGGGACAGTCCCTTTTTGACGCGTCCACCATCGCCATCGTATACGAACGAAGTGATTATACCTAATTCATTTACTTCAAGCAAGCGGTTTCCAGCATCGTATTGCATCGTTTTGTTTTTGCCTTGAGTCATATTCCCATTAGTGTCGTATTGGTAAGTGTATCCGCCTGCGGAAGTCAAAGCATGTGGTCCGGCATTCTGACCATAAGTCATTACTCCTACATCAGACTTATAAGTCATATTACCGATGGAATCGTATTGGTAGTTGAAGTTTGTGTAGCCGCCGCCAGGTGCAGGGACATTTTGTGCTTCGGTTAAGCGATCTAAGTCATCGTAGGTAAAGGTGCGGATGTTTGAGCGTAGGTTATCAGTTAAGGTAGTCACATTTCCATTCTTATCAAAAATATAGTTTAAGTCTTGTAAAGTTGACGCGCCCTGAGTCAATATGCGGCTTAATCTTAAGTCTTGGCCATAGGTATATGCGGTTTGTGTATTATTTCCGTAGGAAATAGTTTTAATTTGGCCTTTGGCGTTGTAGGTAATTGACTGGACGTAAGGGACAGACCCCTGCGGGGACAGTCCCTCTGCTTTTTCTAATAAACCAGAGTTAGCATCATAATTATAATTCACTACTTCGCCATCGGGATAGGTAAGTTTAGTAAGGCGATCTAAAACGTCATATTCCCGCTGAACTATATATTGTTCAGGGACAGTCCCCTGCGGGGACAGTCCCTTCACAGACTTGGTTTCGCGGCCTAATTTATCATAGAAGAATTCCGTTGCACCGGATTGGTCAGTGATTTTAGAAAGCCTGCCTATGCAGTTATCTTTTGTGGCGTCATCGTAGAAATACAAAACAGGGACAGTCCCCTGCGGGGACAGTCCCTGTTTTGACGTAAGCCTGTTTAAGGCATCGTAAGCGAACTCAAGAATTTGACCTTTGGCATCGGTCTGTTTGATGAGGTTACCGACTAAGTCGTACTCATAAGTCCAGGTACCCATATCTGGGTCAATCATTTTGAGCTTTCTGCCTAAGGAGTCATAGAAGATTTGAGTGATGTTACTTTGATTATCGGTAGTCTTGATGAGGTTATTCTGGGTGTCGTATTCGTAGTAGGTATGTTGGGTGCCGATTTCGATTACTTCAATGATATTTCCGTAGACATCTTTTTTGATGCCTTTATTATGGCCTAAAGGATCGGTGGATTCGGTATAAAGCGGATTGATGTAATTGACGGTGCTTTCTGCGTCTTTGAGTGTACCGGGAAAATCAGAAATTGTCTTTTTGACTCTGCCGCGAATATCGTATTCGTATCTGATGTAGGAAATCTGACTGGGGTCTTCATCAACATAATGTGCTAAGGATTCTTTTTCTACTAAACCTCGGTTGTTATAAAAGACTTCGGCTGAGACCTGGCGGGCCGAAGCACCATCTTCGCCATTTGAGATGGTCTTATATTTTCTGCCCAAGCCGTCAAGGTATTCAGCGGCAGAGAGTCCTATGGCATTGGTAGTTATTCTGGTATTAAAGTTGGGGTAAGCGTAAGTGGTGATTATTTGCTCAAGGCCGTTTTTGGTCTGAGTAACTCTACCCAGAGAATCGTAAGTAGTGCTAGATGTTACGCCATTAGCATCAGTAACAGATTTTATTGCACCGAATTTAGCCTCGTATTCATAGGTAATAGTATGGCCTAAGGAATTAGCCACGGTTTGCGGATAAGCATAAAAGTCGGTTTCGTAGTCAGTATTCACCAGACTTCCTAAGGCATTAATGGTGGAGGTGAGATTACCGAAGGAATCGTAAGAATAGGTTATCGGTATGCGGTTTTCGGTTTGCGTTAAAGGATTATAGAGCCAAACTTCCTCTTTGATGAGATTACCTTTAGTGTTATATTCAAAGTTCTTCTTGGAAACAATATTTCCGTCTTTATCTTTCAACGCTGTCTCAAGCGGGCGGTTAAAACCAACTTCATAGGCTTGAGCAAAAGTCGCGGCAGTAGATTTTTCATCGCCTGTTTTTGCGATATCTCCCTCATCTTTTTCTTCAATGAGGTTACCGATATTGTCATAGGTAAATTTATCTTTTGTAGTAAGATAAGTTGCATTTTCTTCCCAGACAGTAGTGGTCTGCTCAATTAAAGCAGGAAAACCTAAGACGTGACTTTCAGGACCGGACTTTTTGACTTCATAAGTATTTAGGGTTTCGCTGATTTTTCTGGCATTGCCATCATAAGCAATAATTTTATCAATCTGTCCTTTTAAGGCGCCGTCTTGGCCGGATTTTCCCTGATAAAAGTAAGTTTCAGAGTAATTATTGGTGATAGGGTCAGTTACTTTTACCTTGGCAAAGCCGCGGAATTCTCTTTCTCCTGCATCATAGTAACCACCGGAAAAATTAAAATTCTGAGTATAGGTAGCAACCCTATCCGCAGGAAAAGTATTCACCGAGCTGATATTAGAAGCTACATAAACCGGAAATGGCAAAAGATCATTATCAGATGTAGCGGCATAAGTATAGGTAATTTGGGTTTTGCCGCCGATGCCATTATCTATTTCAGTTAAAAGGTCTGTGGGTTTATCTGTAGATAGGCGCACTGTCCAACGGTTGATGCCGATTTGGTCCCTATCAAAGGTTGCGGCATCAGTGATGCCATCGCCATTAAAGTCACCTGTGGTGCCAGATTCATCAGAGCTCGTGCCAAAATTATCTAACCAGAGCCCTTTGTCAATAAATCTTGCGCCGGTTGAAATAGCATAATACCATCTGCCTCCTGACTTATCCCAATAGCCAATATCCGCTAAGCCGTCATTATTGAAATCTGAAATTAAAGCGTCTTTATCCGTAGCGAATCCGGAAATCCAGCTTGCGCCATCCACGAATTCCTTGGAGTTAGAAAAAGCAACCTTAAATTCGCCAGAGGACTTTTTAAAGAGGCAAAGGTCAGTTAAGGAATCGCCATTAAAATCACCGCCTAAGGCGATATAGTCATTGCCAAAGTTATTTATCCAAGTATTCAATGCACCAAAGCCAGAACCTGTGCCTAAGGCAACTTTTACTTCACCTGTGTCTTTATTGTAAAGAGCAAAATCAGTGTATTTATCACCATTAAAATTGCCGGTAACGGGCTGCCAGCTGGTAGAGGCGCCGGAAAAGGTAAACCATGCGCCTTGAACCGCGAACCCTGAGCCATTGGAAAGAGCAACCTTTAACTCGCCTGTGGTATTATTATAAATTCCAACATCTGTCCTGCCATCACCATTAAAATCCCCTCCTATTGGCCACCAATCTCTTGAGGTACCAAAGCCAGAGAGCCAGTCAACTGCGTTCCTGAAAACTCCACCGTCTGAAATACAAATCTCCCACTTGCCGGTATCTGAATTATGTAACCCTAAGTCCGAAAGCGCATCGCCGTTAAAATCTCCCATTACCGGATTAATAGAGTCTCTGTTGGCATTAGGATCAGCCACATCTACGCCTTTTGAGTCGGTAGTACTTTTGCCGCCGGAATCAGTAACTGTGGCGGAAATAGTATGGTCACCTAAATCAGCAAAGGAAGTTGAGGTTGTGTAGGTAGTGGTGATATTGCCTGAGGCAATTTCAATGTCGTCTTTTTTTAGAGAAAAGGTCATACTATCGCCATCGGGGTCAACAGCAGAAAGTGAAATATCAAACACTTCGTCGGGCTTAACCGTATATTTACTTAAGGTTAAACTGACTTCGGGAGCGCGATTGGTATTATTGATGATTACCTTGGCATTTTGCGATACTGTATCTATCCCATCTGAGGCAGTGACTTTGACTATATGCGTTCCGGCGTCATCATAACCAGTCAACCATTTACCTTGGGTGTCAAAAGGTGAAGAGTAATAGTAAGTAATGGCGTCATTATCCACATCTGTGGCGTGAGGAGTAATGACCGCTAAATCGCCTTCATTGGCAGTGATATCAGCAATGGGGTCTAATACGGGTAGATGGTTAAAGTTACCCACATTAACCATCACAGAATCCATATCGGTTAAGGATGTAGGGTCAGTAACCGTAATCCTGATGGTATAATGGCCCCTACTGCTTGAACTTGTCTGCCAGGTGGCTTGGGAAACCCAAAGCTCGCCCACTTTTTGCCTGCTTATTTCGGTAAAGAAATCGCTATAGGCAAAGGTTAAATTTTCATTATCGGGGTCGCGCGCTTTAACAGTCAGCGTAACCAAATCACCTTCTTTGATGGTCGAGGGGGTTAATTCTATATCCACAATTACCGGTTTATCTGGGCCGGCAGTATTCTCTACTTGCAGGACTACTTTGTTACTTTGTGTAGCGGCGCCTTCTGTATCGGTGGCACAAAAGTAAACCTTTTCTACACCATACCAATCTTCTGGTTGAGAGAAACTTACTACATGTGTAGTAGAATCTATGTTAATATTTATCTTAGAATTGCCACTTACAGTATAGGTAAGCGGATAACCTTCTGGACTTGAGAAATAATTATCTAAGTCAAAGGCGTTGTCTTTGGAGGAATTCATCGCCCAAGCTTGATAAGGGATTTTTTGGGTTAAAATAGGTGGATTAGACTGGATAGTAGGGATAAAGCCAGAGTTCAGGATATAATTGGTGCTAATAAGTTTACCCACACAAGGTTCGCCAATTACATCCTGCCAGAGTTTGGTGGTAGTGGCAGTGCGATTCTTGCCACCTTCATTTATAGCGCCCGAACTTAGTTTATAACTTGCGCTGGAAGCAGAAAAGGCAAAGGCGTCGCGCACCGGGCCAAAAGTAACCAGGTGTAAGACTATAAGCGCGCAGGCACAAATTCTGTAGAATAAATTGTGTTTGTTGCAGAAATAATTCATTTATAGTTTTTGTGCTTTTGTGATTAAATGCCTACCAAAAAGCAGTTCTTTTGAAAGTAAAATTTTGTTTATCCTTCTGTAATCCACGCCCCCCCTTTTTGATGAACGCCTCTCCTTTTGCCAACATTGTAATCTAATTATAGGTAATAACAAAAACCCGAGAAACTTCAGTGAAGATTTTATTAAATCTGTGTAACAAGCTTCTGCGCGAAGGCCATTTTTAAATAAAAGATACTCAATCTCTTGATACCGCCAGACGATAACATGCATATTTTCTAATCCTCGCGGAAATACTTTGCTATAATCTAAAATGGGTTCGCGAAAGAAATCAAAACCTCCTTCAAATAAAAATCTCATTCTTGAGCCAAGATTTAAGATATTAGGCGTAGACATAATCAGTGAACCGCCTGATTTTAAAACTTTGGCAATTTGTCCGATAACAAAATCCGGATTATATATATGCTCTATCACTTCTAAAAATAAAACATAATCAAAGCTGTTCTCCGGAAATGGTAAGGGTTTATCTAAATTACTCGCTTCAAATTTTATTAAATCATGGTATTTAAACCTCTTTGAATCCATATCTGAAGCAATTACTTCAAACCCTGAGTCTTTTAATCTCTTAACATAATCTCCGTCGCCACAGCCTAAATCTAAAACCTTCCCTTTCTTTAAATCTTCAAATATTACTACCACTTTCTCCAACAGGTAATTCTTTTTTTTCTTTCCCATGAGTTCCTTTCTTCGGCTTTACTTAAGATGATATTTAAAAAGCACTCTTTCGAGTTTACCGGGCGATAGTGATTGTCTTTTCCCCATCGTAAACGCGTAATCCAATTTTTAAATTGCTGAATGCCTGAATCTCAAAAATTTGATTTGCTAAAAATATCCAACCATCATTCTGTTGACCATGAACCGAGCAGTACGCCCGAATACCCCTGACCCCTGTTAGATTAGGAGTAATTGTCATATTTGTTGTAACATCCTTGTCGCCTTGATTTGTACCAAACGGGCCTCCTTCAACTAATGTTCCGGGAACTATTATCCAGTCCGTCCCATTTGTAGTATATTCAAGCTTTTGATGGTATTCGTAAGAAGTACCTTGAACGCCAGTTACATAAGCGCGTGTTCTAATTTTATAAGTTATCGAATTGATTGTTATTCCACTGGCCCAAGTATGCTGCGAAATAGAAGTTTTGGTATAGTTTCCATTAAGTATTTGTTGATCGGCTGAATCTGCTTGATAAGTACTGAAGTCCCCGTCAGTAGAATTTTCTCCGGATCCATAGGTTGTTCCACTATAAGTATGATTGGTATCCGATAATTTAATTACATTGGTATTAACAGAATCTGTCCTTAACCATACCTGCCCTGCTACAGGTGAGGCTGGATCAGAGGTGCGGGCTTCTATGGTTAATGCCTTATCAGCTACTTCTGCTTTTTCTGACTTAACTGCATAGCCAGCACTCGTTATCCCTTGTCTAGGACTCATTACTTCGTTGCCGACTTTGATTTCTAAATAATATTGTTTGTCAAAAAGTAAATCTAAATTAGTTACTGAACCAAGCAAAATACTAAAGATTCCCTTTTGAATCACAACCGCCGAATGCGTCTCTTGCCAGAGCAAGTTGCCAGCGGCCTCCGCATCGTAGATTCTGAGGGTAAGGCTATAGGTGCCATTCAAGGGTGTGCCACCCGAGTCCGTGAGCCGGCCTTGGTAGTTAATGAGGCGTGGGACTGCCGCGTCGGCTATAGACCATAGACTACAGACCATAGTACAAAAAAGAAAGGTTACAAAAAGTATTTTGGTTAGTTTTGACATAGCATATCCTCCTTCGTTCCTCTGTGCACTTACGTGCACAGTATCCCTTTCTATTTCTTTTCTCTACTTTGCCTTCTGGTAAGTAAGGCTTTGTGTGGGTAAACTCTTATTATCACTTGCATATTGAATTATTGACCTTAAAAGCGAGCGGTTTGTATCTTGACTGTAAGCGTATTCTAAAACATAGCGCCAGACTAAATCGTATCCTACCTTTACTTCTATTTCCTTTAAGCGCTTGGTTTGGGCAATTTTTGCGGTGCTGATATAGCTTGAAGACACATCATCCCTTGTTTCTAGGATAAATTCTACGCTGTTGGTGGGTGAAACACCCATTTCATTGCCTGTGTAATCTATGCGGGAAAGATAGGATTTGCCCCCATCTTTTATATAGGTATATTCTATATAATTGCCATTGGTATCTATTGCCTTAGTAAGATACCAGCTGAATGTTCCGCTGGGAGAGATTTCTTTGGAATTATTGCCCTGGCCAAACCTTAAGATAGAGCCGTCTTTGCCCACCACCTTCCAAGAATCATCCGACTCTTTAAAGAACTTAGCAAAACTTGACTCTACTTTTGCCTGATAAAGATTATCAATCAGCTGGACTAACTCTGTGGTGCCGGCATCAGTAACAAAATAAAAAGTGTCCTGTGTATCATTGTAAGTAGGCGGGCCTAAACGCGTTGAGCGCACAATATAGCCCGAATTTAAACTAAAGCCCACACCGACCCACGAATTAGGATTAGATGAACGGTAAGCCAAAGCTAAGGCTGGTTGTATCCCTTTTCTTCCCGGAGGAACGCTTATAGGTATAGCATGGCCAAATGCTCCGGTTAACATATCCGGAAGCGGTATTTGCACACCTGTTCCCATAGGCGTACTTTGGGGAGTTAAACCCTTTAAAGCAGCATAGGTAGAAAAGTGCATTACGGAAAAACTTACGGTGTAGCCGTCTGCGGGAACGGTTGTGGTTTGGCCTGTAGGAAGAATTTTATCCTGCACTGCATCATAAAAACCTAATTCTACAGTTGTGCCCGGGACTTCTGCCTGATAAAGGGTATAGACTATCTCTACAGGATTAGCAAAAACTAAGCCATAAGGTTTACATTCCACGACGCTAAGCAAGGATTTGTTGCCGGGAGTGGCTTCCTGCAGGATTTCCTTATTAATGTTTAAGACCCTGATGCGCGCAGGCGCACTTAAAGCTCCTTGCGGAATAATTACTTTTACCTTGCCGTCAGGAGAACTTACTTCTCCTCCTTGCAGGCCAACGAGCTGGCCGCTATATAGGTAAACAGTTACCGAAGCAGAAGCTGTATTGCCAGCAGCATCGGTTGCAGTCTTAGTTAAGGTATTCTCTCCCTCGCTAAGAGTGCGGCTTTCAGAAAAGGCTACTTTATCTACAGTGCCAATAAACTGTCCTTGAGCATCCTCAAGGACCTGGCCATTGGTGGGAGAGGTAATCACTACCACTGGCGCGGTTTTATCAATGGTAAAGTTTATAGACTTGCTGGAGTTATTGCCTGCTTTATCTTGGGCGGTTAAGGTAACATTATGAGTGCCGTCAGCAATATAAGGAGAGTTATCGCCGCTAACAATAATTTCATTTGAGGAAGTAAAGTTATCAGTC
>CAYHAI010000201.1:0-6699 GCA_964354585.1 uncultured Planctomycetales bacterium
CTTCTGAACTTGGACGTTTAGAATCTTTGGCAGTCTCAAGATGTATTCGCCGCTTCCCGTCAGGGTCAATGCTCGAATCAACATACTTAAAGCCTAGTTTCTCAAAATGCGGGCACGCGGTATATTCCACGTTTGGCCCGCAGGAATTTTTCCCGGATCCGGGACATTCACATTTACCGCGCCTACAGCATCCCACCGGAACATTTATTTGACTCATAAAAGCAATCATACGAAAAATACGAACTATGTCAACAAATTTACAATATTATTTTAAAAGATTTCATACGAAGTTTATTCTTGACAGATTATACCCCACAATGTGAGGTACTGTCGAAAGGAGGAAAAGACTATGGCAGAGAAAAAAGAAGAGCATTACTTCAAAGGCGGAAAAGCCACGCTTACGCCCAAAACAACGGAAAAGACCGGCAAGTAGAAAAAGCAACGCACACAGTTGACCTATAACGCTTCGTATGAAGCAAGGCAATACAAATGCACCAACCGAAAGCTGAGGACAGAAGATAAACGCTCAGCAAGGAGGATTCTAAATGTTGTTAACAGTAGCCACCCTGATATCACTAATAGTGATTGCCCATATTATTGGATTGGTAATATCGTTGACATGCAAGCTTGGCAATAGAGCAGGCATGGCCAGAATAACTTTTGGCTCTATCGTAAATAGTGTTTCGGGCAGTATTGATGAAATGGTATATGCTACATGGAAAGGTATTGCATACATCAGATCAAAAGCCAAATCAATAAGTAATCCGCAATCGTCAGACCAAATGGATATCAGGTCACGTGTAGCAGAATGCGCGCGCTATTGGTATGACACCTTGACACAAGCCCAACGCAATGGCTGGGAATCCTACGCCGGCTCTATCGTAATTCCTAGCTCCGGCCCGGGCGATATAATCAAACCGCCAACAGGTCCGTTCTCAGGCTATACCGCGTTCATAAGAAATAACATTCTTCTTTTTGTCACAGGGCAAAAAGCAGCAGGAGCATTCTTGGACGACGCGCCCAACGGTATCTCCGGCCCGGATGCGCCGGTCGGAGCAGTAGGCGGATTCGTGGCAAACGAAATTAAGATATCCTGGACACCGGGAGTAATTCCGGGAGTAGCAGTCACTCAGTGGATTAAGTCAAACACCGTGCCGGTTCACGCGCAACAGACGGGTTATGTAGCAGTCGGCGCGGGGATTCAGGGATGCGCTACCGTGAAAGTGGCAAAAGGTGTTTCTGTTTCTTTAACCAAGATTCGCGGACACTTCGATACGCAATGTCAAGCAGTAGATGCATTCGGGCAAGCGTCACCCCCAAGCGCATTGTGCAGAGATATTTTCGCGAATACATTCTAGTCAATTATGGCGAAGTTTGTTCCCGGCCCTTTGATTCAGGATATCTGGGGCAGAGTAGGTTCAATAGTCTTTACGAGCTACATGGGGATTGGGGTTGTGAAGTCAATGCCAACGCATGTTTACAATCCCAACTCCATAGCTCAGCAAGACGCGAGAGCCTCAGCCTCTTATATTTCTCAGCAGTGGCAAACACTAACAGACGAACAGCAAGCAGGCTGGGAAGAAGAAGCAGACGATGAAGAATCACTGAAAAGAGAACGCGAGCAGTGCTAACGGAATAATATTATTATGCCAATATATAAAACACATACTGGCCCAATGTCCGGGTTCAATATGTTTCTGATGCGCAACCTCAACCGCTACTCGGCAGGTATTACACCGCTAACAAATATCATGAAAGACGCGCCCCTGGGATTACCACGACCGGAAGGATTCAAAACGGTTTCGGTCACCGCAACAGCAAACTCAATTACATTCTCTTGGACACTAATCAACAACGTCCCCAAGACAGACCGCTTTAAGCTTTGGATTCGTAGCGTGGACGCGAAGGTGCATCCGCAATTAGTTCAACATGCCCCGATGTTTCCCGAATCGTCAATTACAATTACAACGGTTAAGAGTGTTTCAGGGATTCCCATTTCATTGCCACCGGGACGCTACGAGTTACAAGCTCAGGTCATTAACGTATTCGGAAAAACGGGCGTTGATTCGGAACGCCTCCAAATCCGAATCGGCCCGGACAATTTCAATTTCGTTGAGATATCACCGGCGCAAACAATTCTTGGCGCCGCAGGACTTTCACCAACTACCGCCTGGGCGACAATATCATTGCTTGGAATAATTCACCCAATGGCTAATGCAATACAAGTTATGGTCGAGCTCCTTAAAACTGCCGGAGTGCCGGGAAATCTTTCGGAAGTCCAACTCAGACGCGATTCGACTCAGGGGGTATGCCTTGGCTTCACAGTTAACGACGGGGCAATCCCGTCATATTTTTCAACGGATTCGGGAATCATTCCGGTCACGAGCCTATCGTCTTTTGATTGGCGCTTGACCGGCCCGGCAGGCGCGGAATTATACTCAGTTAATATTTATCTTCTTGGTTACTATCACTAATTCAAAGGAGTTTTAGTTTATGTCAAAAGTTACTTATTTCACGGCACGACAAAAAGCTCTCGAACTTCTTGCTCAAGTTGTGGCTATCCCAGATACGGTTCTTGACTTATCAACTTTTATTCCTGCCGGCGCGCTTGCTGTGCTTGCGCTCGTAGAAATAGAGCAGGTAGTGCCGGGCGTTGCGGGAACGGGTAATATCATTGCCGTGCGAAAAGACGCGGTGCAGGGATATGCATGCGAGATATTCCTTGACGGCGTAGAAGTAGCAGGCGCGAAACATAGTGACAACTGCATTATCCCGGTAGCCACTGGCCCGCAAATAGAATATACACTGGCAGACCCCGGCGGTGGACTGACATCAACCAACTTAAGAATCTGGCTAATCGGCTATTTATCGTAGCTTATGAAAAAAATTATAATTCCGTCAATCGCCATTATCGCAATCGCATGTATGGAAATCGTTGCGCTACAGAATGGCATTGACGGAACTTTACTCTCAGCGTCTTTCGCAGCAATAGGGGGACTTGCCGGATATGCCATCAAATCAAAAACAGGTAAGTGAGGTATGCCATCTATGCAAACGCGCGCCGGTGCAAGTGGACCATCACATATTGCCAAGATCCTTGGGGGGCTCAGACGAGCCATCAAATCTTTTACCCCTATGCAACAAGTGCCACGCGAAACAACATCCTTGGCTAAACCCTATGGGACTAAAGCAGTTCTGCAAAATAATAAAAACGGATTGTCTAGGAACGTATTACGGAATGTCTGCAAGGATTATTACAAATGAACATGTTCTGGAAAGATATAGCCAAACTGATTTTGAGCAAGCTATTCGGCAAGTTATTCAAAAAGCGGAATAAGCAAAACGACAAGGATGCCCCCAGGAGCGAATCCAAGCCCCCGGATAATACCACCCCACCAACCACCACCACCACCGCGCCACCTGATAAATAATCCAAGAGCCAGAATCGATTTTAAAACTAGACCGACCCGCGAATTTGCCACGAACGAATTTCGAAAGATATAGAGAGAGATGTTATTATTGAGATACTGAGATGTTATTATGAGGTTGGAGAGATATATTGCGAAAGGGGCGATACAGTGACTTTGAAATGATAATGTGGAGTTTTCCCGAACACGTAGAAGTTCGGGGAAAGTCCACCGCCTATAGTTGAGGGTGTTACTAATTATATCTAATGTTTATATATATCTTCTTTATCTTCTTCGTATAGACCGAAAAAAATGTTCATAAGTTTCGTATCTTTCATAGGAGTATAGAGATAAGATAAAAAGGAGCTGTCTATAAGTTGTATATAAGTTGTCTGTAGATGTTCATAAGTAAAAAGTTATGAACAATGAAAGAAGGGAAATAATAGCCACCTTCTTGAGGTTGAGAGACAGGACAGCGAAAGGGCAGGAGCGTGGCTTCAAAGACACGTCTGAGATAAAGAGAATGTTACTGCACAAAACCCGAAGGGGCAGAGCAGCCCTCAGGTGTCTCAGTGTCAAGGGAGCTAAGCACCGAGGTCTGACTCTTGTGTGGCTCACCGTTGCTATACTGAGGGCGGGAGCTGGACGCTCCCGCAATATTTCAGAGCCGTTCATTCCTCCACGCTGGACGCTTGAGTAATGACCGGGTTCGTTAAGTTCGCGCTGGATGCGCTCACGCTGCGACGCGTTCGCTTTGCTCACGTGATGGCGTCTCCGCATAACCCCCCGCCGCGACTGTAACGTCGCGGTGCAGGATGCTACGGGCTTCGGCGGGTTTGCTTGGCATTTGGTCGCGCTTGATGAAGCTACCACAAAGAACTTACTCATTAGGGGCGCGACCGTTGACGCATTCGGTTCGCTTGCGCGCCGCTACTCTCAGCCCTCTTCGAGGAGCTACCCCCACAAGCACTCAGAGACGCTAAGCCAAGTAAGTCCTCGAACCCAAGCCGGGGGTGTTATTATTGTTTCTCGATGTCTTGTCTTTTTCTTGTGGCTCACGGATTGCGGGCGCTGAGACGCGCCCGCGTCAGTTTCCCAAAACGGGGTCGGCAGATGCCACATACTACAAGCTACCCAATTATGCCGACACTACAAGAAGCCAGCCAGTAGTCCGCAGGTGGTAAGGTTTCAGGTAACCCAATTATGCGGACTGTGCCCGTCCGCCCCGCATACCGGGCGCGCTTTAGAACGGTAGTCATAAGTGACTACCGGTCTATTAGGTTAGCTACCGCTTCGGGCGTCACAAAATCCAAGCACCCCCAGGGAGCATGATGCGGTAGCGGACGGGCAAAAGAACCGAGCGTCCTCAGGACTGAACGTCCTTCGGACGCACACACCCAAGCAGCTACCCGGGGGGTTAGGGGGTAGGGGGTTTCCCACTTTTAACCACTGTCAAGCACTTTTAAGCACTGTAAAGCACTGTCAAGCACTGTCAACCACTCTAAAGCACTGTAAAGCACTGTCAACCACTCTAAAGCACTGTAAAGCACTGTAAAGCACTGTCAACCACTTTTAAGCACTGTAAAGCACTGGCACGCACTGTCAAGCACTCTTAAGCACTGTCAAGCACTGTAAAGCACTGTAACGCACTGTCAACCACTGTAAACTTGCGCCTACTTAAACTACCTAAAGGATTTAATACGGCTTAATTACACTGGGCGTAATTCTGTCAAGCCTTGCGCTCACCCCCGCACGTGACCGCCTCCGCCGGGACTTCGGCGGACACGCGCATAAATCTTTTTGAACGGTGAGCTTTCGGATTGCTCTTGTCAAAGATGCTACGGACGAGCTGGCGCTTTCGTCCTCTGCAGAGCGGATCGTGTTCGTGCATCATTCGGGCACGCTCAATCAAAGACGGTACAGGACTTGAGCCGGTGCCCTCTGCGCCCTCCACGGCCCGCAAGAAGTATTCGCAAACCGACCGGCTTGATTTAAAGACCATTGACAGCTTTTGTCATATCATCACTTGACGGGTGAGTATAGATTTGAGTTGACTGCAGGGACTTGTGGCCCAGCAGAGCCTGGACCGTCCGCATATCAGTCAAGCGCATGAGTTGCGTTGCGAACGTATGCCTGAGCGTATGCGGATGCAGTCCGGGCAAACCAATTAACTCCCCGGCAAGTTTAACAATGCGCTGAACCTGCCGAGGAGTGAGAGGGGCTGTTGTGTTCTTGTGCTGAGTAAACAAAGGACATCCGGCCATAACTGATTCGGTCCGGCCCGAAAAAATCTTATCTTGATAGTAACCTTGTAAATCAGCCCTTAGTTTATCAGATAGCGGAACTTCACGAGCCACGCCACCTTTAGCAATTGCGGACGATACATTGAGATACGCCTTGACCTTGCCACCGAAGAAAGCGTCGTCCATTTTGAGCCCGCATAATTCGGATACGCGCACGCCGGTGAGCAAGAACATCCGCAGAATCATAGCGTTACGCACGCCCATAGTTGAGGGAATCCGCTCAAATAATTTCTCTTGCTCTTGACTACTTAGAACTTTCACAAAATAACTCCAATTGCTTTTTATTGTTACGTCCATACTTTTGAATCCGTGCATGCAACCGCAAGTGACAGCGCGCGCACAAGACCTCTAAATTAGACGATAAATTGTTTTCGGGGTCAAAGTCAATGTGATGCACAGTCAAGGGGTTTAGCAATTTCTTACCATTGCCACAGTTTACACAGTGACCAACCTGCTTAATTAGGCCCTTGGATATCTCTTTCCATTTCCAATTATAGAACTTTTTCATCTCAGGTCTTATCATAGTCGCTTTTAGTTTTGCGAAGTGAACCTATTCTTTGACGACCAAGCAGGGTCTTTCGGCAGGTCGTCTTTTCGTCGTCGCTTTTGCCTACCCATAATATATAGAAGAACCACTTTCAACGTCGCAAATACATAGTCGCAAAACTGAGTTACGGTTATCATAGAAACCTTAATCATTAATCGAAGAATCATCTTCATTTCGCTTTTGCCTTAGGACGAGGTCGCAGTTTATCTAATCTACGACATGCCAGCGAGTTTAATCTTTTGGTCAGGGGCGATATCACTAAACAGCCTTTGACAGCGTCCACTACCACTTGACGCCCCAGCTTCTGAACTTGGACGTTTAGAATCTTTGGCAGTCTCAAGATGTATTCGCCGCTTCCCGTCAGGGTCAATGCTCGAATCAACATACTTAAAGCCTAGTTTCTCAAAATGCGGGCACGCGGTATATTCCACGTTTGGCCCGC
>CAYHAI010000202.1:0-4368 GCA_964354585.1 uncultured Planctomycetales bacterium
AAAAAGCAAGAGGCGCTTGAAGAAATGCAGGCACCGATGTCAATGGAAGCGTTAAACGCAATTAGTACTGAAGCCAAGCCAGCGGCGCCGGAAACAAAAACACAAAGTGCGCAGGCTGTATCGCCAGCTCCGGCAAATTTAGAGCCTTTGCCACCCGCTGGGCCGTATAAACCTACAGCGATGGAAATTCAAACCGCATTAAAGAATGCCGGTTATTATACCGGAGCTGTGGACGGCAAAATTGGCCCGATGACCAAAAAGGCAATTGAAGAGTTCCAGAAGGCAAACGGATTGAAGGCCGACGCTAAGGTAGGCACTCAAACCTGGGGCGTGTTAAGCAAATCTTTAAATCCCGAACCCGCAATTAAAACTAAAACTCCGGCTAAAAAAAGATAAACGGCCTTGAAAAATAGGCAATTTATAAAAAATCCCAACATATTTTTGTTGGGATTTTTTTATGGGTAGTTTATCTTAGTGCTACTCAAGTGGAATATAAATTCCACCTGAGTCTCGGACTTCGATTACGCCACTCTTAGTGACGCGGAAGTATCTGGTACCCGTAACATTAGGGGTATAGGGGCAAGCTGAGCAGTAGTATGTGTAATTATTGAGTGTCCTATAACAAAGCTGGTAGCCATGATACTCATCGGGGCATCCTGGGCAGGGGGTAGAGAGGGCATCACAGCCACAGAAAGTTAGTAATTCACTAGGGATAAAAGGAGAGGGACCGCTTGTAAGAACCGTAGGATTTGCAGGAAATGCGCTATAAATATCTTTATAGGTCTCAAGAGCAGTGTGTATAAGCTTTAATGCGCTAATGGCTGCCTGCTCATTAGCATTAATGCGTTGGCGTTGTATATTGGGTATGGTTAGGGCTGCTAGAATCGCGATTATAGCGATTACGAGCATAATTTCCATTAAGGTAAAACTTTTTTTTGCTACCTTAAATT
Organism: uncultured Planctomycetales bacterium; assembly: GCA_964354585.1. Lineage (GTDB taxonomy): Bacteria > Omnitrophota > Gorgyraeia > Gygaellales > Profunditerraquicolaceae > CAYHAI01. The sequence goes on from CAYHAI010000202.1 coordinate 951, forward strand.
CTATCATTTTCCACCCCTCTCTCTCCTTATCATTATTATACCAAGTATTTTTAAAAAGTGGTATAATAAATAGTTATGTTACAATTCCCGCACAATTTTCTCTGGGGCGCGGCTACTGCTGCCTATCAGGTGGAAGGCAATAACCTAAATTGCGACTGGTGGGAGTGGGAGAAAAGGGTTGGCTTAAAAGAGACTTCAGGCCAAGCCTCTCGGCATTATGAATTATACCCAGACGATTTTGCTTTAGCCCAATTGCTTAATCACAATTGCCATCGTTTATCTCTTGAGTGGAGCCGCATTGAGCCCCAAGAAGGCAAATTTTTAGAACACGAAATCAACCACTACATAGATGTCATCCTTTCCTTAAAAGAACGCGGACTCGAGCCCATTGTTACCTTACATCATTTTACCAATCCCTTATGGTTTGCCAAATTAGGGGGCTGGTTGAATAACAAGGCAGGGGATTATTTTTTGCGCTATGTAGAAAAGATTGTTGCGCCACTATCCGATCAGGTAAAATATTGGGTCACCATAAACGAACCGATGGTCTATGCCTACCATAGTTATATTTTGGGCCTCTGGCCGCCTCAGGAAAAGTCATTTTCTAAAGCCGGGAGGGCCAAAGAAAATCTTATCTTGGCGCACATCAGGAGTTATAAACTTATACACGAAATTTATAAGAAGAGAAAACTCATCCCGCCTGCAATAAGTATTGCCAATAATATGATGGCCTTTGTCCCTTGTAGTTTAACTTTAAAAAATAGAATTGCCGTTTATTTGAGGGACAGACACTTTAATTTTGAATTTATGGAGAAACTAATCCGTGCCAAATCCCTGGATTTTATCGGCCTCAATTATTATACGCGCAGTTTAGTAGAGGCAGAAAATTGGGGTTTGAGGAGTTTATTGCTGGATACCTGTAGCAAAGGCCACAGCCGCCTGAAGAAGAACTCCCTGGGTTGGGATATTTACCCTGAGGGCCTGTATAATTTGTTATTCAGGTTAAAAAAATATAACCTGCCTTTATTTATTTTAGAAAATGGCATTTGCACCCCAGACGATAATCTAAGATGGGATTTTATTGCGGAACATCTAAAAAATATACATCTGGCGATGGCGCAGGGCGTAAAAGTTTTGGGGTATATTTATTGGTCGCTCTTGGATAATTTTGAATGGGACAAGGGCTTTGGTCCGCGTTTTGGCCTTGTAGAAGTAGATTACAATACTTATAAGCGGACTATCAGAGAAAGCGCACGCAAATTCTCGCAAGTATGTAACACGGGTATTTTAACCAATCGCACCGCGTAGGTGCGGAAGGCGGAGGCGGGGATAGGTTTATGGAATTAATAGACAAAGATTTAATATTACAGGAAATTCCTTTATTTGCGGGTTTATCCCATGACGAACGCGCCCTGATTAAGGAAAAATGTAATTTTATAGAGTATAAAAAGGGTGCAATTATTTATCCAGAGGGCGCCTGTGCCGATGCCCTCTATTGTGTGATTTTAGGCAGGGTGGTAATTTATACTCAAGGCCCCAATGGCAGCGAGACAGTTTTAGAATACCTGCATCGCGGAAAATATTTTGGGATTATTTCGCTTTTGACCGGCGAGCCGCATTCGGTAACTGCCAAGGCCGTCAATGACTGCCTTCTTTTAACTATTCAGAAAGAAGATTTTAATTTTATTTTAAATAAGATTCCCCGCCTGGCCATTGACTTAAGCCAGACCTTATCCCGCAGGCTCAAGCGTAAAGATATCCACCAGAAGACTATTTTTGAGAGCACAGTTATTTCCGTATTTAGTTCCCATGCCCAGGCAGGTAAGACTGTCTATGCGTTTAACTTAGGGATAAGCCTTAAGCAAGAAACACATAAGTCAGTGATCATCTTAGATATCGCTGCCTGGGACAAAATGCACAGCTTGCCCGGCCGGTTAGAAATCCTAGGCGATTATCGCATTCTGGATTTATCCTGCCAGAGAGATACTACCGAGATAATCAGAGATTTTCTTTTAGAAAATAAATTCAACCTGGACTTAATTTGCCTTCATTATAAACCCGATGACGATTCTTGTATAAAAAGGCTGGTAAGTATTTTAACTATCTTGGTTAATGATTACCACTATATCATTTTGGACCTGCCTTCCTATATGGACAGGCATATTCTTGAAATGCTCAACCAGTCGGATTTAATCCATATCCTCACTAGCCCAGAACCCATAGATTTGGAAAAAACACGCCATCTCATTGAACGGCTGGTGACAGATTTTCATTTTCCAGAGCCTAAGGTAAAGGTTATTATCAATGAATACAAATTCTCTAAACTTACGTCTGACGAGCAGAGAGAATTATTGAAACATGACCTCTTTGCGACTTTGCCGAAGATAGAATTTGCCGCTTCAGATATGCTGGTTTTAGATACCTCTGCTTGTGAGTATGCGCGCGCGATTAGAAGGATCTCGCGGTCCTTAGGCGATCGTATGGTGGGTCTGGCCTTAGGCGTAGGCGTGGGCTATGGCTTCTGCCATATCGGGGTATTGAAGGTAATTGAAGAAGAGAAAGTTCCCATTGATGTTATCGTCGGCTCAAGCACCGGCGCCCTTATTGCCGCCCTCTGGGCAGTCGGAAATTCTAGCCAAGAGATACTTGAGATTACCAAAGAATTCAAAGAGCCAAAATATATCTGGAGTATAATAGACTTAACCTTGCCGTGGCTGGGGTTTATCAAAGGCAATAAACTTTATAGTTTTTTAAAAAAATATTTAGGCAACAAGACCTTCCACGATGTAAGGCTCCCCTTAAGGATTGTTGCCAGTGATGTGAGAAGAAAGGAATCGAAGGTTTTAGATAAAGGCCTGCTTGTGGATGCGCTGATGGCAAGTTGCGCTATGCCGGGGGTATTTCGGCCATTCAAATCTAAAGAGGAAATGCTTTTTGATGGAGGGGTAATCAATCCCTTGCCTACAGAGGCCCTCTTTAAGATGGGCGTAAGAAAGATTATTGCGGTCAATGTTACGCCTTCGCGGGAAGATATCCTCAGGCAATACGAAAAGATAAAGGAAGGCCTGGCTTTGACGGGGAAAGCAGCCCCTAAAAAAAGGTGGCTTAGTTTAAGGCAATATTTTAGAGAAAAGCTTAAGATAAATATCTTGGACATCATCTTTAGCAGTATTGAGGTAATGCAGTCTGAAATTGCGCGAAAAGAAGCGCAATTGGCGGATATTGTTTTACATCCGGATACTTCGGGGTTATACTGGTTAGAGTTGCATCGGGCGGAGGAATTTGCTAAAAGAGGGGAAGTTGAGGCACGTCGCAACCTTGATAAGATTTGGCAGATTATAAATGAGTAAAGATGGACGTTAAGATGAAATTATTAAGGTACTACTATGTTCTTGTGCTCTTGTGCTCTTGTGCTCTT
>CAYHAI010000203.1:0-6024 GCA_964354585.1 uncultured Planctomycetales bacterium
TAAAGGTAGGCTCAGAGGTTATTTCTTCCAATCAGAAGGAAGCAGAGATAAAACCCGGCAATTGCTTACTCTTAAGACATATACCGCAGGGGACATCAATCCATAATATAGAATTACTTAAAGGTCAAGGTGGCCAAATTACAAGAAGCGCCGGTAGTTATGCCCAGATTATGGCCAAAGAAAATGATCTCGCGCATATAAAGCTACCTTCCGGAGAAGTAAGGTTAGTCAGCCTAGACTGTCATGCTACTATAGGCCAGGTAGGAAATATAGAGCATGAGGCAATCACTATCGGTAAGGCAGGCAGGAGTAGGTGGTTGGGTATAAGGCCAACAGTCAGGGGCCTGGCAATGAATCCGGTGGATCATCCTCACGGTGGTGGCGAAGGAAAATCCGGACAAGGGAATCCTCATCCGGTAACACCTTGGGGCCAACCCACTAAAGGCTTTAAAACCAGAAAAAAAGGCAAGTATTCGGACAGGCTTATTATTAAAAGAAGGAAATAAAAAATGCCACGCTCACTAAAAAAGGGACCTTTTGTTGAAGAGAGATTATTGCAGAGGGCAGAAAGAGTACGGCGCGCAGGGATCAGGCAGGCCATAAAGACTTGGTCCAGGCGTTCAACGATTATCCCGGATTTTGTAGGTTTGACCTTTGCGGTTTATGATGGCAGGAAACACGTGCCGGTTTTTATTACCGAGAATATGGTAGGTCATAAATTAGGAGAATTTGCCCCTACGCGTATATTTAGAAAACACGGTGGAGTAAAGGCAAAGAAAGCCCCAGAAAAAACCTAAAATGATAGTAAAAGCAGAAGCTAAATTCTTAAGAATTTCACCGACAAAGGTAAGGCAGGTAATAGATTTAATCCGCCATAAGGATGTTTTGTCAGCCCAGGCAATACTGGTTAACCTGAATAAACGGCCCAAAGAATTTTTATTAAAAATATTAAAACAGGCAGTAGCCAATGCCAAGGTAAAGGGTTTTAACCCAGAGCAACTCTATATATCTAAGATAATTTGTAATGTTGGGCCAACATGGAAAAGATATAAGGCCGCAGCCTTTGGCCGGGCAGCGCCCATAAAAAAAAGGACATCACATATTAAAATAGAGTTAGATATTAAAAGTTAAACTCCCGAGCAGAGCGAGGGAAAATGGGACAAAAAGTACATCCACTTATACAAAGAATCGGCATTATCAGAACCTGGCATAGCCGTTGGTTTGCTAAGCCTAAGGATTATGCCCGGTTTATTGAAGAAGATTATAGAATTAGAAAATTTATTAAAAAACAATTTAAACAAGCGGCTATTTCCAAGATTATTATCGAGAGACTAACCGAACAGATTAAGATTAGAATATTAACTGCCCGGCCCGGTATCATCATCGGCCGTCACGGCGCGGATATTGAACGTTTGCGCGAAGATTTAAATAATATGATTAAAAAAGAGGTATCTATTGACATAGAAGAGGTAAAAAGGCCGGCCTTGGATGCGCAACTAGTAGGAGAAAATGTGGCCTTGCAGTTAGAGAGAAGGGTGGCCTATCGCAGGACGATGAAACGGGCGATAGAGCAAACGATGAGCTCAGGCGCAAAGGGCATAAAGATAAGTTGCGGCGGCAGGCTCGGCGGAGCAGAAATGTCCCGGAAGGAAACATTCAAGCAGGGAAAAATTCCTCTCTCCACTCTGCGCGCGGATATAGATTATGGTTTTGCCGAGGCCCTGACTACTTATGGGCTTATTGGAGTTAAGGTTTGGATTTACAAGGGCGATATATTAGGTAAACCTGCTGTGCAATCTGCGGCTGAAGAAAAAACGCAGGAGGCAGAACAATAATTAAGGGTTATAGTTATGGTAATGATGCCAAAGAGAGTAAAATATCGTAAATTGCAAAAAGGAACCCGAAGGGGCGTAGCCACTACGGGTTGTGATTTGGCTTTTGGTGAATTCGGTTTAAAGGCATTAGGAAATGGTTGGCTGAAAAATATCCAGATAGAAGCAGTGCGCGTAATCTTAGCGCGCCAATTACATAAAGGCGGAAGGCTTTGGATTAGGGCTTTTCCGGATAAATCCATCACTAAAAAACCAGCGGAAGTCCGTATGGGCAAAGGCAAAGGCGAGCTTGACCACTGGGTTTGCGTGGTAAAGAGAGGCCGAGTCTTATTTGAGTTAGGTGGAGTGCCCGAGGAATATGCCCGTCGATGTTTCAGGCTATGTGCCTATAAGTTACCAATAAGGACAAAGTTCATCAGCCGAACGCATAAATAAAATGAAACCCCAAGAATTACGCAATCTTTCAAAAGAAGAACTCTTGCAGAAAGAAAAAACGCTTAAAGAAGAATTATCCAAACTTAATCAACAGCGTTACAGCGGCAGAGTAGAAAAGCCACATATGTTTTCATTGATAAAAAGAGATATTGCCCGTATCCAGACGATGTTAAACGAAAAGAAAGAGAAGTAATATGGGAAAGAGAAAAGAATATATCGGCACAGTGATTAGCGATAAGATGCAAAAGACGCGCATTGTTCGGATAATGCGTTTAGCCAAACACCCCAAATACAAGCGCATTCTTAAAAAATATAATAAATTTAAGGCCCACGATGAAAAAAATGCGGCCAAGATTGGCGATCTCGTGCGTATCCGGGAAGCCCGGCCCCTCTCTAAAGAGAAGCGGTTTAGAATAATAGAGATTATTAAAAAGTCTAAAGTGCCGCAGATAGAAATTAAGGAAGAATAAAATGATTCAACTGCGTTCTATATTAGATGTGGCAGATAATACCGGCGCTAAAAGGGCGTCATTTATTGGCGTCCTGGGTAAAAAAAATTGCATGATTGCCGAATTAGGAGATATTATTAACGTCAACATAAAAGAATCTGCTCCTGAAGCGATTGTTAAGAAAGGTGAAGTTGCCAAGGCAGTGGTGGTCAGGACCAAGGCGCCTATCAGGCGGCCGGATGGTTCTATTTTAAGATTTGACCGTAATGCCATTGTATTTATTGATGCCCAGTTTAATCCCCGAGGCACACGCGTTTTTGGACCAGTAGCCAGGGAATTGAGAGATAAGGATTTTGCCAAGATTATCTCCTTGGCGCCCGAGGTGATTTAATGTTCAAGATTAAAAAGGATGATACGGTAGAGGTAATCAAGGGCAAGGATATCGGCAAAATTGGCAAGGTATTAAAAATACTGCTTGACCGTAATAAGGCAATAGTAGAGGGCATAAATTTAGTCAAAAAGCATAGACGTCAAACCCGTCAGGATCAGCCCGGTGGAATAGTATCCCTTGAAGCGCCAATTAGCATTTCAAACCTTATGCTTGTGTGTAAACACTGTAATCGGCCGGCAAGAGTAGGATTTAAGGTTTTAACTGATGGAACAAAATCGAGGGTCTGCAAGGCCTGTAATGAGGTAGTCTAAAATGGTTCCCAGATTATTGGAAAAATATAGAAATGAAATTGTGCCGCAGATGATGCAGACCTTTTCTTTAAAAAATAAACTGGCGGTGCCGCGTTTGGAAAAGATAGTAGTAAATATGGGCGTAGGCGAGGCCTTGGCGGATATCAAGGTTTTAGATAAATCAATGGATGAACTTGCCTTAATTACAGGACAAAGACCTATTTTAAAGCGGGCAAAAAAGGCAATTGCCAATTTCAAGATTAGGCAGGGTAATCCTATTGGATGCAAAGTTACCTTAAGGCGGGCAATGATGTATGAGTTTGTAGATAGGTTAGTTAATGTCGCTATCCCTCGTATTCGTGATTTCAGGGGCGTCTCGCCTGATTCCTTTGATGAGGCAGGAAATTATAATTTAGGCATTACCGATCAGGGCATATTTGCTGAAATAGAATATGATAAACTAACGCGTATCCAGGGAATGGATATCGCTTTCGTCATTAAAAACGCTAAATCCCGCGAACAGGCAAAAGAATTATTAAGGTTGTTTGGCATGCCATTTGCCACTAAGGAATAATATACCATGGCTAAAAATTCACAGATCGCAAGATGGAAGAGGCCTCCTAAGTATTCTAGCCGTAAATACAATCGTTGCCCTCTATGCGGCCGCTCAGGCGGATATTTAAGAAGGTTTAAGCTCTGCCGTATCTGCTTTAGGGAATTAGCCTGGCAGGGATTAATACCGGGAGTTAAAAAAGCCAGTTGGTGAAACGAAGGAGTATAAATGTCAAGGAATGATTTAATCGCTGATGCACTCACCATGATGCGCAATGCCATTATGGCAAAAAAAGAAACCGTAGATGTGCCTGCTTCAAATACACTAAAGTCTATTTTAGAAATTTTAAAAAAAGAAGCTTATATTGAGGATTTCAAATTTATAGAAGATAAAAAACAGGGGATATTGAGAATTTACCTAAAATATACGCAATTAAAGCCGGCGATAAAGAATATAAAACGCATATCTAAATCCGGATTACGCGTTTATGTAAAAGGCGATAAAATTCCCTATGTTTTAAGGGGCCGGGGTTTAGCCATTATTTCTACCTCCAAGGGGCTGCTTAGTGATAAAGAGGCCAGGCAACAGGGCTTGGGCGGAGAAGTTATGGCTTATGTTTGGTAAATGAGCACATACGTTATGGAGCGCTCGTTTCGCTCGCAGCGACATAACTTATTTGTGCGAATTTATCCCGACGAGTACACTAAAATTTTCTTTGAAAATTTTAGTGTATCTTACGAGCCGGGATAGGAGTTGACGAATGTCAAGGATAGGTAAAAAACCCATCGTTATACCCAAAGAGGTTAAAATAGAATCCAGGGATGGCCAGATTTTTGTGGAGGGGCCGAAGGGAAAGCTAAGCCGGGACTTATCTAGCCGGGTCAGCGTAGAGATAAAAGATAATCAGGCCTTCTTAAAACGCATTGCAGATAGTAAATTAGACCGGACCCTGCATGGCCTTTATCGCGCGTTGCTTGCCAATATGATTAAGGGGGTTAGCGAAGGCTATAGTAAAGAATTGGAAATTATCGGCGTAGGATTTAAGGCGCAGGTGCAGGGCAATATTTTAAATATGCAGTTGGGTTTTTCTCATCCGGTAAATTTTCCTATTCCCCCAGGCATAAAGATAGAAATGCCCAAGGCAACGCAGATTGTAGTCAAGGGTATTGATAAAGAAAAGGTAGGCGAGGTCGCCTCAGAAATACGCATGATATTTCCGCCCGAACCGTATAAAGGTAAAGGCATTCGTTATGTAGGCGAATACGTAAAGAAAAAGATTGGTAAGGCCCAAGCAGCTACTGCGACAAAATAATGAAAAATAAAAAAGAACTCTCTAGATTAAAAAGGCATCATCGTATCCGTTTACGTCTATTTGGAGATGAAATAAAACCGCGCTTGATTGTGCGCCGCAGCTTAAAGAATCTCTATGTCCAGCTCATAGACGATACTGGGAAGAAGACGCTTTTTTCTCTTTCTACGTTGGATAAAGAGATAAAAAAGACTTGTACCTCTGCCGGAAATATAAAGGCAGCGCAATTATTTGGCGAAGCCTTTGCCGCTCGCGCAAAAGAAAAAGGGATTACCAAAATTGTTTTTGACCGCGCAGGATACCTATATCATGGCCGGATAAAGGCATTTGCTGATGCCTTAAGAAAGGGAGGATTGGTTTTTTAATGCGCGAATTAAGGATTGAGAGCCAGCCAGAATTAATAGAAAAAATTATTACCATTAACCGCGTGGCTAAAGTAACTAAGGGCGGTAAAAAACTTTCCTTTAGCGCGTTGGTAGTAGTAGGGGATACCCACGGCAAGGTAGGTTTTGCCTTGGGTAAAGCCAATGAAGTAGCCGATGCTATCAGAAAGGCCCTGGCTAAAGCCAAAAAAGAGCTCGTCGTTGTAACCCTCCAGGGCTCTACTATACCCCATGAGATTATCGGTGAATTCGGCGCAGCCAGCGTTTTATTAAAGCCCGCGTCAGAAGGAACAGGGGTAATTGCCGCTGGGCCGGTAAGGGCAATTTGCGAGGCCGTAGGCATAAAAGATATCTTAACCAAGTGTCTTAAATCTAATAACCC
>CAYHAI010000204.1:0-3006 GCA_964354585.1 uncultured Planctomycetales bacterium
GCCATGGCTACCTCAAGGAACTGGCAGGCAACATCCAGGCCTACGACTTTGCGGGCAACGTAGAGCAATATGCGGCCCACGTCATCAGGGACTTTTTTGAGAGCTACGGCGAGGTTTCCCTGCCCAACGGATCACCTGCGCGACTAGCCATGTACTTCCCGCAGACCGACGATCTGGCAGAGCTAAGGCCCGTGATAGACCAGGCCCTGATGGGGGTGCGGCAAAGCCCAGCACTGTGTCTGGTCAACACCTCGGAAGCCACCCTCACCAAGCAGGCAGACGTTGACGCATTCAACCGGCTCAATGATCCGCAAGCGCCGCACCGGGTCATGCTGCTGGTAAATAAGGGCACCGAGGGATGGAACTGCCCCAGCCTGTTTGCCTGCGCCCTGGTGCGCAAGCTCACCAGCTCGAACAACTTCGTCTTACAGGCCGCGAGCCGCTGCCTGCGCCAGGTGCCCGGCAACGCACACAAAGCTCGCGTTTACCTATCCCAAGACAACTTCGGCATTCTGGACCGCCAGCTTCGGGAGACCTATGGTGAGAGCATTGACGACCTGAATCACGGGGCCACGGAGACCCGGCGGGCGCGGATGGTTCTGCGCAAGCTGGACATCCCGCCCCTGGTCGTGACTCACATGGTGCGCACGGTCGAGCCGAAGGACGCCCAGAGAGCGCCCCTTGTGCTCCAACGGCCCGACTCCAAGCAGGAAGCCGCCCTGCATCGCCAAGACTACGACCTGGCCACGCAGCAGGCCACGCGCCAAGTCCTGCGTCAAATCGGCGAGACCGTGGATATTGAGACCGTGCCCGAGACCGTAGACCCTTACAGCGCCGCCGTTGAACTGGCCGCTCAGTATCGCCTGGACTTCTGGGAAGTGTACGGCCAGCTTCGGAGCCTCTACGACAGCGAGGAAATCCCGCTCTACCACCTGCGAGACCTGGCGCGGCAGATTGAGGAGCAGACGTGCAACTACGAGGTGCACGAGGAGCGCGTGGAGCGCGCCCTGGCTCTGGTCAAGCCGCAGGGCTTCGACCGCGACCTTGACGCCTCCGGAGCGGAGGTCTACACGGCTGAGATCATCTACTTGAAAGACCGCGAGCGCCTACTGCTGCACTGCGCGGCCGTGCGGGACAACGAGGGCAACTTCGGGTTCCACTACACGCCCTACAACTTCGACTCCAACCCGGAGAAGGACTTCTTTGAGCAGATGCTTCGCGTGCTCAACCAGAAGCCCGAGGACGTGCAGGACATCTACTTCACCGGCGCGTTGACCGACCCGGCGAAAACCGACTTCTATGTGGAATACAAGGACGATAAGGGCAAGTGGCGGCGCTACACGCCGGACTTCGTGATCCGGCGCAAGGACGGCAAGACTCTGATCGTGGAGATCAAGCGCGAGCGCGACCGAGGGGACGTGCTTGACGGGGAGGGAGGCCGGAAGGCCCTGGCCCTGCGCAAGTGGGAAGACCTGGATCCCGGGCGCCTGCGGTATGAGATGATCTTTGCCCCAGAGGATACCGTTCCATACGACCGGATGAAGACCGCCCGCGCCTTTGTGCGAGGGGACAACCATGACTGAGAAAAAACGAATCAAGATAACGCCTGCCAAGGGCAGGCCCATGCTCACCTGGGTCGGCAAGCGGCCGCTGTCGTCGGTGACGGCCTTTGCGGCCCAGCACGTGGACACCTTTGACCCGACAGGCGACGCCGCCCGTCGCGGTGCCGAGCGCGACGTATGGGCCGACTGGCCCGACCACTATCCGCGCGGCGGCCTGCTCTTCCACGGCGACAACAAGGAAGTCCTGGCGCATCTTCTCGCCAACGGCTTCCGGAGCAAGGTGAAACTGATCTACATTGACCCACCGTTCAACACGGGAGCTGACAACTACGTCCGGCGTGTTCGCCTCCGGCAAGCGACGGTGCGGGCGCTCGAAGGAGAGGAAATGAGCTGGATTGAGCAGGCCCAGTACGCTAACTCATTCTTCCCAGATTCCTACCTGCAGTTCATGTACGAACGCTTGAACCTGATGCGAGAGGTGCTGCACCAAGACGGCCTGATTCTGATGCGCATCGACTATCGGTACGCTCACTACCTTAAGGTCGTCATGGACGAGGTCTTCGGAAACCAGTACTGCCTCAATGAAATCCTGATTTCTCGGCGAAGAGAAAGCGCGGGGTCGCCCACGAAGCTGGAGGTGGCGACGGAATCGCTTTTCCTGTACCGCGGATCAGATCAGTACACGTTCCGCAAGCCCCGCATCCCCCGCCCGGTGGCCAACATTCAGTGGACAAGCTTCCTGATGGGTGGGGAAAGGAAGCCCCGCGAGCGCACGTTCCTCGGTCTCCCGCTCGTGCCTCCTGATAATCAGCATTTCCCTCTCTGTCAGGAAAAGGTGGATAAGCTGGTAGCCGAGCGGTTCATCCGTCTGAGGTGCCGGGCCTGCGGGAGCCTTCACTTCTGCGGTGATTCCCAACAGTCGTTCGAGCGGTACATGCGCCACCCTGCAAATCGCTTTAAGTTCTACGACATTCACGCGAGCCGTCCGTACTACGCCGCCGAACAAATCAGACACTGCTTACATTGCTCAGCGTCTGAGTTTGCGGTCGAGTATCTTGGCTCCGACTTCCAAACGGTGACAAACGTCTGGACCGACATCCCCTCTTACTCTCAGACGACTGACTATCCCACCGAGAACTCAGAGGATCTGCTGGACCGGGTAATCACGACTTTCTCCAACCCCGGCGATCTTGTCTTGGATTGCTTCATCGGGTCTGGCACCGCTGCCACCGTCGCCCAGAGGCTTGGCCGCCGCTGGATCGGGTGCGACATCAACAAGGGGGCAGTTCAGACCACGTCCAAGCGCCTCCAGACGATTATTCAGGAGCAGACCGCAGGCCGCAACAACAACCGCCAGCTCAACCTCCTGGACAGCGACGACGCGCCGCCGGATCCGGCGCAACTGTCCTTCAGCATCTGGCGGGTCAACGACTACGACCTGCAA
>CAYHAI010000205.1:0-4795 GCA_964354585.1 uncultured Planctomycetales bacterium
AATACGACTATTTGTTCTTAGGCTTATTTTTTCCATGTCTTTTGCTGACGACTGACGACTGACGACTGACGACTTTTTTGTGATATTCCTGCAATGACTTTACTCCCAAATCCTTCTTTAAAAGCGCTTCCATGCCGTTTACCGTGGCTTGCGCTCCTGAGATAGTCGTGGTGTAAGGTATATTATACAGAATCACCTGCGAACGAATTTTAATTTCATCCTGCCGCGGTATTCTGCCCGACGGGGTATTGATGACTAATTGAATTTTGCCATCGCGCATCAAATCTAAAATATTCGGCCTTCCTTCGGTAATTTTAGGGAGCACTTTTACGGCAATGCCATTCTTCTCTAAAGCCGCGGCAGTTCCTGTGCTAGCATAAAGATGAAATCCCAAGTCCTGCAATTTTTTGGCCACAAATACTATTGAGCGCTTGTCCTTGTCTCTTACCGAAATAAAAACACTGCCTTTCCTGGGTACATTCTGTCCAGCAGCAATCTGGCTTTTAATATAAGCCCGGCCAAAGTCGCTATCAATACCCATAACCTCGCCAGTGGACTTCATCTCCGGGCCTAAAATCACATCTACCCCCGGGAAACGATTAAAGGGAAAAACCGATTCTTTCACCGCCACATGCCTTGGGATAATTTCTTGGGTAAATCCTAGGTCTTTAAGTTTTTTGCCCAACATAACTTTGGTGGCTAATTTGGCTAAAGGCACTCCGATGGCCTTGGAAACAAAAGGCACGGTTCGGCTTGCCCTGGGGTTAACCTCTAAAACATAAGCTTTTTCATCCTTAACCGCATACTGGACATTCATTAGGCCCACTGTATTTAATTCGGCCGCCATTTTGTAGCTGGCTTCTCTAATCTGATTTAAAATATCGTTAGATAATGTATAAGTGGGTAGCGCCATGGCTGAATCTCCGGAATGAATCCCTGCCTCCTCAATATGCTCCATAATCCCGCCTATACAGAAGGTTTGGCCATCGCCGATTAAGTCCACATCCACCTCAATAGCATCTTCTAAAAATTTATCAATGAGCACGGGATGCTCTCCGGAAACCTCGGCTGCCTCTTTGATAAATTTCTCTAAGGTTGACTCATCATAAACAATCTCCATTGCCCGGCCGCCTAAAACATAAGAGGGCCGCACCAAAACCGGATAACCGATTTTTTTCGCCACTTCTTTTGCTTCGGCAAAGGTAAAGGCTGTGCCATTATCCGGCTGCAGAAGATTTAATTTGTGTAACATTTGTTTAAACCGCTTCCTATCCTCAGCAATATCAATACTGTCAGCACTTGTCCCCAGTAAATTTACGCCTGCTTTTCTTAAAGGAACCGCCAAATTAATCGGGGTCTGGCCGCCAAACTGCACAATTACACCCAGTGGTTTTTCTAATTCAATAATGTTTAAGATGTCCTCGAGGGTTAAAGGCTCAAAATACAATCTATCCGAGGTATCATAATCCGTGGATACGGTTTCAGGATTACAATTTACCATAATACTGTCAATGCCTTCTTCTTTTAAGGCATAGGCGGCATGGCAACAACAATAATCAAATTCAATGCCTTGGCCAATACGATTTGGGCCGCCACCTAAGATGACCACCTTTTTATTTTTGCTAAGGCGTGCTTCCTCTGCGGTCTCGTGCGTAGAATAAAAATAAGGCTGCTGAGCATTAAATTCTCCGGCGCAGGTATCCACTAATTTATACACTGCTTTGAGGTTATGCTTTTTGCGCAATTCACGCACCTTTTCCTCTTTAGAATTCAATAAATAGGCAAGTTGCCGATCGGAAAAACCATCTTTTTTCGCCTCTTGCAGCAACGTTAGTGGAATTTCGATTTCTTGCCCTGCTTTATTATTTCTAAATTTCTTGATTTTTTCTTCCATTTCCACTAATTGTTTCATATTCTCAATAAACCAGCGGTCAATACGCGAAAGTCCGTAAATTTCCTCAATGGATAAACCGGCTTTCAACCCATACCTGATATAAAATAGCCGCTCATCACTAGGGATACGGATTTTATCCTTGATGGCCTTGAGCAAACCATTATCCGGTATTTCAAGCATCTCATCAGTAATTTTATCTTTCCCGTCAGCGCCAAAACCAAAACGCGAGATTTCAATAGAACGAATCCCTTTTTGCAGCGCCTCTTTAAAATTTCTGCCGATGGACATGGCCTCGCCTACTGCCTTCATCGAAGTATTGATTACCCGTTCTGCCTTGGGAAATTTTTCAAAAGTAAAACGGCAGATTTTAAAAACACAGTAATCCACGGTTGGTTCAAAAAATGAGGTGGTCTTTCCGGTAATCTGATTCATCACCTCTGGCAGCGTAAGGCCGACGGCTAATTTCGTGGCTACGCGGGCGATAGGAAACCCGGTTGCCTTGGAAGCCAGGGCCGAAGAACGACTTAAGCGCGGATTCACCTCAATAATCACAATGCGGCCATTATTGGGGTTCTGCGCAAACTGAATATTGGCGCCACCGCCAGATATGCCTACCCGACGGATAATCCTCTTGGAAAGATTCACAAAATTGGTATATTCTTCAGCAGTCAAAGTCTGTGCCGGCGCAACCACAATGCTATCGCCGGTATGCACACCCATCGGGTCAACATTTTCCATAGAGGTAATCATAATCACGTTATCCACGCAATCCCGCATCACCTCAAACTCAATTTCCTTCCAACCCAAAACCGACTGCTCTACCAACACCTGATGCACCGGGCTGGTCTCTAAACCTTTGTTGAGAAATTTTTCCAACTCTTCCTTATTATAGGCTGTAGAACCGCCACTTCCACCCAAACAATAAGCCGGCCTTAAAATTAAAGGGAAGCCAATGTCTAAGCCAATCTTCATTCCTTGTTCAAGCGTGGTGGCAATTCCACTCTTGGGAACATCTACGCCAATCTCTAACATTGCCTGCTTAAAGAGTTCGCGGTCTTCAGCGCAGGAGATTGCGGAAACCGATGCGCCAATTGACTCTACGCCGTATTTTTTCAAAACACCTTCTTTCATCAAAAAGAAGGCTAAATTCAAGCCGGTTTGGCCGCCCAGCGTCGGCAGAATGGCATCGGGCCGCTCTTTGGCAATAATTTTACTGACCATCTCCACATTGAGCGGCTCAATATAGGTAACATCAGCCATACCCGGATCAGTCATAATCGTGGCGGGGTTGGAATTTACTAGAATAGTAAAATAACCTTCTTCTCTTAAGGCCTTACAGGCCTGGGAACCCGAATAATCAAACTCGCAGGCCTGGCCAATAATGATCGGGCCTGAGCCAATCATCAAAACCTTTTTGATGTCTTTTCTGCGCGGCATAATTATTTTCCTCCTAACATTTTGATAAATCTTTTAAATATAGGATTAACTTCAGCAAATCCTGGGCTGGCCGGTATATATTGCGCGCCCAGCAATTTCAGTTTCTTGCTCTCCATTTCCTCCACGCTGCGGTCATTTAAATTAAAACCAGTAATTTTAATATCTTTAATTTTATTTAATGAGTCTATATCCACCACATAAGCATGATTCTGCACCGTAATTTCGCCTTTATAACTAGCGGGATTATGCATGGGATAATTTACGCCGCGATGGCCTAATTTCATCTTGGTGATTTTTGCGCCCAAGGCCTGCGCCAGCACTTGATGGCCGCTAGAGATACCTAATATAGGTAATCTACCAATCAGGGCCTTTACATTCAGCGCTACTTCTTTTAATCCCATATCCTCTTCTGGGCCGCCGGAAATAATTAACCCGTCGGGCTTAAGCCGTAAAATTTCTTGGGCAAGAGTATTATAGGGTAATAGCGTAATAGACAAACCCAATATTTCTAGTTGTCTTAAGATGCTATTAGTTATCCCTAAATCTAAAATCGCGATTTTTTTCGCTTTTGCCTTAGGCACGCCTAATTGTCGGGGTTTGCTTACGGAAATTTGCGGTAATAAACTTTCTTTTTTGCTTTTGCGAAAATCATTGATCTTGGCCAAAAGGGCTTTGGCTTGGGAACAATGCGTAGAAATAATCCCCAACATCTGGCCTTTTTGCCTTAAGTACACGGTTAAGGTGCGTGTATCCACTTCGCTAATGGCCAGCAAATTATGTCTCTGAATAAAATCATCAAGGCTTTCTTTCGCCTGCCAATTGGAGAAAATACGCGATTTCTCTTTAATCACCAGGCCAGAAAGCCACGCGTTTTTTGACTCATTAAATTTAGGCGCACAACCGTAATTACCAATTAAAGGGTAAGTGAGCACTAAAATCTTTCCGGCATTAGCCGGGTCAGTGAGCATCTCTTGATAACCCACCACTGCGGTATTTAGGATTACCTCGCCAATTTTTTCACCGCCACCCAAGGCCTCACCAATAAAACTTTTACCATCCTCTAACATTAAAATTGCCTTCATGCTGTTCTCCCTTGCAAAATTTCTTTCACTTTATCCACTGCCTCATCCACGGTCTTTACCTTAATTACTCCCGGCATATCCCATGACCCCAGGCTAATTATCGGCTTGCCAAACTGCAGGCAATAGGCTATCTCGGAGAGAGTGCCATGCTCCCCAGGCAAGGCAACCACGATGTCGCCTGCCTGCACCACCAAGACGTTCCTAGCCAAACCCAAGCCCGTAGGAATCACGATATCCACAAATTCATTAGCGTCTTTTTTATCGTAACTAGGTATAATACCTATAGTTACGCCACCGCTAGCCTTAAAACCGGAACAAACCGCCTTCATTGTTCCACTTAAGCCCCCAGAAACCAGAATTCCCACCACTTTTGCCAATTTTT
>CAYHAI010000206.1:0-15129 GCA_964354585.1 uncultured Planctomycetales bacterium
TTGACTTCGACTCATAAGATACACCAAAATTCTCTTCGATCCCCTACGGGGACCTTGTAATTTTGGTGTATTCGTCGAAGTCAATTTTCTCAAAGTAATATAAGGAAAATTGAGGGGGTGAATAGGGCTCGACTTAGGTAAGCCGGGTAAAAGTAGCATGTCGCGGAGGCTAAGTTTGCCGCGTTAACAATCTTAGCACAATATAAACGCAAAACCAACAATGGTTAACCGTTTACCAGTAATGCAGACAGGGGTTGCTATGCAGCCAATGTTTGTTGCGCCGGTAGCGGGCGTGTTAGCCTTCGGGAAACAATAATCCCGGAGCCTCTACTCTTTCAGTCCGCGGAATGAGATAGAGCGGTTAGTGGAATAGCCAGGCCTGATTTGCCTTTAAGGGCTTGGTGAAATTTAAAAGGCTGCGTCCTGAAAAATTCTGTTTGCCGAAGTTTCCAGGATCAAGTTTAAAAGACAAACTAAACATGTAGCGACTTTTATCTGATTGCTTAGGGACCCCGGTCCGATTCCGGGCACCTCCACCAAATGTTTCATTAATGAAACATTTGGTGGATGCCGAAACAATGTGTTTCGGCGCCACCACCGAAACATTTGGTGGATCCCAAAATTGGGAAGCAAAATTTATGCAGAGAACAAAATTTTTTATTCTGGTTTTAAGCTGTAGCCTGGTAGCCAACTTTTTATCGGGTTGCGCTACGGCCCCTACCAGAGAATCCTTAACCACTTATAATATAAATGGCACCACGTATCTACCCTTGATATCCCTTTGCGCATCAAAAGGCATAAACTTAGACTACGATACGTTTACTCGGGCAGTGATATTAAGTAAAGATGGGCATAAAATAAATCTGATGGTGGGCGATAGTTTAGTGCTGGTCGACGGCTCGCCCCAACAGTTAAAACATCCCGTTGATATCTATCAAGGCAGCGTAGTTGTGCCTTATAGATTTAGAGAGCAGATTTTAGATGTTTTGTTTAAGGAATATCGTCTCCCTCAACAGGCAATCATACCTTTAACAAGCATCAGAAAGATAGTGATTGATGCCGGGCACGGTGGGAATGACCCGGGCGCAATAGGCAGGACCGGAGTCAGAGAGAAGGATATCACCTTGGATATCGCCAAGAGATTAAGTAATCTTTTAAAATCAGAAGGTCTTAGCGTAGTGATGACGCGCTCTACCGATAGATTTATTCCGCTTTCCTCCAGGGTGGATATAGCCAATAGGTCCGGCGCAGACCTTTTCTTGAGTATTCATGCCAATGCTAACCGGGTAAAGAGCCTAAGCGGCTTTGAGGTATATTATGTTTCACCCAGCGTAGATGATTCTCAGCGCGCCCTATCGGCGGCTAAAGATGCGGTTTTGGATTTGGATAGTAGTTGTTTTGCCAGCCACTCCTTAAATTTAAAGGCAACCCTCTGGGATATGATTTATACCTATAGCCGCTCCGAGTCAATAGGGTTAGCCCGCTCTATCTGCCGGACGATAAACTATGATTTAGATACCAGAATTTTAGGCATAAAAGGCGGCCGTTTTTATGTTTTAAAAGGGGCGCGGATGCCGGCGGTTTTAATTGAGACGGGTTTCTTATCTAATTATAATGAAGAGCGCATGCTGAAAAATGATTATTATCGCCAGAAGGTAGCGGAGAGTATTGTGGCAGGAATAAAGAATTACGCACAAGATATTGCTTTAACGCAGGTAGCCAGACAATGAGACCGATAGGCGTATTTGATTCCGGGGTGGGCGGCCTTACCGTGGCCAAAGAATTAATCCGTCAACTACCCTGCGAAGATATTGTTTATTTCGGGGATATTGCGCGCGTGCCCTATGGTATAAAATCTAAAGAAACAGTAATCCGTTTTTCCATCGAGAATATTTTATTTTTATTGAAGCAGGATGTAAAACTCATCTGCGTAGCCTGTAACACCGTATCCAGTGTTGCCCTGCCGGTAATTAAAAATCATTTTAAGGTGCCCATTGTCGGCGTGATTACCCTCGGAGCAAGGGAAGCGGTTTATGCCACGCAAAATAAACGTATTGGCGTTATTGGCACAAGAGGCACGATAAGAAGCCGCACCTATGAATTTGAAATAAAACAACTTGACCCCAAGGTTAAAGTGGTGGCTTACGCCTGTCCTTTGTTTGTGCCTTTTGTAGAGGAGGGATGGGTGACGGGCAGGGTAGTTTTAGAAGTAGCCAGGACATACCTTCAGCCCTTAAAAGATGCCCGGGTAGATACCGTCATCTTAGGCTGCACGCATTATCCCATACTTAAGCCGGTAATTAAACAAGTCTTGGGCAAAAACGTTACCTTGATAGATTCTGCCAAGCAAGTGGCAATGGAAGTGAAAAAGATTTTAGCCCAGGAAGGTTTGTTGAATAAAAACCGTCGGGGGAGGCAGGAGTTTTATGTCAGCGATAATCCCGAATGGTTTAGTAGTTTGGCGCAAAGATTTCTGGGCCAACCTGTAAGAAATGTAAAGAAGGTGAACCATGTATAGCATAAAGGTAGAGTCTAGTTTTAGCGCTGCGCATAACCTTAGAGGCTACAAAGGCAAATGCGAGGAATTACACGGCCATAATTGGAAGGTAGAGGTGGTGGTTTCAGCAGATAGATTGGATAAGGCCGGCATGGTTTTGGATTTTAAATATTTAAAGAGCAGATTGAATAAGATGTTAGAACAACTGGACCATAAATATTTAAATAAAGTTACTTACTTTAAGAAATACAATCCTACGTCTGAAAATATTGCTAAGTATATTTATGATAGGCTCAAGGTTCAAGGCTCAAAGGTTAAACTAGTGACTGTCTGGGAATCGGATAATTCTTGCGCCACTTATGATGAGCAATAAGAAGGCAGTTGTTCTTTTGTCAGGCGGCTTAGATTCAGCGACAACCTTATATATTGCTAAGAAACTTGGGTTTAAGTGTTTCTGTCTTATTTTTGATTATGGCCAGCGGCATGGCAAAGAGATTAAAAGCGCAAAGGCAATCGCCAAAAGCGCAAATTGCCAATCGCAAGTCATTAAGATTAGTCTTCCCTGGAAAGGTTCTGCTCTTTTGGATAGAGAAATAAAGATTCCTTGGAGCACCAGAGCACCAGAGCACCAGAGCACCAGAGTGATTCCAAGCACTTATGTTCCCGCTCGTAATATTATCTTTTTAAGTTTTGCTCTTTCTTATGCTGAGTCAATCGGTGCAAGCGCGATATTTATCGGCGCGCACTCCCAGGATTATTCTGGTTATCCTGATTGCCGGCCACAGTTCTATCGCGCGTTTAGCCGGGTAATCACTTGTGGCACTAAAGCAGGCGTAGAAAAAAGAAGAATTGAAATTAAAACACCTTTAATCAACAAAAATAAAGCAGAGATTATTAAATTAGGCAAAAGATTAGGCGCCCCTTTTGCGCGCACTTGGTCTTGTTATCAAGGCGCAAAAATTCCGTGCGGAAAATGTGATAGCTGTTATTTTCGGGCCAAGGGTTTTCAAGAAGCAGGCATCAACGATCCCTCCTTACTTAGGGACGTCTTTTAACCCAATCGAGGGACGTCTTTGAAGTTAATCGGAAGGGTGTCTCCATTGTAAGATGAAAGGTAGAATTACCGAGGTTTTTGATAGTGTCCAAGGCGAAGGTCTTTACGTGGGCGAGAAACAGCTTTTTGTGCGTTTTTTCGGTTGCAATCTCAAATGTAGATTTTGCGATACCAGATTAGACAGTTTTATGGAATATGAGCCAGAGGAGCTATTTGAGGAATTAAGATTATACGAAGACGAATACCATTCTATATCGTTTACCGGCGGAGAACCGCTCTTACAGAAAGATTTCTTAAAAGAGGTCTTAAAATTAACCCGTAAACATGGTTTACGAAACTATCTGGAGACAAACGGCACTTTATCATCCGAACTAAAAGAGGTAATAGATTTTGTGGATATCGTAGCCATGGATATAAAACTTCCCAGTTCAACCGAAGATTTTCCTTACTGGAGAACGCACCGAAGATTCCTTGAGATAGCCTCTTTAAAAGATGTATTTATAAAAATGGTGGTTTGTCATTCCACGCATGTAGAAGACGTAATCAATGCCTTGGATTTGATAAAAGAGGTTAATCCTACAGCAACCATAATTTTACAGCCCGATAGTAATGAGTCATTCATTGATTTGGATAGTAAAATAGAATATTTTAAAATTTTATCTGAAAGGCGCTCGCTCGCAACTTGCACCATACCACAGATGCATAAATTTATCGGAGTAAAATGAAACGCAATACGCAATACGCAATACGCAATACTAAATCTACTTACGAAGGATTACAAGGGAATATTAGAAACCTAAGAACGCCCAAGATAGAAGTCTGGAAAAATCAGTATCCGGATAAGATTTATACTATCACTTTAGAGATTCCGCAGTTTACCTGTATCTGCCCTAAGACCGGCCTGCCGGATTTCGCGACCATAAAAATTGAATATTCTCCGCATAGATACTGCATAGAACTGAAATCTTTTAAACTCTACACGATATTTTATCGTAACTTAGGCATATTCCATGAGCACGTCATCAACAAGATGCTGGAGGATTTTGTCAAGGCCTGTAATCCGCACTGGGTAAAGATTACCGGCGAATTTAACCCGCGCGGCGGGATTAAGACCACCGTCACTGCCGAGCACAAAAAGGGGTCAGGCCCCTTTTTATAAGATGAGAGTAATTTCTGCGAGTAAAATAACAAAAATTGTTGCGGATTTATGCATCCAGGCAAATCTGGTTTTAAGAAGAGATGTTCTAAGCGCGCTAAAGACTGCTTGGGCAAAAGAAACAAATAAAAGGGCGAAGGATATATTGGGTGCAATTATTAAGAATGCTTCTATTGCGCAAAAAGAAAAATTAGCCATCTGTCAGGATACGGGTCTGCCCTGTGTATTTATGGAATTGGGGCAGGATGTAAAGATAGCAGGTGATTTAAAACAAGCAATAAATAAAGGAGTGGAGTTAGGATACAGAAAAGGTTATTTAAGAAACTCGGTGATTAAAGACCCATTATTAAGGGGTAAACCCGGATATCAACCGGCAATAATTCATATAGATATGGTTAAAGGAGACAAATTAAAAATAACCGTCTTGCCCAAAGGATTCGGCTGTGAAAATAAAACTCAACTTAAGATGTTTAAGCCCACGGCCGAATTAGCCGCGGTTAAAAAATTTATTATAGAAGTAGTCAAGTCTGCTGGTCCGGATGCTTGTCCGCCGTATGTAGTGGGCGTAGGCATCGGAGGAACAGCGGATTACGCCTGTTTTCTAGCAAAAAAAGCCCTTTTAAAGCGATGTACGAAGTACGATGTACGAAGTACCAAGATAAACAAACTAGAGAATGCTTTATTAAAAGAATTAAACAACTTGAACATCGGTCCGATGGGCTTAGGCGGAAAGACCACAGCCTTAGCCGTAAACATAGAGACCTATCCCACGCATATCGCCGGCTTTCCGGTTGCAATAAATATTAGTTGTCATGCCTTAAGAAGCGCAACTAAAATAATTTAGTAACTAGTAATTGGTAATTTTGATGAAGAAACTTGAAAATTTAAGAGTTAGCGAAAAATTTCTCTTTAGCGGCATAATCTATACCGCCCGTGACCAGGCGCATAAAAGACTAGTAGAGGCAATTAGAAGAGGCAAAAAATTGCCTGTGGGTTTAAAAGGCGCGATTATTTATTATTGTGGGCCGACTGCTAGACCAAAGGGAAAAATCATTGGCTCCTGCGGTCCGACGACGAGCAGCCGGATGGATGAATTTACGCCGGCATTGCTTAAGGCCGGAGTAAAAGGTATGATTGGAAAAGGCAGCCGGTCAAACGAAGTAATTAAGTCAGTCAAAAAACACAAGGCAGTGTATTTTTTGACTTATGCCGGTTGCGGCGCACTGCTTGCAAAATACGTTAAGAAAACCACGCCCGTTGCTTATCGCGATTTAGGCCCTGAGGCAATTTTAAAGATAGAAGTAAAAGATTTTCCGGTTATTGTCGGGATAGATTCTAAAGGAAGGAGCATTTATGATTAGGCAGGATGGCCGCGGATTAGATAAAATCAGGAAAGTTACCATAACCAGAAATTATATGAAATATGCTGAGGGTTCTTGTCTAATAGAATTAGGTAACACTAGAGTTATCTGCACCGCATCAGTTGAAGAATCTGTGCCGCCATTTTTAAAAGGCACAGGAACAGGTTGGGTTACTGCTGAATATGGTATGCTTCCGCGTTCTTGCCAGACGCGGATTAAGCGCGGTAAAGATTCCGGCCGCACCTACGAAATACAACGTTTAGTCGGACGTTCTCTGCGGGCAGTTACCGAGATGAGGGAGTTAGGTGAGCGCACAATTTGGATTGATTGCGATGTTATACAAGGAGACGGGGGCACGCGCACTGCTTCCATCACCGGAAGTTTTATTGCTTTGGTCGATGCGCTCAATAAACTCAAGAAAGACGGTTTATTTAATAAGATTCCGATAAAGGATTCTGTCGCGGCTACCAGCGTGGGAATACTTAACGGAGAATTGCTTTTGGATTTAACTTATGAAGAAGATTCGCGGGCTGATGTAGATATGAATATAGTAATGGTCGGTAAGGGCGAGTTTATTGAAATCCAGGGCACAGCAGAAAGAAAGACCTTTAACAAAGAGCAGATGGATAAATTATTAGCCCTGGCTAAAAAAGGAATTGAAGAGTTAGTTGATCTCCAGCGTAACCACTTAAAAGGCATTTTTTAGGGACGTCTTTGAAATCAATCGAGGGACGTCTTTGAAATCAATCGGAAGGGTGTCCCCAAATATATGGAGTTAGTAGTTGCTACCAAGAATAAGAAGAAATTACAAGAAATAAAAGAGATTTTAAAGGACCTAGATTTAAAGATAACCTCTTTGGCGGATTATCCCCAAACCCCTCGCATTGTGGAAAATGGCAAGACCTTTAAAGATAATGCCGCAAAGAAAGCAATTAAGATAGCGCAATTTAGCGGAAAATTAACAATGGGTGAGGATTCCGGCCTTTGCGTGGATGCCCTGGGAGGAAAACCCGGGATTTATTCCTCACGCTTTGCCGGAAAAAACAAAAGCGATTTAAAAAATAATTTGAAGTTGTTGAAATTGTTAAAAGAGTTTCCTCTTAATAAAAGAAAGGCGCATTATGTTTGCGCCGTAGCACTGGCAGATAGCAGTGGTTTAATTACGGTAGTTGAGGGCAAGTGTTTCGGCGTGATTGGTTTTAAGATGAGGGGCACACACGGTTTCGGCTACGACCCCTTGTTTATAATCCCCAAATATAAAAAATCTTTTGGGCAGTTAGGCGAAAGCATAAAACACAAGATGAGTCACCGTTTTCGCGCCTTAGGAAAAGCCAAAAAGATTATCCAGAAATATATTGAGCAACATAGAAGTAGTTGATATAATTAAAGTTTATACGGGAAGTGGCTCAGTTTGGTTTAGAGCGCCTGCTTTGGGAGCAGGAGGTCGGCGGTTCAAATCCGCCCTTCCCGATATTTAACCTTACTATATGAAAATTGCAGAAAGGCAAAGAGCGATCGAATTAAGAAAAACTGGACTAACTTACGCTGAAATTAGAAATCGCTTAAAGGTATCTCGAGCTTCTTTAAGTTATTGGTTGCGTAATATACCCTATATACCAACGGAAGGGACACGTGAAAGAAGAAGATTGGCTAATATAAAAACTGGACAAGTACTACATGAGCGTAAGCTGCTAAGAACAAACCAAATTAAGAAAATTGCTGAACATGAAATTCGAAATATAAAATTTAATGATTTAAAGTTACTTGGTATAATGGCTTACTGGACAGAAGGATCGAAAACAAAAGATCATTTAGTCCAATTTACAAATTCTGACCCTGTTTTTGTTAAATTTACTTTAAAGTGGCTAAGAAAATTTTGTGGAGTTCAAAGTGAAAAGTTAAGAGTGCATCTTCGTGTACACCCCGATGTAAATATAAAAGAAGCAGAACAATATTGGTCAAGAATAACAGGCATTTCTCATACTCAGTTTCATAAAACCACAGCCAAAGTAAGTGGTTCGGGCGGAAGACGGTATAGTAAATTAGGATATGGAATCGCCACAATTACAGTTTGTAGCACCGATTTATATTATAAAGTGATGGGTTGGATAGAAGGGCTAAAGGGGGAGTTAGACCGAGACGACTCTTTAGCTTAAGGTATGAGGCCACAGGTTCAAATCCTGTCGCCCCGACTTTGAAAATAACGCGCCTGTAGCTCAATTGGATAGAGCATCTGCCTTCTAAGCAGAGGGCTGGCCGTTCGATTCGGCCCAGGCGCACCAAAACCAAAATAGAAAATTTATGAAACTAGGGACAAAAATTTTAATTATCTTAATTGCTGTCTTTGTGGCAACTTTTGCTATTATCTATACCTATTTTACTCTATTGGGTAAATCCATTGCCATCAGTCAACTGGAGAATGCCACCAAAAGAAAAGTAGCGATTTCATCTTTCGATATTGTTCCACCTTTGAATATAAAACTAAGGAATTTGAATATTGAAGGCCTGATCAAAGCAGATTCAGTATCCATCTCGCCCAGTATTATCGGTTTGCTCTTGGGTAATGCGGCTTTAAATGAGGTAAGTATTTTAAGGCCAGAATTTACCTATGAAAGGGTTTCTCCTACTGCAGGGCCTCAACCAGCGCCGGTGGCGGAACCCAAAAAGAAACAGCCTTTTTGCCTGATTATTAAGAATCTAAATATTAAAGATGGCAGGATAAATTTTATTGACCATACTGTTGGACCAGAAGGAATCCAGATTATGATTAAGGACTTAAACTTCAAACTGACTAATATCTATACCCTACCACGCTCGCTTATTACTAACTTTGAATTAAAAGCTAAAATCCCTTGGCAGCAAGGCAAAGACGAAGGTAAGATACAAGCAGAAGGCTGGCTCAATTTTTTTAAGAAGGATATGCAGGCGGCTGTAAAAATTGAAGATATCGACGGAATTTATCTCTATCCCTACTATTCAAATTGGGTAGATTTAGAAAAGGCGCGCATTGAAAAGGCAAAACTAAATTTTACAAGCGATATCAATGGCCTAAATAATAATGTCACCGCGCAATGCCGACTGGAGTTGACTGATATTGTGCGCAAGCCCCGTGCGCCTGAAGAAGGAGCGGAGAAAGCAGAGAGGATTACGGATGCAGTTTTGGATATCCTTAAGGCCCTAAATCAAGGAAAGATAGTCTTAGATTTTACCATCAGAACCAAGATGGACAGGCCCGAATTTGGTTTTAGTAATATCAAGATGGCTTTTGAGGAGAAATTGGCGCAGGGCAAAAAAGCCAATGGTTTTAAGGCGGAGGATGTGTTAAAGTTGCCGGGTAATTTACTTCAGGGCACAGTAAAAAGTGCCACAGATTTAACCAAGGCAGTAATAGATGGCGCATTCAGCGTAGGCAAGGAACTAAAAGAAGCGGTTGGGGATACGTTTAAGAAAGAACCGAAAGAGAACAAAGAAATTAAAGAATAATGGTGGCTATAGCTCAATTGGTTAGAGCGCTAGACTGTGGACTGATTCATTAGCTTGACAATCTTGCTGTTCTTTGATATAATTGCATCATGCCAAATCAAAAATGTAAGATTTGTGGCAAGGGATTCTATACAAAACCTTTTCATATCAAGAAAGGTTGGGGTAAATATTGTTCTATAAAATGTCGTTCCCAATCTCAATTCAACGGAAAATGGGTAGAATGTGCTCATTGTGGGAAAAAAATTTATAGAACCCCGCGTGACTATAGAAAGTCAAAAAGCAAAAGATTCTTTTGTTCGGTTAGTTGCCATTGTTCATGGGAAAATAAAAATGTACGTTGTGGCGCTAATGCACCAAATTGGATTGCAGGAGAAAATGCTTATAGAGACATAATGAAAAGATCCGGGATAGCAAGAAAATGTAATAAGTGCGGAGTTGATGATAAAAGAGTTTTGGCGGTCCATCACAAAGACGAAAACAGGAAGAATAATCAAATAGAAAATCTAGAGTGGCTTTGTCATAATTGCCATTTTATTGCTCATTGGTATTAACTTTTGGTGGGTATAGCTCAGTTGGATAGAGCACCTGACTGTGGCTCAGGCGGTCGCGAGTTCGAATCTCGTTACCCACCCCAGCATTGTAACTCATTGTGCCACAATGAGTTACATCAACGCCCCGAGGGATTTTTGTCCCCGGGGCGCTTCATCTCCTAGGGTTTACGACAGTTAGGGCATTGCCTTTTTCTTATCATTGCCGCAGTTATCTTTTTTATTCTCTGCTTAGTTGGTCTCTCTAAATTAGCCAGAATATCCGCATATTTGGCCAATTCCTCTCTTATATAATGCTCGCTATATAATGCTATTATCGACGATATTTCGCATAATTTAGATCAATATATGAGCATTATATAGAGAGTACTTTCTTCGCTGGTTAAAGCATAGAAGAGGAATTTCTCCGGAGAATTTTTCTTAAACACTAAGTGTTTTAAATGGTGTTTTGAGCGAGCTTCTGTTGTGGTATAATATTATTC
The DNA here is from genome assembly GCA_964354585.1 of uncultured Planctomycetales bacterium. GTDB lineage: Bacteria > Omnitrophota > Gorgyraeia > Gygaellales > Profunditerraquicolaceae > CAYHAI01. The sequence goes on from CAYHAI010000206.1 coordinate 10,582, forward strand.
AAAAGGAGAAGCTATGTCAGTATACATGATCGTTGAAGCCAAAGAGGTAATGGACAAGAAAAAATACGGAGATTATATTCAGAAAGTACCGGAAACGATTGCAAGATTCGGGGGGAAGTATCTAGCCCGCGGTGGACAGGTTAAGGTTGTATCAGGTGACTGGAAACCATCTCGGCTTATTATCGTTGAATTTGATTCTATGGCTAAATTCGATTCATGGTGGAATTCGCCTGAATATAGAGCAATAGCGCCGCTACGCGAAGAATCTACTAAAACTAATGCTATAGTTGTAGAAGGAGTATAGCATTCGGAGAATGGAGAAATTAAAATGAAACAATGGTACGAGTCATTATTTGAAAATTATGCCCGCAAATACGATGAGGAAGCTTACGTCCATGGAACATCCGGGGAATGTGATTCTATTGAACAGGAGATAAACCGTGATAAGTCAATAAGAATTCTAGATATCGGTTGTGGTACTGGTCGCCATGCTATTGAGTTGGCAAAAAGAGGGTATCAAGTAACGGGAATCGATCTATCCGAGTCACAGCTTAAGAGGGCGAGAGAAAAAGCAAAAGAGCAGGGAGTGAAGATTGACTTCCAGAGGCATGACGCAAGAAACCTTCCTTTCAAAGGCGATTTCGATCTGGCAATCATGCTCTGTGAGGGCGGTTTTTCTTTGATGGAAACGGATGAAATGAATTTTGAAATACTCAAGAATGCAACCAAGTCATTGAAAAATAACGGGAAGTTTATATTCACCACATTGAATGGATTGTTTCCGTTGCTCCATTCGGTAAAGGAATTCTATGGTTCGGTGGGCAAAGAAGGGGGTTCGGTTTGTAAAAGCATATCCTTTGATTTGATGACTTTCCGCGATCATAATCGCGTTGAATTTGAAGATGATGCGGGAAATAAAAAAGTATTGGAATGCAACGAGCGATGTTATGTTCCCAGCGAAATCACCTGGCTGCTCCATTCGCTTGGATATAAGAAAATAGAGATTTTTGGAGCTAAGCTTGGAGCTTATTCAAGAAAAGACAAATTAACTCCAGAAGATTTCGAAATGCTTGTTATTGCAGAAAAATGATCGATTAAAGAGTTCAAATCCCTTAACGGAGGGACATTATGGCTAAGAAAACATCATCAACAAAGGTTGTGAGGAAAATCGTTTGCAGGGACTTTCGGAAAGGTACGCCGGCAGCGCGGAGCTTGGCTGCTTCTAGCATGGGTAGTTGGCCGCGAAAGGGGAAGTAGGGTAATAGTCCTAAATTAAGCAGAGAGTCTCTCTACCGTTGAGTACGAATCATGTCAGGTACCCCAGTAATTGTAACTCATTGAGAGGAAATGAGTTGCGACATATCCCCGACGGAGATGAGCCGTCGGGGATTTTTTATCTGGCGACGTCCCTAAGAGTTAGGGCGTTATTCCCGTCGGAGAATGCTGCAATGTTTTAAAACAGGATCTCCGTCGGAAAAGAGAGTATTCGCCTAAGAAAATATCCAAGAAATTGGCCAAAACCTCTCGTAGTTTTTGCTCGCTAGTTTATGCTATTTTGCGATATTGCCGAATATTGGCTAGTCGAAATATGCCATAAACTAAAAAATAGGCTCAAGGTTGAGGCATAAACTAGAGAGGTTTGCCCTGTTTCCTTCGATCTAATAGCAATATACTAAAGCGTAAATCTATGCTAAAATTAAAAATGAGAAAAAAATAAAGGAGAAACGTTATGGCGAAGAAAGCATCATCAACAAGGCCTGTGAGGAAAATCGTTCGCAGGGACTGGCGGGAAGGGCCGCCGGCAGCACGGAGGTTGGCCGCTTCCAACATGGGTAGTTGGCCACGAAAAGGAAGGTAGCGTAGATTGAACCTCTCTGAATAGAAATCCCTTTAAAAGAACCCCAGCATATCTTATCTCATTGCAGGGTGATTTAGAGCTCGCATTTAAAATTTACTCTTATTTATGAATCCAACCACACTTGATTTAGATGCATCGTCCAGTTATGCAAATGAATATAGGCAGATTTTATATAATGAAGATGTCTGGCCTGTATTGGAAGATGATTTTAATGGCACCAATAAAATGCTTCAGGAGCTTCTTAATAATCCTGCAGATATAAGAAATCCTTTTCTTAAGGATTTACAACGCAAATGTGATGAAGTGTTCCGGAAGAATTATACTCACGTTCTAGCATATCATGCGTGTCGTACCGTTGACCCAGATGCATATCGTCGTTTAGGTTTATTAACGTCCTCAAAGGAGAGACTTGAAGCAAAGGCCAAAGAAATCTTTGCCGGTCTTGAGAATCTTGAGAGGGCACTTTCAGAAGCTGAGGTATATTTCCGATTATATGATGAGAGTATCAGTATGTATATTTCGGCAGAATTTGCGTCTACCGAATATCTTACTGGAGGAAGTCATTATCTTAGAATGGTTGCTGCTAACCTTGGCTCAAAAGCTGAAGAACGACTCTTGCATGAGCATGCAAGAGGGAAGCCCGTTTTTGTGAAATGTAAGATAGGTGTCTCATGGCTCGAAGATCCCGCTATTGTTAAGGAATGTGCTTGGCTTTACCGTTATAACGCTTCCCTGATAAGACGGTTTATCTGGGCTAGAGCCAAAAGTGGGGAAAGGTACGAAGAGATTCCCCAAACTTTAGTAGTTTTTAAAGCCATCCCACCAGAGGATATTGAGGCAATTCTTAACCCAGAAGTGTGTACAAACTGGATAGGGTAACATTTGCTATGAATGAATACGAAAAGATATTGAATAAAAATATTAGAGAGCGCTTACCTAACGCTGAAGTTATCGGTGATTCTCTAGGTGACGCTAAGGATAATTTTCAGAATGCGGACTATTTCTTTGAAAGCCGGCAGATTGTAGGAGAATTAAAATGCCTGGAAGAAGAAATGGGCCCGAAAGTACAGGCATATATTGATAAAATGCTTAAAGATGGAGAGATTCGTTTTTATGGGAAACTAAGATTAGATTACGTCTTGAAGAATCATCCGCGTAAAGAAGAGATTAACAGAGAAATTAATAAATTAGTTACAAGCTCCTTGGAAGATTGCGTAGAGAAGGCAAATAGGCAGATTAGGGAAACTAAGGAACATTTCTCGCTGCCCAATGCACGAGGTTTCCTTTTTATCGTAAATAACTCTAATTTTATTTTAGCGCCCCAAAATGCTTTCTGGAATCTGCATAGGATGGTTAATAAGAAGAAGCCAGATGGCAGTATAAGATACGAGAGTATCAATTATATAGTATATACAAGTGATAACCATTATTTTCAAGAAGGCGAGATGACTTATTTGCCATTTTTTAAGTTAATAAACAATGGAATTGACGGATATTGCAAGGAAGACGAAGCTTTTCTTGATCGATTCGGGGCTTGGCTTTCAAGATTAAAAGGCATACGATATATTGAAGCCAATCACATTAAAGGGCCAGACATTATGAATCTACCTTTTAAGACGAATGAAAAGTAGCATATCATGGAATTAATTAAACGAATCGTCGGTAAATTTTATCTACAGCCGCAAGTGAAGTCTCAAATATCGCGTAATTATTTAAGAGATGCCCATGAATGGTTACGCATTTATAAAATCTTAGTAAACGAACAGCAAGACTATATATCTAAATCTCTTGAGGCAAAAAAATTTATTCACCTTTGGTTTTCTGTAGAATGTTCTTTAAAATCTATAATTATGTCATTATCTAATAAAAATGAATCGGCCTTGGATGCTTATAAAATCTTGATAGGATGCCAACATAATTTAACCAAATTATATAAAGTATGCTTATGCCGGGCAGCGAAAAAATATAGAATAATTTCGCCATCTTTTGTGCAAAAATTAGCGAAAATAGATAATCTAAAAATCGGCATAAGGTATGATTTAAATTTTAAAACTGCATACAAAAAACAATCATTAAGAGAGTTGTTTTTTGATGGCCCTGTTTCTGGTGTTGTTTTGGATGATTCATTTCGGAAAGAATTTTTTGAAGAGGCAATTAAACTATATAAGAGAGCAAGCAAGCTTTATGGTGTAAGATTTGCTAAGCACGGTGCTTCTACGGCAGCCGATGCTGGTAAAGTAGACGATTATATAAAAACTAAAATTGTTAAATAGAATTAGGTTTAATAGTTCGAATCCCTTTAGGGAGGGGTGAGAGGATTCTACCTCTGTGATATCGGGCCCCGTCAGGAACCCCAGTAATATCATTCTCCTCGTCTAACGGGAGAGTTTAAGGCCTATGATCGGAATATCGGTTATAGGTCTTTTTATCTGGCGATGTTCGTAGGAGTTAGGACATCGCGTTTATTTGCCGCATTTCGATTATATCCGCACCACGAGCTGTTTAAAAAGCCTCTCTGAATTAAGCCACTTAATCGCCAAAATAGGTCAATTCCTCTCTTATATAATGCTCGCTATATAATGAAAATATCGGCAATATTCGAGGCGATTTTGAGCTTCAGGAGACCATTATATACGGGGAGAGAGGTTTTCTATCGCTACGCGGTAGGATCTTTGAGCAGCTTCTGCCAC
>CAYHAI010000207.1:0-3388 GCA_964354585.1 uncultured Planctomycetales bacterium
TTCACCTCCCTTCTCCTCAATAAAATCTTTAAATAAATCTTATTCCTTTTCAGCCTCTCATACACACCTTTAATCTGTCCGTCGATAATCTTGCGTAGCGACTCTTCTATCTCCACGAACTGCATTCCCACCTCATAACGCCTGCTTTTGCCTCTCTGCTTTATCCAGGCAACCTTGGCTAAAGCAGATATAGAGGTAGCAATATGGGGAAAGTTTATCTTCAATTCAACTAAGGTAGCCTTAGGCAGGTATTCTTCTGTCCTTAAACAGAGGCCGCCTCCGCTAATATCTCTGATTGTGGCCAGTATAGGCACACCCGGCTGTCCACCTTGAGATAAGGATTTGTATTTCACAAAGTGATAAGCCTGCAGACGGATAAATTGTCTTTTTTCTTTTTCTCGCATCTTATTTAATCATATTAGGTTAACACGATATTATATACCTGTCAAGAAAAAACTACGGTCATGCCATCATAGGCTGCCTGGACTTCTATCCCCAACTTTAAAGATAACTCTTGTGCTTGGATATGCGGCTTTGCCGCAAGCATAGTCATACCAAAATGCGTAAGTATTGCCTTCCTGGGCCTTATCTGGCTAATCAGCTGTTCAACATCAGAAAAACAAAGGTGATCTATGCCTGCCCTAGGTTCAAAAAAAACAACGCAGATGATTAAGGTATCGGTTTTGTAAAAATTTTCTAATTCTTTAAAATATTTTGTATCAGCAAGTAGTGAAACGCTTGTTTTATGTATATCAAATTTTATTCCGTATGTTTCTGCGGGATGGATATGCCTCATTGAGGTCATAAATTCAAAGTTACCTATTTTATAACTCTTATTTGCCGTTAGAGTTTCTATTTTTTGCGGAAAATTTATCACGTGTTTTAATATTATAGAATCATCCTCTATGGCGTCGGCAGGACAAATAACCACTCCTCTTTTTTTAAACCCTCCCTCGGTCATCGCCTCAATCATCACATTAATATCTCCGGAATGGTCCAGATGGCGATGGGTAAGAATAATGCCGTCTAATTTAGAAGGGTCTAATCTGGGCTTGCTGGCGGCGCAGCGGACAATGCTTCCCGGGCCAGGGTCAACTAATACATTCGTCCCTTTATAAGAAATCCAGATGCCTCCGGAGGCGCGTAATTGTTTAATCATCACAAAACGCGCACCTGCCGTGCCTAAGAATTTTATGAAGTTTTCTTTTATTTTAGCCATATTTGTCCGGCTTTTGCGGTATGTTTATTGGCACGTATGAAGATGGGGTAATGGATGATGTTGTATCCGTCGATGATGTACTGTAAGGACATAGATAAGGCCCCCTAGCGCTCCGCAGATTAAAATAAAAAAGAAATTTAAAAGCGACATCGCAAAAGCCATATCTTTGCCCATGCCGGCCTTGGCAAAAAAGAAGATGGTGGTTGCGTCTCTTAGGCCTAAACCACCGATAGAGATGGGCAATAAGGTAATGGCGCCGATTATAGGTAAGAATATAAAGAAATAGATGATATTTATCTTTACGCCTATTGACAGGGCAATGAGAAAAAAAGTTAGGGGCGCAATCGCCTGTATCAATATAGAAAAAATCAAGTTATTCACTATCACTTTTTTATGGTGCCTAAAATAATGTATCTCCTGATGCAAATTCTTTATCGCCTCCCTTAATTTCCCCGCAGTGGGTGAATGTAAAAGCTGGTTTACTTTAGAATATAAAAATTTGTTAAAAAGCACCAGCAAAATAGCAATTAATATCGCGGTTATTATCGCTACGGCAAAAATGACGCTTTTGTCCTGGATTAATCTCCAACCAAACAATAAACCCAATAATGCCAAAACTACTAAGCCAATATACCCGCTTAATCTATCCAACAATACCGTAGCCACAACCTCGCGGGGTCTTTTTGTGTGCGTAGCTAAATCAATGCTGCGCACCAGGTCTCCTCCGATAGTTGAAGGCAAGAATAAGCTAAAGAATATACCTGCGGCAAAGGAGATGATTATCCTCTTCAGGCTTAGGTGAATCTTAACCGCCTTCAATAACATCTCCCAACGCAGGAGGCAGAGAATATAACTAAAGAAGAAAATAATAAAAGCGGCGAGCAGGAGGCCTAAATTCGCATTTCTTATAATCCCCAACAGGCTCTTCTTATCTACCTGCTTAAACAAAAAAATCAGCAAGATGATGCTTATGCTGATTCTTAACAATATGGATAGGAATCTTTTGAATATTTTCACTTAAGTATCTTCAAGTTCCTTTCCCGTTAATCTTTTATACGCCTCCAGGTATTTCTGGGTTGTCTTTTTAATAATCTCATCGGGCAACTTTGGCGCCGGCGGATTCTTGTCCCAATTTAAACTCTCTAAATAATCCCGCACAAACTGCTTATCAAAACTAGGCTGTGGTTTCCCTGGTTGGTATTGATCCTTTGGCCAAAAGCGGGAAGAATCCGGGGTAAGCACTTCATCGATTAAGACAATCTTATTATTGTGTATTCCAAATTCAAATTTTGTATCGGCAATAATAATGCCGCGTGATTTGGCATAATCGCTTGCCTTTTGATAAATGGCGATGCTTATCTTTTTTATCTCACCAGCCGTATCTTTCCCGAGCAGGCCTTCCACATATTTCTGGTCAATATTAATATCATGGCCTACATCTTGCTTGGTGGAAGGAGTAAATATTACCTCGGGAAGCCTATCTGATTCTTTAAGGCCCGCGGGTAATTTTATGCCGCAAACCGATTGTCTTTCCTTGTATTCCTTCCATCCTGAACCGGAAAGATAACCTCTGACCACGCATTCTACAGGAAGCGGCTTGGTCTTTAAAACCAACATCGAACGGCCCAGTAATTGGTCTTTATATTTTTTAAGTTGGCCGGGGTATTGATTTATATCAGTAGTGATGAGATGGTGAGGAATAATATTTTGGATAAATTCAAACCAGAAACCAGAAAGGCCGGTTAAGACTTTACCTTTATAGGGTATGCCGCAGGGTAAAACCACATCAAAACAAGAAATCCGGTCAGTAGAAATAATCAGTAACTTATCGCCTAAATCATAAACATCCCTTACCTTGCCACGTTTATATAACTTTAAATCCCTAAAATCCGTATTTAATAAAACGCCTTTATGCATTAGATTTTAAACGCGAGGTTAAATCTTCGTATTCCTTCCATAATTCTTCAGGCAAATTTTTCCTGAACTGCTGAAAAAATTTCTTTATCCCTTTTAATTCTTCCAGCCATGCTTTTGTATCTATAGCTAAGAGTTTTTCTAACGTACCAGCAAGAAGCTCTAACCCTGTCATATCTATATCCGAGGCCCTAGGCACATAGCCTATCGCAGTTTCAACTGCCTCTACTTTATGATTGCAACGGTCTAATATCC
>CAYHAI010000208.1:0-2632 GCA_964354585.1 uncultured Planctomycetales bacterium
CAATCAGCCTAGGAGCTGGGAACTCTTCCGGGACATACTCTGCACGGTCAAGCTCCGACTTGCGGTAGTGAAAAACGACGGCCAAGGCACGTACCAAAATCAAATCTATCCCATGGAGCTGCTGCTGCAAGAGTCCGCCGCCAACACCGGGCCTGTTTTTTGTTGTGTTTGTTGGTTCGTTTGGAAGAAGATGGAGTTGAGCGTTGGTGAGCGCAAGGTCGGACGAAAAAGAGGGAGGTCCCTTTCGAACGAACGACGACGACGACGACGACGACGAGCGGCAGCTTCACGACGTTGATCTTGTTCGCGGCGGTCGGGCTGCTCGCTTACCGCAGGTTTGTCAAGTGATCATCCCCGGTCTTTTCATCGTTTGTGTGTTCGCCGTCCTCGTCTTGTCGGCATGGCGTGACCCGACGGACGACTGACGCCCGTCGCCTCCCCTACCCCCGGCCCTTGCGCCGGGGGTTTTCTTTTCCCGGCACGGATCGCTGCCTTCCGCTCCGCAAAGTTCTGGTCCCGTTTCTACCGGGGCGCGCTCGGCGCTCGTCCTCTCCCACCGCCGCTTCCCAATGCGCCGGGGCCGGGTTTCGTCTGACAAAACATGGCTACTTCTGTCAGTCGAATCGTCTAAGTCCTTGAAACTACGTCAGTTTTTTGCACGACCCTTGCCACGGCGCATCCCAATGCGGCGGCAGGTCGACCGCGTAGGATGCCCGTGGAGCCTCGATCGGGGGTTGGGGTAGGGGTCAGCATGGGTCGCCCGAAACGAGAAGCCCCGGCACGGGGGCCGGGGCAGGTGGTCGGAGGTGGGATAGGTCAGGCCGACCGGAGCCGGGAGAAGTAGATGCGGTTGCGTAGTACGGTGCCCCCCGCGTCGCTGAACTTCTCTTGCGAGTTGCCGATACCATCGGTGCGCGGCTGCGACGAGCGGTAGGAGAAGCCGACAGGCACGCCGGGACGTGACGGGTCCATGAGCCAGCCGGTGAACACGACGCTGTGGCCGCTCCCACCGACGCGCCAGAGTTGCAGGAAGTCTCCCGGCTTGGCTTGTTCCAGCGGTACGTTGTCGCCGACGCCGAGGTTTCGCATCGCTGGTCCCTGCTGCTTCTCGGGATCACCCGCGCCGCCGTACCATTCCTTCTGGAATCGTTTGATCTGCTCGACGGTCTTGTCTTTGAGAAGACCGAGACGTTCTGCCGTCGTCATCGCCGTCGCAAACGTGAACCCCGAGCAGTAGGTCCGCACACCTTTCGGCAAGATGCGCGTGCCTTTGTGGACGATTTCAATCGGCACTCCGCTGCCGTTCATTTCGTAGCCACCGCCGTCAGGCAGCGCCTTGGCGAACGCGAGGGCGACGGCGCTTGTGATCTGCTTGCGAGACAGCACCAGCACCGCGGCGAGCAGTCCGATTCCGATCAGGATGCGGGTGCGAGTTTCCATGTCGTCACTCCAAGCCGGGAAGGTACTTCGTCTTGCCCGCCTCGGTCACAGCGCGAAGCACTTGACCGCGCTGCGGCCCGCCGCGCTTGTGGCTGACGTGGACCCAGCCGCTCCCCGGCACGGCGGGGTCGACGAACTCGGCGATAAGCTGGTCGAACGGCAGCTTCATGTCGACGATCTTCTTCGCCAGCAGCCGGTTGTCAAAGCCGTCGAACTCGATGTCCGCAGCCTCGCCTGTCATGTGCTGCGACGTCTTGCTTCCCCCGACCGCCTTGTTCGCCTCGGGGCCGCGGTACGCGCTGTTCACGCGCATCGAGCGACCCATCGCATCGCGGAGGGGCTGGAGCACATGCGTGCAGAGCGCCCGCAGGTTCTCGACGGCGTCGGGCGGCGGCGTGTTGTCGACGCCCTTCCGCGCCGCCGCTTCGCTGCGCGAGAGTTCGGCCACGGTGAAGTTCTTGGTCAGTTGCATGGGCGCAAGCCTAGTACGCTCAACACGCACGCGCTACACTCCGCGTATGTCTGAATGGTTCAAGCGTTCGTGGGCACAACTGCTCGTCGTCCTCGGTGTCACGCTCGGCGCACTCGCCGTGTTTTTCACACGCAAGCGTGAGGCGCCGACCACCCCGCCCCCGGCCCCCGTGCTCCCGCCCGTCGACCTCCCCGCCGTCAACACCGCCCCCGCCGCTGACTACGAAGACGCCAAGGTGCAGCCCGTCGACGTCACGAAGAACGGTACGAGCGGCCCGCACGCATTGCTCGCGAAGATCAACTTGAGGCACAGGTGAAGTTCGCGATCCCGTTCATCGCGCTGCTCGTCCTGCCCGCAGCCACCCCCGCCGCCCTCGACGTCGACGCCACCTGCGTCAACTACGCCGAGACGCACACGCTCGTCCGCAACGACGTGCTGGCGAAGATGGATGCCGCGGAGGAGAACCTGCCCAAGTGCGAGGCGGCGCTCGCCAAGGCGCAGGCGGACCTGCTGGCGCTGAATGCCGCCTTCGACAAGCTGCAAGCCCAGAAGACCCAGCTGGTCGAACACGTCGGCCTGCTGGAGAAGGTGCTGAAGGAGCAGCGCGAGGCGTGCGAAGCCGGGCGCTCGCCGGCTGCCGACGTTGAGAGCGCCGTCAGCGCGGCGTGGGAGTGGGCCGATGCCCCGCTCGCCTTCACGGCGGGCGCGGGCATGTGCGTG
>CAYHAI010000209.1:0-8019 GCA_964354585.1 uncultured Planctomycetales bacterium
ACATGATTCAGTGGAGAAATTTGAATTACGATCCACGTCGGTACTTTAAAAGACTGAAGGTTTGTCACAACGGCGGGCTCTTGGGTATTCGGATAGTGATGCAGCGGCTGCGGAAAAGGTTCCCGGGGTTACGATACGGCTATTTTAATGTGCCTAAGGAGAAATTTCTATAATATCGCTACACCATTTTGAGCCAATAAATACGAGCTAAACGAAAAGAATAGATGAGGAAATATCCTCTCTAATCAATGAATTTCCCTGATAACTTCCATATTCAGTCTTATAATACTTACCTATAAATAACGAGAGGTTTCCCCTCATGAAACATGAGAGGGGCCCTTAGAGGTTCAGAAATAGTATTTCATTAATGAAATAGGAGCTGGAAGATGCCTTAACGATCCCTGAGCGACTGAAAGCCGCGAAGGACCTAATAAAATTTTTCCCGTAACCTAAAAAGTTACGGGCTTTTTATTTTAGCGGGTCCCTGCCTGCCGCTAGAGACATTTTATCTTGAAAAGAGGCCATTGTAGCACTACAATAGCATTACCTCTTAAAAGGAAATGATATGAAAAGCAAAGTATATTTCATTCCGGTAAAGGAATCAGAGAATATCTTAACTATCGCTAAAAAAGTTAAAATCTTGTGCGAAGAAAGTAAGGTTTTAACTTTTATCTCTAAACATGACGTGGTCGCAGTGAAGATGCATTTCGGCGAAGAAGACAATACCGGCTTTGTGAAGCCGGAGCATGTACGCATAATATGCGATGGGATAGTAGCAAAAGGGGCAAGCGCATTTCTCGCCGATACCAATACTCTTTATCGCGGCCAGCGCACTAATTCCAAGGATCACCTGGCAATTGCCGCTCTCCACGGCTTCACTAAGAAGGCAACCGGCGTAGAGGTGATTATCCCCGATGACTCCAGAAAAGAGAATACAATAGATATAGAGATTAACCAGAAATTCATCAAAACGGCAAAGCTCGTGCGCCTGTTTATTGATGCCGATGCTATTGTTGTGGTAAGTCACTTCAAAGGCCATATGATGACCGGTTTTGGCGGAGGTTTAAAAAATCTGGGCATGGGTTGCGCTACCAGGAAAGGTAAGCTCATGGAGCATGCTGATATCGCACCTATTGTCTATGAACAGAAATGCACGGGTTGCGGTGAATGCGAAAAAATATGCCCGACTAAAGCTATCCGTATTGAAAACCACAAATCGGTTATTGATGGTTTAAAATGTATCGGCTGTGCCAGTTGTATTGCGGTTTGCCCCTTTCTGGCAATAGATGTACCGTGGGAGTCAGGGGGAAGAACAATGCAGGAGAAGATGATTGAATATGCTCTGGCGGTGATGGAAGGAAAGAAGGAGAAGGTGGCATTTTTTAATTTTGCCATTAAAATCACCAAAGAATGCGACTGTCTGGCCAAAGACGATCCCCGGGTTGCCCCGGATATCGGGATATTGGCGTCAACTGACCCGGTAAGCATTGATAAGGCCAGTTTTGATTTGGTAAATAAAGCCTGCGGCAGGGATATCTTTAAAGAACTGCATCCTAACCGTGAAGGTAGAAGGCAACTTGAGTATGCCCGGGAATTAGGTTTAGGTAATTTGGATTATGATTTAATAGAAGTATAATGTACAGAAAGAGCATTGAGGAGTTAAAGAATAGGGCAGTAGAGTTGGGTGCCAGAGAGAGCAAAATCATTGAGGTAAAGACCGTCAAGGCTGCGGCCTGGGTAAGATACAAATGCCAGTTTGGATGTTCTGGTTTTGCGGAAAGTTTGACCTGCCCGCCGTATTCACCTACACCTGATGAGACGCGAAAAATACTGAATTCCTTTAAAAAGGCAATCCTCATCCATTGTCAAAGCGGCTCTCATGTGGATATTTCAAAAGTGGTCATACAAATAGAAAAAGAGGCCTTTCTTGCCGGATATTACAAGGCCTTAGGTATGGGCGCGGGCCCCTGCAGACTTTGTGCAGAATGCAACTTAAAGGGTGATTGCCGGCATCGTGAGCAGGCCAGGCCTTCTATGGAGGCCTGCGGCATAGACGTTTACTCTACTGCGCGCAGTAACGGCTTTAGTATCAATACTCTGGATTCAGCTAAATGCAAAGCAGACTATTTCGGCCTTGTGCTGATTAAATAAATATGCCCACCCTCAACCCCAATTCCCTCAAAATCGGTTACGTCATCTTAGTTGCCACCCACAAATTCGCAATTGAGAAGTTTCAAAGAGAAGCTGGCTATGGGGAGAGTTCTGAGTGGACATATGTGGACCCAAACCTATCGGATGGTTTGGTGCCCCACTTTCTGTGGGGGGAGAAAAATTAATCGCTATTTTGCAAAATATTTTCGGATTTGAAGGTAATAAGGACCCCAGCAATATCGTTCTCCTCGAGCATTGGGAGTAAAGAATTGTTGCGGTAACGCAAGATTCTTTAAATAAACTATCGTGGTTCTTATAATTTTCAGGAAAGATTTTCATTTTTCCTTGATTCTGGCTATTATAGAGGTATAATAAAAGTGCATATTGACCCGTATTGTCTGATAGGTGAAACGGTAAAGGTGAATGCGGTGTGAACAAAAATACCATGTTAGTAGTATTTTAAACCTAAGCCTTATCGATACTGGTAGGGCTTTTTTTATTTTTTAAAGAGATAAAGAGATGTCCAAAGAGCTTAATGAGAAGATAAAATTTCTACAGGGCAGGATAAATGAGTTGGAGAGGAAACTTCTTAAGCGCAAGCAGATAAAGGAGAGGCTGGAGGCTTCCGAAGTTCGTTTCCGCAGGCTCTTTGAGTCGGCCCAGGATGGAATATTGATTCTTGATGCAAATACCGGGCAGATAGTTGAGGTTAATCCGCTTTTGATAAAAATGCTGGGTTATTCTCGTGAAGAGTTTTTGGGAAAGAAACTCTGGGACATAAGCTTTATTAAAGACATCGCATCATCTAAGGCTCTTTTTTTAGAATTACAAACGAAAGGATATGTTCGTTATGAAGATTTACCGCTACAAACAAAGGACGGCCGCAAAATTGAAGTGGAGTTTGTTAGCAATACTTACGTGGTTAATCACGAGAAAGTAATTCAATGTAATATCCGCGACATCACCGAGCGCAAGAAGGCGGAAGAAGAATTAGGGAAATACAAGGGGCATCTCGAAGAATTAGTCAAAGAACGCACAGCCAAACTAGAACTCGAAATCACCGAGCGCGCGCAGACAGAGGGGGCTTTGCGGGAGAGTGAGATTAGATTATATACTGTTCTTGAGACGATCCAGGAAGGCATTACTCTTAGCGACGAAGCAGGCCACTTCTATATTTATAATTCGGCAATGGAGAAACTCACAGGTTATTCCAGGGAAGAGGCCAATGTCTGTTCAGATTTTATTAATCTTCTTTACCCTGATCCACAAGAACAGCAACGTGCATTACAAGGGATTACAGAGCTTCTCGAAAGTGGTACGAGCCGCGAAACCGAGATGAGAATGTTTACAAAGGACGGACAATTAAAATGTATTCTCATATGGTCATCTCTGACTTTGTATGGGGGCCGCAGGATGTTCTTAAGCGCCTATCGCGATATCACTGAGCGCAAGCAGGCAGAGGAGATGCTAAGGAAACTTTCCAGTGCGGTTCGACAGACCGCAGACGTCGTGATCATTACAAATAAAGATGGTGTCATTGAATATGTGAATCCGGCCTTTGAGGAAGTCACAGGCTATACCAAAAGAGAAACAGTCGGCCAAACTCCGCGCATACTTAAGTCAGGTAAGCACGATCAGAGTTTTTATGAGATACTCTGGAAAACTATTCTCTCTGGCAATTTCTTCCATGATATTCTTATTAACAAAAAAAAGAATGGTGAGTTATACTATGCCTTAAAAACCATCACACCGATAAAAGACGAAGCCGGAAATATTACGCACTTTGTCTCTGTTGATAAGGATATCACTGAACGCAAAGAGATGGAAAAGAGGGAGCGGCTCGCTCAATTGGGAGAACTCGTAGCCGATATGGCACATGAGGTAAATAATCCCCTAATGATTATCTCAGGCAACGCCCAGATTTCTTTAATGGAAGAGATACAGAACGAAAACGTAAAAGAAAATCTTAAGATTATTTTTGATGAGTGCCGCAGGGCAAAGGATATTATTCAGAGGCTGCTTAAATTCTCCCGGCCGAGCAGAGGCGAACTTAGAGAAATAGATATCAATAAGAGCATAGAGGCAGTAGTGGGTATTGTGGAACACCAATTTGAGCTGTCCTCCATAGAGATAATAAGAGATTATGCTAAAGACCTGCCTATTATATCAGTAGACGAGCAACAGATGGCAGAAGTGTTTATGAATCTCTTAAACAACTCCAAAGATGCTATGCCTAAAGGCGGGGTTATCACTATAAGCACATCTCTGGCAGGTAATTTTTTGAAAATAGATTTTAAGGATACAGGATGGGGTATGGAAAATGAAGTAATGGGCAGGCTATTTGAGCCATTCTTTACCACCAAAGAAAAGGGGACAGGACTTGGCCTATCGGTATGTTACGGTATCATCAGGGCCCATAACGGAGAGTTAAAATTCAAGAGTGAATTACATAAAGGCACAGTTGCAACTATACTCTTGCCTTTAGGAGAGGATAGATAATGTATAAAATTTTAGTTGTTGATGATGAACCTCAAATAGTAAGAGTTATGCAGGAATTCCTTATAAAAATGGGTTTTGAGGTTGCAGGGGCTACAGGCGGAGAAGAGGCGATAGAGCTCTTGCGTTCAGATATTAAAATAGACTTAATGATTGTAGACCTGAAGATGCCCAAGATAAGCGGTATTGAGGTGTTGAGTGAGATGAACAAGCTAAACAGGAAGCAACCGACGATTATTCTTACCGGTTCGATTGATACCAGTAAATACCTAAGAGAATTAAAAGATTTTGGATATACCATAAAAGATATACTTCATAAACCTGTAGACCTTTTTGCGCTTTTAGATTTGGTAAAAAACAAATTACAAATAGCATAATAAGGAAATTTAAGAAAAAAAAGAAATATCAGTGGCGCTAGAAGTAGACCGGACGGGATAAGAGCAAAAGAAAGAGAAAGTAAGAGATGTATGCCCAAGACGAAGAGACTTTAAAATCACTTATTTCCCGTTATCAACAAAAGATTCTCGCGTTTGCTTCATATCTGGTTGGAGGGGATCGAGATAAAGCCTATGAAGTTGCAGCATCCAGTTTTGCCGAGGCAATTAGGAAAGGGTACTCTCTTGAGAAAGGTGACGTTTTTTTTACCCGGGTTATTAGCGTTGTGTTCGGAAAGAGTCGGGATATAAAAACAATGCCGAATCTTGATGAGATTGACGGTATCTATTACTCCGCTGAAGAAAAAAGGTCTCTGCGCATAGTTCAAACCGCCCTTGTGAAGCTTTCTTTTGAGACAAAGGCGCTGCTTTTATTGCGCGACCAACTTCACCTTCCCTATAAAGACATATCAGCTATTGTGGGTATTTCTGAGAATAATGCGAGAGTTCAGATAGAAGAGGCCCGATTCAGCTTAAGAAAAGAGATTGAGGAGATATTGAATCGTGAGGGATGAATTTGTTATAACCTGCAGTGAAGTAAAGGATAAGTTAAAGCCCTTCTTAGAAGATATGCTTGCAGAAGAGGAGTATCAGCCATTTGTTGTCCATATTGAGAGCTGTCCCAAATGCAGGGATTATGTTCGATCTATCAGTGCTTTATCTAACCAACTATGGAAATTGGGTGATATTGAAGTTCCGTCTGATTTTGTTTCTACGGTTATTTTTAACCTTAAACATCTTAAGCCAGCGGTTCCTCCGGCAGCCAAGCCTGCCATTTTTAAAAGACGGGCGGTCGTAATTGCCGTATCAATTTTTGTCGCATCAACTCTTTTTTTAGGAATCGCATATTTTAAAAAATTTAAAGTTTCTCAAAAAGTATCCGAGACTCCCCTAATCACAAAGCAAATAATTACAGAACAAAAACCTCCGAGTGACCAAGAGGCAGCAATGCTTTTAGAAGAGTTAAAAGAAATTAAGGAGGCATTAGGGCCTTCCCTGAAAGAAGAAAGCGTTGAGAAGCCCTCAGCCGTAACTGTGCCGTTAGCTTCTAAAGAAGTCGGTATTGTTAAGCCAAAGCCAATACATTGGCACTTCTTGTATACTGAAGAGGCAGAAAAAAGAAAGCTATTAGATGCGCTTAATAGTTTAAGTATCATACCGGAATATAAAACTCAAGACCTGATTATTTTTAATGCCACGGGTGAAAAAATAGATAAGGTAATTGAACAGGTTATTTCTAACTCTAAGCAAAGCACTCCGTTACGCGATTTCACCACCGGGACGCCTATTTCAAAAGATAAGGAGAGCCGCGTCACTCTTTATTTTGATAATGTAAAAACTCAGATTACAAATGTTTTTCACTGGCATGTAGTTCTGATGTCGCCTCAACAAAAAGCTAAATTGTTAGAAATTATTCAGAGTATAGGCGGTTCAATCGACTATGAATCAGGAGAATTATTCGTTTTTTCTATTCCAAAAACAGAAATGGAGAAATTGAAAAAACGTATCCAAGTCATGGGTTTTATTTTTACAGAATTCGGTAAACTAGAATCAAAAGAAGGCCAGTTAATTTCGATACCTGTAAAGGTGTCAATTTATTTTTCGGAAGGTAGGTTGTAGTTATGCCAAAGATTT
Organism: uncultured Planctomycetales bacterium; assembly: GCA_964354585.1. Classification (GTDB taxonomy): domain Bacteria; phylum Omnitrophota; class Gorgyraeia; order Gygaellales; family Profunditerraquicolaceae; genus CAYHAI01. The sequence continues at coordinate 6,717 of CAYHAI010000209.1, forward strand.
TGGTTGTAGATGATGAGGTTCGCATAAGGGAGCTTCTGCGTAAATCTTTTACCATGGCGGGATACGAAGTTGTTACAGTCCCTACTGCTCAACAATCACTGGAGCTTATTTTTAAAGAGCCCTTTGATCTTATACTCTTAGACGTTCGCTTATCCTTGGGAGAATCCGGAATTTCAATTCTGAAAAAAATAAGGGAGTTCCAGAGAAAAGTTCCGGTAGTGGTTTATTCAGGAGCCCTCACACCAGAACTTGAGATAGAGGCAAGGAGGGCCGGAGCCAATGAGGTCTTAAGTAAAGATATTGATATTCTGCAGCTTGTAGCGCAAATCGGAAAGATTATGAAGTCTAAGGACCGCCTCTTTCAAGGGCCTTCTGCGAAAAAAGAAAAAATAGTTTTAATAGTAGATGATGAAGAAGGAATTCTCCGGGTCTTGAGAGAGTTTTTTAACCGTAAGGGATATAAAACTCACGAGGCGAGAAATGGTGAAGAAGCTGTGCGGCTGGCCCGGACCGAGAAAATATCAGTAGTATTGCTGGATATGAAAATGCCGGGGATGGATGGATTAGATACCTTAAAGAACCTTCTAGAGATAAATCCTAAGCTCGGAGTGGTAATGGTAACTGGCGTTCAGGATGACGAAAAGGTCAAAAAGGCAATAGAGTTGGGGGCGTATGGATATGTGCTGAAACCCTTTGATTTCTTATACCTTGAACTCGTTGTTATGTCAAAGCTGATTATAGCCGAGAATGGTTAAAAAGATATGTCCGTCTTGAGGAATAAAGGGGAGAATAAAGGAGACGGTTCTAATTTCCTCCTCTTGGAAATTGCAACATTTTTTTAAAAAATTAGTTCTTTGTGACGAATAGGACGCCACTTAATGAAAATATTACTTTCTTCGATCTGCCTGGAAACCGGCACCGACATTCAGCTGGCCCTTTATTATTTAAAGGGTTATCATAAATAGCTTGCAGAAAGCGGTTGTTTGAAGTAAAATACTTAACTGCGCGGTATCATGATGCGGCCTTATAGGATGACAGAAGATCCTGTGCCTAGGCACTCGAAAATTTATTAAAAATTTTCTCGTAGGCATAGGATCAATTCGGCCCAACAACTTACGTTCGCTCATTTCATTCGCTCCATAAGTTGTGGCCTCATTGAAGGAGAGTATTGTGACCAGAGATAATTATTCATATAAAAAGTATCAGAAAGAATTGGCAAGGAAAAAGAAAAGAGAAGAAAAGCTACAAAGCAAACTGGCTAAGAAAAACGTACCGGCCAGCACGGACCAGGGGCAGGTTTCAA
>CAYHAI010000210.1:0-15015 GCA_964354585.1 uncultured Planctomycetales bacterium
TATATCCGAGATGCCCTCAATCTTCTTTTCTTCTACCAATGCGGCGATAGACTCAATAATGGCGGCTTTATTAGCCTGATAGGGTATTTCGGTAATCACAATGGTGTCCTTGCCTTGCTTCTGCCGCTCAATAGAGGCGCGCGCCCGCAAGGTAAGCTTCCCTTTGCCGCCAGAATATGCTTCTTTAATCCCCTCTCTGCCGCAAATCAGGCCGGCCGTCGGAAAATCCGGGCCTTTGATATAGCGCATCAGGTCTTTAACTTCGCAAGCGGGGTTATCTACGCAATAAATAATCCCGTCGACGATTTCGCCTAAATTGTGCGGCGGCATATTCGTCGCCATGCCCACGGCAATGCCTGAGGAACCATTGACCAAAAGATTAGGCAGCAGCGCCGGCAAGACCCTCGGCTCCACTAACGAAGCGTCAAAATTGGGCATAAAATTAACCGTATCCTTGTCAATATCGCTGAGTAGTTCATCGGCAATGGCGGCAAGCCTACACTCTGTGTAGCGCATGGCAGCCGGTGCATCCCCATCAACTGAATTGTGCACAAAAACTCCACTTGCCAAAGCGAAATTGTGCCACGGCTTGACAGTTAAATCGTATACATCCTCTACCTGATTAAGAAATTCAACTTTCTTAACCTTGTGGTTAAGTCTTTGTCTGGCTTGTGCAACCATGTCTTCAAAATTAGTAAAATATTTTAAAACTGTCCCTGCCCGAGGTAACCCAGACTGTCTCATCTGATCATACAACTCAGGCGTAACAGCCTGACCTGTATTAATTAAATCATTAATAAACCTCAAAATCCTGCTTTTGGCCACCCTTTCTTTATATAATGGATCTTGCCACTTCTCTCTTAAAGAAACCGCTGCTTTACGAGCAAGGTCTTGCATCAAGTCAGGATTTTCCTTAAGACGTTTCTGATTTCCCTTAACCACTCCGTTGATAAATTTTCCTCTAAATTTTGCGTCCTGCCACTGTTTCCTTGCCTTTTCCTTGTGAAATTCTCTTATCGCTGGATTTTCCCAAAGTTTCTTTGCCATTTTTCTAAAATGATCTGCGGAGTAATGGCTGCGGAATTGCGGGTCTTGCCACAATTTTTTTGATTGTTCGCTCATCTCCTGCCGTAACTCTGGGTTATCCCAACGCTCTTTGTTCAATTTTGAAATATATTCTCGATGTTTTGGGTCTGACCATATCTTCTGCGATGTTCTTCGCGTAATCTCGGCAATAAAATCTCTGTAGCTTTGCTCCTGCCATCTCTTTTTAAGTTCTTCTGATTTAAGATTACTAAGTAAGTTACGAAATTCTTCTCTCTTCCATAAGTTTTTCAGGTTTTTACTTGAGGCTTCAATTATCCTTTTGCGGTATTCAGGCCTCTGCCATGCTTGGCGGATAATATCGCCCATCTTCTTGCGATAAGCAGAGTCTTGCCAATTTTTTAAATTCCGCGCTGTCATACGCAAAGCCATTTCCTGAATATTCTTGGGGTCTGTCAAAAATCTTTTTCTGCCTTTAGCAATCTTCTCAATATATACGGGGTCGTTCTTATGCCGCCAAGCAGTAATTTCTCTATGCAGCTCCCAATGCTGATTCCAAGGAATCCTCTGGATATTATTGGGGTTGTTGTTTAACTTATTAAAATCCTTATGGTGTCTTATTCTACCCGCCCTTCTTTTGTAAATTTTATGTTTTAAATTCCACTCATCGGCTAAATGATGAACGAACTCCCAGTTATTTTGTAAAGGCTGATAAATTATTTCATATCCTTTTAAATTATGGTCGGTTGCGCCATCATAAAGTTTAGTGTATAAAGGCATAAGAGAGTCTTGTGGCCTTAAGTCTTTGGCTTTCTTGTAAGTTCCGCCTCTCAGCATAAAAAGATGGTCGGGCGTGCACTTGATTTCTTCGCCGCAATCTAAAACAACCTTAATTATTCCTGCATTCTTGCGCGTCTTTCTTGGGTTTTTAATTTCTGCGGTCTCTATCTTTTTTGTTTTTGAATTAAAAACAAAGGTATAATTTTTCTTGCCCTGCCTTGCTTCTTTGATAAGTTCCTCGAAATCAAGGCATCTGCCATCCGTAAGCCTAATTTTTGTATCTTTGGTAAAACAACCAAAATTCCCCTGACCATCAATCAAGGGATAACGCAGAGAAAAATCTTGCGCCATTCTTACCAGCGCATCGTATACCGCTATATCCCCATGTGGATGATATTTTCCTAAAGTTTCGCCCGTGATACGTGCGCATTTTTTGTAGGGCTTACTGTGCTCCAGGCCCAATTCCTGCATAGCAAAAAGGATCCGTCGGTGCACAGGCTTTAAGCCATCGCGCGCATCCGGAAGAGCCCTGCCCACAATTACGCTCATGGCATAATTAAGGTAAGAGTCCCTGACCTCTTCTTCGATATACCTGGGAACTATTTTCTCATTTCGAGTATACATTTAATGAGCGCATAACTTACGGAGCAGCTATTTTAATCTGCTCCGACATAAGTTATTGCGCGAATTAATCCCGAAGCCTACGCAGTCAATTTAGCAAGAAATTGACAAGTGTTTAGGCAAGGGACAACACGTTATATGTCCAAATTCTTCACCTGATGGGCATATTCTTCGATAAATGCGCGGCGCGGCTCCACCTCATCCCCCATCAATACCGTAAACATCCTGTCTGCCTCTACCGCATCTTCTAAGACTACTTTTAACAGGGTGCGTTTTTCTGGATCCATGGTGGTTTCCCAGAGTTGCTGCGGGTTCATTTCGCCTAATCCCTTATAGCGCTGAATAGTCATGCCTTTTTGCGCCTGGCTTTTCACGTGCGCCAATACCTCTTTTAGGCAAGAAAAATCAAAGCGCTCTTTTTCATCGATAATCTGATAGATAAGTTTCGGCTTTTTATCTTCCTTCTTGGTTTTGGCGGCCTGAGTCTCTTCGGGCGTTAAATAAGTAGGTGCGTCCAAGCCTAATTTTTCTAATTTGTGGATTATTTTCTCAATGTCTTGGGCCTCAAAGAGTTCCAGCACTTCCGCCTTCTCTTCAATCTTTTCTTCTCCTACAATCTTAGATAGCTCATGGTCGTTATAGACAAAATGAGTTTTCCCCTCCACTTTGACCCTATAAATAGCTAATTTTTTGGTCTTTGGATGCCTAAAAGCCAGATATTCTGTAAATTTTACTCCCTTTTTCTCTAAAATCCGATTATACTCCTCTAATTCTACTAATACTCCCAAGATATCTTTAAACTGGTTATCTGTATAGGTGTCCTTATCCTTGAGGCGCATCAACTTTAAGCCTTCGCGGCCGAGGTCTAAAAGCAGGGTATTCATCTGGTCTTCGGTCTGGATATATTCTTCGCGCTGGCCGCGTTTAATCTTATACAAGGGTGGTTGGGCAATATAAACATAACCGCCTTCTACGAGCTTTGGCATTTGCCGGTAAAGAAGCGTAAGCAAAAGTGTGCGGATGTGGCTACCATCTGAATCTGCATCGGCCATAAGCACAATTTTATGATAACGCAATTTTGTAATATCAAACTCATCGCTTACGCTTGTTCCTAAAGCGGTGATTATAGTGCGGACTTCCTCGTTGGATAGAATCTTATCCAAGCGCGCCTTTTCCACATTCAAAATTTTCCCTTTGATAGGAAGTATGGCTTGAAACCGACGATCGCGACCTTGTTTTGCCGAGCCTCCGGCTGAATCGCCCTCGACTATATAAAGCTCACATAATGCTGGGTCCCTTTCTGAGCAATCTGCTAATTTACCGGGTAGCCCTGCTCCTTCTAAGGCGCCTTTTCTACGCGTAAGTTCTCTTGCCTTACGCGCTGCTTCGCGTGCGCGGCTAGCTAAAATTACCTTATCTATGATCTTATTGGCTACAGAGGGGTTTTCCTCAAAGTAGGCAGAGAGAGAATCCAGGCTCGCCGACGCCACCAGGCCCTCTATCTCAGAATTACCTAATTTAGTTTTGGTTTGCCCTTCAAATTGCGGGTTAGGGACCTTGACGCTGATTACTGCGGTTAGGCCTTCCCGCGCATCATCTCCGCTAATATCGATTCCCTCAGCCTTAATTAAGTTCTTGGCTTTGGCGTATTGGTTTATGGCGCGGGTAAGCGCGGATTTAAAACCCGACAGGTGTGTCCCGCCCTCAATAGTATTAATATTATTGGCGAAAGAAAACAGAGTTTCGGCATAACCGTCATTGTATTGCAGCGCAGCCTCGACAATAACTGTATCTTGTTTCTTCTCAAAATAAATCACTTTATGATGCAGGGGATTTTTATTTTTATTCAGGTATTCCACAAAAGAGATAATCCCGCCGTCAAACTCAAAAACATTCTCCTTGTCGGTGCGCTTATCCTGGAGTTTAATTTTTAGGCCCTTATTCAAAAAGGCCAGTTCCCTTAAGCGCTGGGCTAAGATATCATAGGAATAATCTATCTTATCAAAAATAGCGCGGTCAGCCTTAAAGGTTACCTTGGTACCTGTGGTGCTACTTTTCCCAATGACTGTGAGCTTGGAGGCGGTCTTGCCGCGCTCGTAACGCTGGTGAAAAACCTTGCCATCTCTTTTAACCTCAACCTCCAGCCGCTCGGCAAGCGCATTGACCACGCTTACGCCTACGCCGTGCAAGCCTCCGGCTACTTTATATACGCGGTGGTCAAACTTACCTCCGGCATGTAATGTGGTAAGGACCACTTCTACTGCCGGCTTTTTCTCGGTCTTGTGTATATCTACGGGTATGCCCCGGCCATTATCTAAAACACTAACGCTATTATCCGGATGAACCACCACCTCTATAGTATTACAATAGCCAGCCAGGGCTTCATCAACACTGTTGTCAACCACCTCATACACTAAATGGTGCAGGCCGCGCACCGAGGTATCGCCAATATACATTGCCGGCCGGAGCCTGACTGCCTCTACGCCCTCTAAAACCTGTATCGTAGTAGCATCGTAAGCCCTGTCTTTAACCGGCCCTGGCAGTGCTTCTTTGGGCTTATCGCGCTCTTTTGCTTTGGGATGAATTTTTTCTGGTTTTGTTTTCTTTTTTTTCACTTGATTGCCCCCAGCCGGAAACGAATATCTCTTATGTCTACGGCCTTCTTCTCTAATTGCGCCAATAGATCCGCTTTTTTTAAATTTAACTGGTAAAGCCAGGAAGACGAATCTACGTTGATGCTCAAAACGCCTTTTTTAAAATATTGCAGCTGGACATGCTTCAATTCCTTCCTGCTTAAGGCCTGCTCCAGCAATGCCTGTGGGCTTGCCCTAGGCGATGTTTTCTTTTTTGTCTCTAAGCGCCGCATTACCTCTTTAACAGCGCCTCTGATCCCTTCCATTTTTATCCTAAGCGCATCGGCAAAACAATATAAATATATCCGTCTACGCGGATTACCCCGGGCTTCTCGGTATCGGTTAACTCAAACTCGATATTCTCCAGGTTAAGATTCTTCAAGACATCAATTAAATAAGCCGGGTTAAATCCAATGGCTATCTCTTTGCCTGAGTATTCCATGGTTACTTCTTCGCGCGACTCGCCGATATCAGGGGTAGACTTGGAAACCACTAATTTGTTTTTAAAAACCTCTAGTTTGACCGCCTGGTAATCAGGGGTAGAAAGTAGGGCTGCCCTTTTTACCGCCAATAAAAACTGCTCGCGGCTAATCTTAATTTTATTCTCAGACGAAGGGGGTATAACCTGTTGGTAGTCAGGGAATTCGCCTTCAATCAAGCGGGAAATAATCACTACGCCATCCAATTCAAACAATACCTGGTTATTGCTTAATACCAACATCAATTCTCCTTCGTCTTTTAAACTACGGTTCAGCTCTTGGATGGCCTTAATGGGTATAATAATCTGGATATTTTTGTCTATGTCTTGTTTTAATTTCCCCCGGGCTATCGCCAACCTTTTGCCATCGGTAGCTACTAATTCTAAATTATTTTGCGCTATCTTCAATAGTATGCCATTCAAAATATAGCGGGTTTCATCCAGCGACACAGCAAAGGAGGTTAAACTTAACATCTCTTTCAGGTCAGCCTGTTCTAGTTTAATTACTTGTTTATCCTTAAATTCCGGCATTTTGGGGAATTCTTCGCTGGCCACGCCCATAATCTTAAATTGACAATTTTCGGTCTCGATAAGCACCAAGTTATTCTTCTTGGTTACCACAGACACATCATTGCCGGGCAACTCTTTAATAATATCGCCAAATCTTTTAGCGGGTATGGTAATTGCGCCGGGTTCTTGGATATCTACAGGTATTACACAGCTTATGCCAATATCTAAGTCTGTGGCGGTTAATTTTAGGCTACCCTCTTGGGCCTCAATTAAAATATTGGATAATATGGGTAGGGTTGCCTTTGCGGTAACCACGTTCTGTATGGTTTGTATCCCGGTTAATAGGTTGGTTTTTTGGGTTTTAAACTTCATTTTCTCTCCCTTCTATTAATATAAATACTATATTTATATCGTATTAAAAGTAGTAATGGTTGGTTTTTATGAGGATATCTACCAAAGTATATATCTTGTAACATATTATATCTTTTTTTGTTTAAAATAAACCCTGAATTTATTGTTTAATCACCTGTATGATCTTGTTAATTCTTTCTTTTAATCCCTCATCGGCGCCAAGGCCCGCTTTAATTTTATTATAGGAGTGTAACACCGTAGTATGGTCTTTGCCCCCGAAAAAACCCCCTATTTCCGGCAGAGATAAATCCGTTAACTCCCTGCTCAGATACATAGCTATTTGCCGGGGCAAAACTATGGTTTTATTACGGCGCTTGGTCTTGAGGTCTTGCAACGAGACACCAAACTCCTCGGTTACACAACGCTGTATAAAATCTATGGTGATTAATTTTTTAGGTTCCCTTAAAAGGTCCCTTAAAACTTCTTTGGTTAATTCTAAACTAATGGGCTTTTCTTCCAGTAAAGAATAGGCAATAGCGCGTATAAGCGCGCCCTCTAATTCTCTGATATTGGTTTTAATCAGCTGGGCGATAAAAAAGATTACTTCATCCGGCACCGACACCGGTTCTCTTTCAATTTTCTTTTTTAAGATCGCCACGCGGGTCTCTAAATCCGGCGGCTGGATGTCGGTAGTAAGCCCCCAACTAAACCTGGAGACTAATTTTTCCTCTAAGTTGGATATCTCTTTGACTGGCCGGTCAGAGGAGATAATAATCTGTTTATGGGCGTCGTAGAGGGCGTTAAAGGTATGGAAGAATTCTTCCTGGGTGGATTCTTTGCCGGCGATAAAGTGGATATCGTCAATCACCAGCACATCCATATTTCTGTATTTCTGCCTAAAGGCCGCGGTAGAGCGGTGCTGTATGGCATCGATAAGCTCGTTAGTGAAACGCTCTGAAGACAGATAATAGATTTTCGGATTTTTTGGGCTTTTTGCCTTAAGGTGATGACAGATTGCCTGTAAAAGATGGGTTTTCCCTAACCCCACCCTCCCGTAAATAAACAAAGGATTATAGGCCTTGGCTGGAGACTCAGCCACTGCCAGCGAATAGGCGTGGGCGTGGCGATTAGAAGGGCCAATCACAAAATTTTCAAAAGTGTAACGCGGGTTTAATTGTAGGCTATCCCGAGATTCTAACTTTGGGTTGGCTGGTACACTTACCGGCGACGGCAAAGGCGTATCTTTAGCCAAAGTATTAACGCTTAAGGTAACGAAAATCTCTGGTTGGCCTGATTGTCGGATAGCCTCTTGGATAAGTTCTCGGTAGTGTTTGTCCACCCAGTCCCTGAAGAAATTATCCGGCGCCTCTAGGATTAAATTACGGCCGTCTTTGAGCGCGGGCCTTAAGGGTAAAATCCAGGTTTCAAAAATAGTGCTACCCAGCTTATCCTTTAAGTAGCCCCCCGCCTTTTCCCACGACTTGACAATATCTAACATCGCCACCACGCCACCGACCCGTTCTTGAACAATTCACAGTTTATACACAACTTGCATAACTCTGTGGATAATACGACACGCTCCCTATTATACAAAAAATTTTCTTTTGGTCAACAAAAATATTTCTCAAGCAATATTTTTTAGATTTAGCGGGTCCTCACCGAGGCATATTTCTCGCCGCATCACGCGGCTCGAAACACGCCTCGTCACCCGCTAAAGTTATAAGTTATGATATATTTTGCGGAGGGATTTGGGAGCGTGCATTAGTCCCGAAGTTTCGGGACAGCACGCGAGCAAATCCCGCAGCAAAATAACATACTTAATATTTGTTTGACTTGAACCTTCTTTGTGTTATAATTAAAAAACTATCTTTATTTTAAAAAGGATATCGGCGCATGAAAAAAAATTTAAAGACACCGACAAATATCGTAGCCAAGCGCAGGCATGGTTTCCGTCGCAGGATGGCCAAAAGAGCGGGCCGGAAGGTTTTGTCTCGTCGCAGACAAAAAGGCAGACACAGGCTCTGCATTTAATGTTGAAAGAGTTGGCGCTTAATTTGATCAATATTTATCAAAAATATATCAGGATAACGCTGCCTTTCTCCTGTCGCTTTTCGCCTACTTGTTCAGAGTTCGCCCAACAAGCAATTATCAAGTACGGATTGTGTAGAGGGATACTGAAAGGGCTAAGGCGTTTATTGTCTTGCCATCCCTTTTCTGGCAAGGCCGGCTACGACCCTTTAGTATAAAAATATGGAGAGACGTTTAGTTTTAGCTATAGCCTTATCTTTATTGGTTTTGTTGAGCTGGTCTGCTTTGTCCTCCAAGATGTATCCCGTTGGGAATAAAGAAGTTGCAACGCAAAACCCACCGGATATAAAAATTGCCACCTTGCCAGTTCTTCCTGCGCCCTCCAGACAAGAACCGCCTGCCTCTGCTTTATTTAAATTTAATCAAGGGAACGTTGAGCTTGCCTTTAGCGAATCTCAGGCCGCCATTAAGGAGGTGGTATTTAAAGCCCACCAAAATTATAAATTTGCTTTGCAATCCGGATTTGCCATCGCCGATAACGCACTGGCTTTTAAAAAAGAAAATATTTCTCCTGAGGTAGTGAGTTTTGTTTATGCCGATGCCAGTAAGAAGATTACCAAAAAATTCATTTTTTCTAACCCTAACTACACCATAGGGTTAGATATTACAATCCAGAATTTATCTGCCTTGCCATTGAAGATAGATTTACCTTTGCTTTTAGGAGTCCTGGAGCTTGACCCGAAAAGTGTCCAGGCGCGCTACCAGGGCGTAACCGTAGCTGCTCAAGACAAAGTTTTGCACCTTAGCCCGCGCCGAGATTATGCCTTTGCTGGCCTAGACTTTTTGGGCCTGCGAGACAGATATTTTTGCGCGCTGATTGAGCCGGAGCTGAAAAATTACAAAGGCTTTATCAGAAAGATTACCCCCCAGCAATACGAAATTGGGTTAAAATCTGCGGAAATTATGCTTTTGCCCGGTCAAACCACAGCGCAAAAATTTCTTATCTATTTGGGGCCGCAAGAGTTGCGGATAATTAATCAGATTAAGCCCGCCTGGTTGGCAGTGGTCAATTATGGCACCTTTGATTTTATTTCCCGGCTCCTCTTGCAATTACTGGATTTTCTCTACCGGCTGGTGCATAATTGGGGCGTGGCTATTGTGATCTTAAGCCTCGTGGTTTATTTTATCCTTTATCCCCTTACCTTAAAACAAATGCGCTCGATGAAAGAGACGCAGGCGTTACAGCCCCACATAGAAGAATTACGCCGCATCCATAAAGACAATCCTCAAAAACTGAACAAGGAGATTATGGAATTGTATCGTCAGCACAAAGTGAACCCCTTAGGCGGATGCTTACCTTTAATTCTACAGATACCGATATTCTTTGCGCTTTATCAGGCCTTGATGCGCTCAGTGGCCTTAAAAGGAGCTAACTTTTTATGGATAAAAGACTTATCCGAGCCAGATCGGCTTTTTGTTTTGCCCAACTCTTTGCCAGTGATTGGCAATGAGATTAATATCTTGCCGATTGTTATGGCCATAGGAATGTTTGTGCAACAGAAGATTTCTCTCGCTGCTGCCACAGGTAGCTCTGCCGAGCAGCAAAAATTAATGACTATTTTATTCCCGATTATGTTTGGTTTTATTTTTTATCATATGCCCTCAGGATTAGTCTTGTATTGGTTCATTAATAGCGCGCTGATGTTAGTGAATCAATTTAGCATTAACCGAAAAAAATGACCCCTAAATTAAGCATTGAAGTAGAAGGCAGAACTATAAAAGAGGCAGTAAAAAAAGCCCTAAAAGAATTAAAATTACCCCGCCATAAAGTAAAAATACAAGTACTTTCCGAGGAGGAACAAGGCCTTTTTGGAATGCCCGGGGCTAAGCCAGCCAAGATAAGGGTAAGTTTAATCAAGGCTCAAGAAAACACTTGACAAACCCTATTATTTTAAGATAATAATGATAACTAGAGGGCATGTTCCTCGGGTTACATTTTGTAACTCTATAAATCACAATGGGTAGAATTATTACAATTTGTAATCAGAAGGGCGGTACGGGCAAGACAACCTCGTCCATCAATCTCTCTGCTTGTCTTGCCTTGAGTCAGAAGAAAGTCTTGTTGGTGGACTTAGACCCTCAGGCAAATGCCACCAGCGGGCTAGGAATCAATAAGCATAATGTCCAAACAAGCACTTACCACGTGCTTTTGGAAGAATTAGAAATAAAAGAAATCTTCCAGGCCACGGCGATTAGCAATCTTTGGTTGGCCCCTTCTAATTTAGACCTTACTGGCGCAGAAGTGGAATTAGTGAGTCTTTTGGGCAGGGAATATCGCCTAAAAAAAGCCCTGCAAAAAGAAAAAGAGAATTTTGATTTTATCTTTATTGATTCCCCGCCTTCTTTGGGGCTATTAACGATTAATGGATTGTGCGCTGCAGATAGCGTGCTCATCCCGGTGCAATGTGAATATTATGCCTTAGAAGGATTAACGCAACTCGTTAATACGATTAAACTTGTGAAAGATAATCTCAATTCGGCTCTCAAAATTGAGGGGGTCTTATTGACCATGGCGGATTTTCGTACTAATCTGGCGAAAGAGGTGATTCAGGAAGTCAAGAATTATTTCCCGGATAAGGTTTATCAGACGATTATTCCGCGCAATGTACGCTTAACCGAGGCGCCGAGTTTTGGCAAGCCCATTGCTTTATATGATAGCGAGTCTATTGGCGCGCAGAAATATGCAGAGCTGAGCCAGGAAATTTTAGCGAAGGAGTAGTCTTATGGAAAGAAAAGCCTTAGGTAAAGGGATTAGCGCTTTGATCCCAGAGAGAGAGACAGGCAGGCAAGATAAGATTATTTATGTCCAAACTGACCAGATTAAGCCCAATCCTTTTCAGCCGCGCGAGAGTTTTGATAGCCAAAGCCTGGAAGAGCTTACCCAGTCAATTAAAGAAAAAGGAGTAATCCAGCCTATTTTAGTCAGGCACAAAGGAGATTATTATGAGTTAATTGCCGGTGAAAGAAGGCTGCGCGCAGTTAACCTATTGAATATCAAAGAGATACCCGTAATCGTCAAGGAGGTAGAGGACCGCGATTCTTTGGAGTTGTCTTTAATTGAGAATATTCAAAGGCAGGAACTTAATCCCATTGAAGAAGCGCACGCCTATAGGTATCTCATTGATAAATTTCAAGTTACGCAAGAAAAGATTAGCGAGGTGCTGGGCAAGGCGAGGGTTTCTGTTACTAACATATTGCGATTGTTGAAGTTGCCGCAAGAAATTCAGGAGGAAATCAAAAAGGGCCGCATCTCTTTTGCCCATGGCCGAGCGCTTTTGGAGATGGAAGACGCTAACCAACAACGCCGGTTAGCCCAAGAGGTTATCTCTAAGGGGTTGTCGGTCAGGGAGCTGGAGAGTTTAATCAAGGCGCAGCGGCCACGCGGAATTAAGCGCCACATGGTCAAATCTTGGCGCGAACCTTATCTAGCAGCGCTGGAAGAAGAATTACAGCATGTTTTAGCCACTAAAGTCAGAATTAGCAAGCGCAAGAAGCGCGGCCACATTCTGATTGAATTCTATTCCCAGGAAGACTTAGAGAGAATTGTGAATGTGCTGAGAGGAGGAGCAAAGTGACGAATCAGGCGACTTTAATCCTCATTAAGCCCGACGGGCTGAAGAAATCTTTAACCGGCAATATCTTAACCCGGTTATCCGAGACAAAACTGGAAATTGTGGCGGCTAAGATTGCGCGCGTTTCGCGGCAATTAGCCGAAGAGCACTATCGGCACCTCAAGGATAAACCGTTCTTCGGGGAATTAATCAAGTATATCCAAGGAGAACTCCACAATCGCAAGAAGGTAATGGCGCTAATTTATTGGGGCGAGGGGGCGATTAAAAAATGCCGCGAGCTGGCCGGCGCCACTAACCCCGAAGAAGCAGACCCTACTTCTATCCGGGGTTCTTACGGCAGGATAACCACAGCCGGCGTTTACGAAAATGTGATTCATGTCTCTTCAAACGAACAAGAAGCAGAGCGGGAGATAAAACTTTGGTTTCAGCCCGAGGAGATCATTGTAAATTTATATCCGGTAAAAGAAGTTACGGAAAAGGAAAAGAAAATCAAAGTCTGGGCGCGAGGGAGGTTAAATGTTGAATAGTATGACGGGGTTTGGCAGCAGGCAAGCGAAGATTTTGCCTTTTGGCAAAGTAGGCGTTGAACTGCGCAGCGCAAACCACAAATTTTTGGATATGGTCTTTCATTTGCCCGAAGGATTTTTGTCTTTGGAAGACCGGATTAAAAAGGAAGTTGAGGCCAAGATTAAGCGGGGCAGGGTTACCTGTGTGGTTAGCATTGTTGGCCAAGAGAGCCCGACGGTGTTTATCAATGAACGGTTAGTTAATGGTTATCTGGTGGCGCTCAAAAAGATCAAGCACCGCTTTAGCCTTAAAGACGACCTGCGCTTGGATACCTTGATACATTTGCCGGGCATTTTGTCTTTGGCCGAGAGCAGAACTCCTAAGGAGCGCATCTGGCCGCGCCTAAATTTATTAGTAAATCAGGCCCTCGACGATCTGGTGAAGATGCGCCAGAAAGAAGGCCGGGCCCTGGAGGGTTATTTAAAAAGCCGGGCCCAGACCCTAACGAATAATCTCTCCGCGGTCAAGTCAAGGTCGAGAAAACTGATTAAAGATAAGTGCGCCAAAATTAAAACCGACGAAGAGCGCAGCAGTTTTTTAAAAACGACTGATATTACCGAAGAAGTGGAACGCCTGGCATTTCACATCCGGAATTTTAGAAATAAACTTTCTAAACCAGGCCCGATAGGCAAAGAATTAGATTTCATTGCCCAAGAGATGCAGCGCGAGGCCAATACCATGGCTGCCAAGTCTTGCCATGCCGCTATTTCTAGCCGCGTAGTGCAAATGAAGAGCCAGATTGAGAAGATCCGCGAGCAGGTGCAAAACATAGAGTGAGAAACCAGAAACCAGAGTACAGAAACCAGAGTAAAAAAAGGGGTTTGATATTTGTGGTTTCTGGGCCATCGGGTTCAGGTAAAACCACCCTATTGGCCAGTTTATTTAAAGACAAAGGCCTTAAAGGTAAACTAGTTAAATCCATTTCTCTTACCACGCGGCCAAAGAGGTCTGGTGAAAAAAACGGTCGGGATTATTTTTTCTGCAGCCAAAAACAATTTGTCCAGAAAAAACAAGCCAAAAAAATTCTTGAATGGACCAGGTATCTAGGATATTATTACGCAAGCCCTAAGGATTTTGCGGAAAGGCAATTGGCAAAAGGGAAAAACTTAATTTGCTCTTTAGATTTAAGAGGCGCCTTAAAAGTTAAGCGGCTTTATCCCAATAATACCATTACCATTTTTATTTTGCCGCCGTCTTTGGCAGCGCTACAGAGGAGAATAGAGGGGCGCTGCGCTAAAACTAAAAAAGAAGAGATTCGGGAACGCTTAAAACTGGCAGAGAAAGAAATACGGCTTTCTCGCCGATACGATTATTGCCTGACGAATGCGGTGTTGGACAATACGGCGAGGGAACTAAAAGATATTGTGTTAGGGGAAATCAAATCTAAACTTTAGCGAGGTGGGATATGCCTTATGTGGCTTTGGAAACGTTGTTAGATAAGAGCGGAGGGTCGATTTATAAATTAGTGGTCTTGGCCGCTAAAAGGGCCTTGGAGATTGCCGAAGGCCAACCCAAATTAGTGGATACAAATGCCTCAAACAAACCTTCTACTATTGCCTTGTACGAGATTGCTGGAGGCAGGGTGAAGTACCACAAAATCAAGGCAGAAAAATAAACCATGCCTAAAAAGAAGCACATTATTTTAGGGGTAACCGCAAGCATTGCTATTTACAAGGCCTGCGAAATTGTGCGCCGGCTGAAGGAGGAAGGATTTTTAGTGACGGTGGTAATGACGGCTGAGGCAGAAGAGTTGATTAAGCCGATTGTGTTTGGGAGCTTGTCTGGCAATAAAGTCTATCGCGGCCTATTTGAGGAGCCGCAAGCCTGGGAGATAGAGCATGTGTCTTTGGCGGAAAAAGCAGATTTGGTTTTAATCGCTCCGGCCACGGCTAATATTATTGGTAAAATTGCTTCTGGAATTTGTGATGATTTGTTAACCTGTGTTATCTGTGCGACAAAGGCGCCGGTTCTTATTGCGCCGGCAATGAATGAGCAGATGTATTTAAACAAGATTACCCAAGAAAATATTAAGAAATTAAAATCCTTTAGTTATAAGTTCGTCGAGCCGCGCAAAGGCCGGCTTGCCTGTGGCAAAATAGGCCTTGGTTGCTTGGCAGAGGTCGAGACGATAATAAAGGCGGTAAAAAATATTGTTTGAAAATTGGCGACGTAGCCAAGCGGTAAGGCAGTTGTCTGCAAAACAACTATTCAGCGGTTCGAGTCCGCTCGTCGCCTCCATTAAATTTTTCGACGAGAAAAATTTAATGGATACTCAAGCGAGCGTAGCGCAGCGGCAAGCTGCGCCGCGACCCGAGTATCTAACCGTCTCGAAACTTTGAAAATATCTCGGGCAAGTGGTGGAATGGCATAC
>CAYHAI010000211.1:0-4088 GCA_964354585.1 uncultured Planctomycetales bacterium
CTACCATCACCTGGAGTAGATGCTAGAGCTTGCAAACGGACACGCCAGAGGACACGCTAGAGGACTTAATTATAAAAAATCCGCCGCCGGATGGTTTGACGATAACGGAACCGGTTGGACTTTTTATATTCACTTTTCCAGATGCTTGTTGATATTTATATGTTAGACAGAACATATGGTTGGTTCATAAGTGGAAACATTTTGGCCGTGTACAATTTAGTTTCTTAACACTTATTATCCGCCCTAACCAATTTTCAAAAGATAGATTGGTTAGGAACACTATGTACTGATGCTATTAACTGATGATAATTAAAATGATGATATATGAATGCTACAAACAATGCTACAAATCCGTATGAATACAACACTGATTCTATTCCAGAACACCACTGGTTTTACACCGCAACAATTGTAATAAAACAACCTGCAAGTGAATTTGGTTGTAGAAAATTAAAGAATAAAGAGGTTGTCAAATGGTTGTATGAAACTTGTAAATCTTTATATGGACCTGAAAAGATAATACCATATAAGAAATGGTTTGCAACTTGTTGCAGTGAAATACAAAAAGAAAGTACATTGCTTCACTTTCACTTAATCTTTGGAAACTTGTTCAATGAACAAACTACATATGACAGACCTGATATAGTAAATGGTAAAAGAGATTATACAGCTTTACAAATACTTGAACCACTTATTTTATCAACACCATTTCTTGGACAAACAAGTTTGTATGAAAGTGTTCAAGTAAGAAAATATAGATTTAAATCTGAATGTATAAGAGATGATGGAACAGAATCTTCTTGGATTGGATACATTTTTAAGAAAGAACAAAATCCATATTGGAGTGATTACTATCACAAGATTGTTAAATTAAAGAACAAAACTGATACAGATGATGGAGTTATTCCAAAGATACTTTTAGATTTAGGATTTAAGTTTTCACAAACAAGAATACAACTGCATAATGACGCTATTGATAGTGGTTATGGAGATACAACAGATGAATAATTATGATAAACCAAAAAGAATATGAAAAGCTATTAGCTTTACTTTACCACACTGCAAATCAACTTGAAAAATGGAGTCAAGATGGAATAGTAATTGACAACATCATTGTAGGGGAAAGTTTATATGATGATGCTAGACTTGATGCCATTGATTCAAGAAATGAAAAGAGAAAGAGAGATGCAACAAAAGACAGAATTGCTGCCAAAAAGATTAAAGCTTACGCAAAAAGAAAAGCTGAAATGTTAAGAGCTTCTAAAAAGAACAAGTCCAAATAAAAAGAAAACCAACCGATTAGGGTTGGTTTTCAAACTTGATGATAAGACCTGCTACGAGTCTTATATATAAGTATCTAAACAACTATTGTTTAGGTTGTTTTATTTGACGATTTCTTAGACTTGTTATATGGGCCACGAGGACGGCCAGTAACTTTAAGAGTATGTAGCAAGTCAACCAGTGACGCATTCTTGGACTTCCGTTTTGCTACGATAATTTGGGTTTCAAGCTTACGGGATACCACCGCCCCGTAGACCATTTCATTTGCCAAAGCTACTAAAACTTCACCTTCCGTGGGATCTTTTCCCTTCACCCCGCCATTGGCCCGCTTCAATTTCTTGAACATTTTTTCCTTCCAAATTGTCACTACCTTATCCTGATGTTCATTGAGGGGGAGTTCCAAAGTTGTCATTTTGTTGGGCTTTTGATGGTTTTTTTAGTTTTAAGAGGAATGTCTTAGATTCTTTAAAGAATGCTGTTGACCGCCCTATACCATACCTGTAGCCCTGACTTCAAGATGAATCAAAACCAAGTTGTAGGGTACATAAGAGTTTCAACGGATGACCGCCAAGCTTCAAGTTATGCCAACCAAGAGCTTAGAATTACCAACCACTGCAAGTCAAACGGCTTGGAACTGGTTGCCATCTATGGGGACCAATTAAGTGGCAGAGACGATGCCCGTCCTGGCCTAAGTGATGCTATCAACCATTGTCAAAAACTTGGAGCTACTTTGGTATGCTGTTCTGTAGATAGATTAAGCCGTTCAATTTTTAAAATGCAGACACTTTTAAATTCAAAAGTGGAGCTTTTCTTTCTTGACCAACCATATGCCAACCGGATGGTTTTAAACCTGTTTAGTGTAATGGCTGAATTTGAATCCGAGCAACTTAGTTCACGGATTTGCAAAAATTTGAAATACCGCCGAGATGTTTGCGGACAAAAACTAGGTTCCAAAAACATCCTACAAGTTGCAAAACTTGGACGCCTACAACATCAAACTATTTGTTCCACTTACAGAAAAGATATTTTGCCGTTGGTAGTTTCACTTAGGAAAGAAAAGTATACACTACAACAAATTGCTGACCGGCTGAACAACTTGAATATTAAGACGATTAGAGGAACCACTTGGATACCAGTGAAAATCCATCAAATGCTAAAATATTCTGAATAGGTTGTTGATACTTAATGGTTGATGGTTCAATTGGATACAACCAAGTCCTTGGACCAAACAACCATTGTACCATTCATTTGATGGATGCACATTATATTGTCTGCCCGTACTATAGTACTGCTGATATTAAACCTGTAGTCACTTCCCTGCCCAGTCAACAACTGCACATCTGTTGCTGTCCTATGCTGATGTTCCAAAGCCAGTTGGAACACTTTCAACATCTGGTTGATGCTACCGCCCTTTAGTATCCACTTAAGTGCCCAGTTATATATTCCACCTGCATTTTTTGGAACATCAATTTTGCAGTTATCCCAAATGCCTTCAATACACTTGTTCTTTATGTAGTGTCCCAACTTGACTTGGTTCCTACTTGGAGGTTTTGAAACCACTTGATGCCGATGGAAAGACTTTTCTACATCCCAAGCTGGAGTATGTATTTTATGATGATAATCTTTATCTTTAGTAGGGAGATAAATTTTGTCACTTGATTGTCCAGTGAAAACCGCATCATCTGGAGAACAACTTTTTTCTGAAACCCTGTCAAAAGAGGGCGCCAGACATTGGTTTCCAGATGGCTGCCAACGGGGTAGGGGAGTGGTTGCATTCACTATCAATGACTGATTACGCCTGGAGCTGATTACGGATGATGTAGGATGAACCAGTACGGCTTGCTTGCTACCTATCCGTGTCCATATGTTACGCCGTTTGCCGGCTATACTATGCTGATGTACATCATTCTGAATCTTGTCTACCGCCCCAACTAATAACTTATGACCACGCCGTCCACTTTCATTGGATATGGTTCTAAATTCCAATCCGTGATTTGTTTCAATACTATTCTTTGCACGCTGAATAGTTCTGAAACTTATCTGAAAGTATGATGATATAATATGTAAGTCAATAGTGGCCCATCCAGTTTTGGACTTGGATGTTACCAACTTAAGATAAGACTTTAATCTGGCTGCAGATTTGGTAAGTGGTAGTTTCTTATACTTACCACGCTTAACGGGTACAATCCTACCAGCCAAATCTAATTTATAGCCGGGATTTAACTGCAAGCTGAAAAGCTTGCCAGTCTAGTGAACGCAACACCAGATGCAGAAGATGCATCTGGAGGGTTCAAAAATGTCTTGCAGCTTTTTACAAGCTGATATAACAAGTCCATAGGTTCAAGCCCCATCAAGTTGATGGAGACCGACTCCGGTTACAAGCCCAAAGTTTGTAACCGGTTTTTTTCTGCCAAAATGGCCCATTTTACGGGGTTTTGGCTAGGTTTACGGGTATGGTTTCATAGGCTGATGCCCATACCCCGCCCATTCTTCCCTGGAGCCCTATACAGACGCTTTTCCACCTGTCCGCTGTCATCACCCCCCCCGGAAATCAAAGACCCGTATAAGTCATTTCTGCAACATTTTCTGGCTGGTAATCACCACTAAATGTCACTAATTTGACACTATATCATATACTAGTGGTTTATGTAATCAATTACACTACCCGTGATAGTGGATGTATATTGATACATATTACTATGCTGGTTTTGTAGCTTCTGCTTAACAACAAACTTTTTTGCTTTTATATCTTGTTGATGCTTTTACAACACACTTGATAAAATTATATGGTAAAAAAGATATATGGA
>CAYHAI010000212.1:0-16337 GCA_964354585.1 uncultured Planctomycetales bacterium
TAACGATGGTATTGCCATCGAAGTTCTGAAACCACCAGCTCGACGCCGGTCCACCTACGGGTATATAAATCTTGGTTTCGCTGTTCAGTTCTTTTACGCTCTCCGCAACTGCCCGATACAGATTAAGGTATTCTTGTTTTCTGCCCAAAAAGAAATCATCTAAATCCGGGGCGCTCCAGACTTCATACCAGATATTATACCTCTTATCGCAACTTAAGTTTCTGATATGGCTCTTAATCAATTCCTTAAATGCCTTTAAATTCTGAGGCGGGCTTCTTTTATCTAAAACCTTGCCTAGGCCTGCGGCTGTGCCAAAGATATCTAAAATAACTAATCCACCAGCATCGTTTATGTCCTTAATTATCTTTTCGTAATTACCTAATAAATTATTTTGTAAATCTTTGTCTTTGGCAAGTTGATTTATCTCCCAGAGATTATACTGTAGGCGATATAACCCGCTAAAGCCAATATCCTTTTGCCAGGTATCTAAAACTTCGCCGGCTGCCACCTGTTGCGGCCGATAAGCGTCACGATGAAAACCCCGACCGCTTAAGTCAATATTGGGCTTAAAAATCTTGGGCAAAGGAATAGTGTTGGAAGCGACGTCTAAAGTAAATTCAAGGTCATCACTTTGCTGGGCAAATGAAGGATAAATTCCAATACACAAACCACAAATTACAAACAATATCGAAATTACAATACCAAAATTATAAATAGCCGGTTTCGTTTTGGTCATTGTGATTTTGAAATTGGGATTTGTTTGTGATTTGGAATTTGTGATTTGGAATTTAAACATTGAGTTTCCTCTGTATCCTCTCAATTGACCTTGCCTTACCGGTTTGTTCATCAATATCCAAAACCGCGCCCTGTAATTGAATATTTTCCTTGGCTACTTCAAATCTAGTCGGAACACAGGTAAGAAACCTTTCTAAGACATCCTCTATTTTTCTGCCGATTACAGAATCCAATGGGCCGGTCATGCCTACATCGGTAATATAAGCAGTGCCTTGCGGTAAAATTCTCTCATCCGCAGTCTGGATATGGGTATGTGTGCCTAAAACCGCGGATACCTTGCCATCTAAATACCAGCCCAAAGCCACCTTCTCTGAAGTTGCCTCAGCATGTATGTCCACAATGATAATCTTTGTCTCCTGAAACAAAGATTCCTGCGCTTGCCGGCTGGCCCTAAAAGGGCACTCTAATGCCTCCATAAAAACCCTGCCCTGCACATTCACTACTCCTACCTTAAGGGCGTCTTTGGTCTTGAATACTCCCCAGCCATGACCCGGCGCGCCCGCAGGAAAATTCGTCGGCCTTAAAATCCTTTCTTCTTGATTAATAATCTCCAAGACTTCTCTTTTTTTCCAGATATGGTCTCCAGAGGTAAGCGCATCCAATCCTGAAGCGAATAATTCTTCGGCTACTGCCAGCGTAATCCCTGAACCTCCGGCGGCATTCTCGGCATTGGCAATAACAAAGTTAAGGCGATATTCTTTTTTTAATTCAGGCAATAGCTTTTTTACGGCTTCTCTGCCTGGACTGCCGACTATATCACCAATAAATAATATTTTCATTTTGCGTATTCTATTGCCCTTGTTTCTCTAATAACCGTTACTTTAATTTGCCCCGGATACTCCATTCCTTCTTCTATTTTTTTACGGATATCCCGCGCCAGATTAACGGCATCGCTATCGGTTATTTTCTCGGGCTGCACAATTACCCTTATCTCGCGGCCAGCCTGGATGACAAAAGACTTCTCCACGCCTTTAAAAAGATTAGCAATGGACTCTAATTTTTCCAACCTCTTGATATAGGTCTCTAAGGTTTCGCGTCTTGCCCCTGGCCTGCTGGCGCTGATGGCATCTGCAGCCACGGTCAAAACCGCATAGATGCTCTGGGCTTGCGCTTCTTCATGATGGGCCTCAATGGCATGCATGACTTCTTGGGGCTCATTATATCTCCTGGCCAGGTCTGCTCCGATCTTGGCATGCGTACCTTCAATCTGATGGTCAACCGCTTTGCCGATATCGTGCAATAGGCCTATGCGCCGGGCCATTCTAAAATCTAATCCGATCTCCGAAGCCAGCGCGCCCAAAAGAAAAGAAACTTCCTTAGAGTGCTGTAAGGCATTCTGGCCAAAGCTGGTGCGGTATCTCAAGCGGCCCAAAAGCTTAATCAGTTCAGGGTGCAAACCATTAACCCCGGCCTCAAACGCGGCGCGCTCGCCTTCCTCGCGTATCTTCTCCTCCATTTCCTTCTTGGTCTTCTCAACTATTTCTTCAATCCTACCCGGGTGGATTCTCCCATCGGAAATGAGTTTCTCTAAACTTAGGCGCGCTATTTCTCTGCGCACCGTATCAAAGGCAGATAGGGTTACAGCCTCAGGCGTATCATCAATAATCACATCCACCCCCGTGGCCATTTCAAAGGCGCGGATATTTCTTCCCTCTCTACCGATAACCCTGCCTTTCATTTCATCGCCGGGTAAATTTACCACGCTGACTGTTGACTCTACGGTATGCTCCACAGCGCACTTCTGGATACTGAGGCTGACGATTTCTCTTGCCTTTTTATCGATGGTACTGCGCAATTCTTCTTCTTGCCTGCGGATAAACACCGCCTTCTCCGCATTTAGTTCTTCATTCAGGCGGCTAAGCAAAATCTGTTTCGCTTCTTCAGCAGATAATGAGGAAATCTTCTGTAATCTTTCTTTTTCTTCGGCGATGAGGGCATGCAATTGATTCTCTTTTGCCTTTATTGACTCTTCTTGCTTTCTGGCATTCTCAAGCTTTAGCCCGATTTCTTTTTCCTTGGCCTCTAAAAGGCCTAATCTGCGGTCAATGTTTTCTTCTTTCTGCGCCAGCCTCTTCTCTAAATTAGCTATCTCCTGGCGCCTGTCCTTGGTTTCCCGTTCAAAATCCTGACGCATGCGATAGAGAAGGTCTTTTGCTTCCAGTTCTGCTTCCCGACGCCGGTCCTGGGCTTCTTTCTTGGCCTGCTCCAAGATGTGCCTTGCCTGCGTCTCGGCATCTTGAATCTTCTTTTCCGCTATGTATCTTCTTAATAGATATCCGGCGCACACCGAGATCAAGGCAGTGACTATGGAAAATATAATTGTAGTTAACATAAATTAATCAACCTCCTTCGATGAACAGACAACTTGTAATTAACTATTTTGTTGTGCGGACTGATTAGGCAAAGATAACTTTATTGACGCTTACATCTTCGCTGGTGGC
This sequence comes from uncultured Planctomycetales bacterium, assembly GCA_964354585.1. Taxonomy (GTDB): domain Bacteria; phylum Omnitrophota; class Gorgyraeia; order Gygaellales; family Profunditerraquicolaceae; genus CAYHAI01. The sequence continues at coordinate 3,237 of CAYHAI010000212.1, forward strand.
GGGTAGAGAAGGTAAGATTTGAAAATCAAAGGCCAGGCCGATAGTCGGTATTCTTTGAGGAAACTTCTTTAAGAAATAATCGTAGCAACCTTTACCGCGTCCTAAACGGTTGCCTTTTTTATTAAAGGCAACCCCTGGCACAATCACAAGGTCTAAATTTTCTAAATTAATCGATCTTTTAATCGCAGGTTCGCATACGCCATAAGGGCCCTTCTTGAGTTTGGCCTTAGTAGGCAATATGACCGGTTTTATTATTCGGCCTTTTCCACAAACCGGTACTGCGACCATCTTACCTGATTTTATAGCTTCTTTTATCATCTCTTTGGTGTCCACCTCGCCGTCAAAGGAGATGTAAAACATCACTCTCTTCGCCTTTTGAAAAATTTTTGTCCCAAACAGTTTCTTTTTTATTATTTCACTTTTGCGCTTTCGGTCCTCCTCCTTCTGTAAATTTAACTTAACTAAGATTTTACTACGAATTCGCTTCTTTGTCAACCCTGCATCTTTGGACTGAAAACCCATCTTAATGTTCGTGCGCTTCGGGCCTTGGGGTAAAGGCGCTGGGGTCTTTGCCTATTTTCTTATAATAATCCGCTAAGGCAGCCCTTAATGCCTGTTCCGCCAAAACCGAACAATGTAATTTTACGGGAGGCAACCCTCCTAACGCCTCTACTACTGCCTGATTAGAAATCTTTAAGGCCTCTTCCACGGTTCTACCTTTAACCATTTCCGTAACTATAGAGCTTGTGGCGATAGCCGCGCCACAGCCGAAAGTTTTAAACTTGGCGTCCACAATTGTGCCGTTTTCTACTTTAATAAACATCTTCATCACATCTCCGCAGATGGGGTTTCCCACATTACCGATTCCGTCTGCGTCAGGAATTTCTCCCACATTTCTGGGATGTAAGAAATGGTCCATCACTTTATCAGAATAGGCTCGTTCGCTCATTTTGTCATAATTAATTTGCGCGGCTTAGTAGTCTTCTTAAAATCTTTGGCCGCCTGAACTTTCTTGAGTTCATCCAGTTTTTTCCTCTTTTCTAATTCCTTATAGATTAACACCCAGGCGCAGTCTCTGTCCTTATCTACCTCGCATTTTCCTTTATCCATCCCGCCGCAGGGGCCATTTAAGAGCCCTTTGGCGCAAAGGGTAATCGGACAAATTCCGCCGGTAACATCTAACACGCATTCTCCGCATAAAGAGCACTTCTCGTAGAAGTTGCCTTGGGCATCCATGACCGCGCCAAATAAGGTATTACAGGCAGGTAAAACCGCTAAGCCCAGCCGGTCATTTTCTTTTACTGACTGCGCGCCTAAACCGCAAGCCAAAACCAAAATTGCCTCTGCCTCGCGCAAGGCCTTCATATTCTTGGCTAATTCGGTTTTAATCTGGCTGGCAACGCAAGGTGCATCAGGAATACAAGTGCCCAAAATGGCCTTGCCTTGCTTCTCTAACTCCTGCTGCATCTTCAGTAACTCCTCTTTACCGCCGCTCTTACAGGTGGTCGCACACTCCCCGCAACCCACCAGGAATATCTTGGTATATCCTTTTAAACTATCTATAATCTCCTGAAAGGGTTTCTGCTCTGTAATAATCATTTTTCCTCCTTAAAGTTACTCTTTAATTTTAGCACTATTTATCACTGGCGACAAGAGAAAATAAAAAGAGGATGTCACAAATTGTGACATCCTTAGCGGGTGACGAGGGCGTGACTTGTAGACACCTTGCCCTATCGGATGGGCAAGTGCCCCACCTTCTGTAGGGACCCGCTAAGCAATTCATCAGTGGGAAATTATTCTTTATTGCCGCGCAACTTTTCTAATCTCTGCTTGATTTTGGCTTCGTAGCCGATGTCGGTGGGCTGGTAATACTTGACTTTGCGGCGGGTATATTTCTGTTTCACGAAATGGCCTTCATAGTCGTGGGCATATTTGTAACCTTTGCCGTGGCCCAAGGCCTCGCCATCTAAGGTGCCGTCTTTAAGATGGTCGGGAACCTCCTGAACTTTTTGGCTTTCAATATCCTGCGTGGCTTTTTCAATCGCCAGGTAACTGGCATTGGACTTTGGCGCGCAGGAAACATAAATACAGGCCTGTGCCAAAGGAATGCGCGCCTCAGGCATACCGACAAATTCCGAAATTTGCAATGCCGCATTGGCTAAGACCAGTGCTAAGGGGTCGGCATTGCCCACATCCTCTGCTGCCAGAATGCAAATCCTGCGGGCGATAAAACGCGGGTCTTCGCCGGCATAAAGCATCTTAGCCATCCAATATAAAGCCGCATCTGGATCTGAACCGCGCATCGATTTAATAAAGGCCGAGGCAGTATCATAATGCGCATCCTCGTCTTTATCGTAAACCACTGCTTTTTTCTGTATAGATTCAGCAGCAACTTCTAAGCTAAAATTTACAAAGCCATCCTTGGATTCAGAGGTAGTTAAGGCGCCTACCTCAAGCGCATTGAGCGCCCGGCGGGCATCTCCTTCGCAAGTCCTGGTTAAGAATGCTAAGACCTTTTTCTCTATTTTAATTTTAATATTTCCTAAGCCTCTATCCTTATCTTTCAGGGTAGAATTTAGAATAGTTAAAATTTCGTTTTCTTTAAGGGATTTTAGTTCGCACACTAATGACCGCGATAAAAGTGGCGAGGCCAGCGAAAAGAAAGGGTTATGCACGGTAGCGCCAATTAAAATCGGATTACCCTCCTCTATATCGGGCAATAACACATCCTGTTGGGCTTTATTAAAACGGTGTATCTCGTCGATAAAAAGGATGGTTTTTTTGCCTGTCCCTGACTTCTTGTGCTTGGCCTGGGCAATAATCTTTCTTAATTCTTCGACGTTTGAGGTCGTGGCATTGACAGCTACATAATGCGCTTTAGTTACGTTGGCAATACACCAAGCCAGAGAGGTCTTACCGGTGCCGGGCGGGCCATACAATACTAAAGAACTGATCCGGTCTGCCTCAATTGCCCGGCGCAGGAGTTTTCCTTTGCCTAAAATATGCTCCTGGCCGACAAACTCATCTAAAGTTTGTGGCCGCATACGCACGGCGAGAGGCAGGTCTTTTAGATTATCTTTATTCTTTTGTTCGAAGAGATCCATGGATATGTTATCCCGCACCTTGAATAAGGTGCGGGATTTTTCGGCCAAACAACTTATGTTCGTAGCGAGCGCATGCGAGCACTCCATAAGTTGTGGCCTCAAAAAAAATCCCCGCATTGTGCCGTTGGAGTGATAGTCTGAACCGATTTGGTTTCAGGTGGGTGCTCTTTCAAGCCCCCTTGATATTGGTGTTGGTTCAATAATTATCAATAGTTCCAACGTGCACTGCAGGGATATTTTAAAGAACGCCTTCTATTTACAAAAAAAGTATAGCACATCTTGAGAGAAAAGTCAATCACTATCTAATCTTAGCGCCAAATTTTTCAAGCATTGCATTCACGACCGATGCCTGCATTGGATTGACTTCCATTTCGGTTAAGGTGCGCTCATCCCGACGATAAAGACAAGAAATAGTCAGGCTCTTAAATCCTGCGGGGATTTGTTTGCCTTTATAATAATCTATAATTTTTACTTCCTTTAATAACGGCCCCGCCTTTTCTCTAATCGCCTGCAATATATCCTCTACCTTAATCTCCTCTTTTAAGACAAGGCTGATGTCCCGCGATATAGCCGGATACATAGGCAAAGGGACAAGTGTTTTTTCCAAGTTTACACGAGGAAAAAGTTTATCCAAAGAAAGTTCCAGTACAAATACGTCTTTATTTTTGATTTCAAATTTTTCTAAGGCTGGCTTTTGCGGCTGCTTCAGGCTGCCTATTTTTTCTTTGCCTAAAAATACCGCTACCTCAGAGAGGCTACGGCCAGAATTAAAGGTGTAATCTCCTGTCCCCAGGCGTGCAAAAAGAATCTCCAATATCCCTTTTAAATGTAAAAAACTAACTTCTTCTTTAATCCGCCCTCCTGCAAGCAATAAAGATTTTGTCCCGCAAAGGGCTATTCCCAAAACCAGTTCTTCTTTGGTTTGGCTGCCGGATTGAGAAAATACTTTAGCTATCTCAAAGAGATTAAGATAACTTTGTTTTTGGTTAAGATTAGAGGCAAGGCATTTTAAAAGGCTGGGCATAAGCGCTGGCCTTAAAACTTCCTGCTCTTTGCTTAAAGGATTTAAAATTTCTATAGGTTGCGAAGCGGGCTCTAACGCTAAAACTTGCAACCAATCTCTATCGATAAGGCTATAGGTAATCACCTCATTCAAACCCAACCCAACCAGAACTTTTTTGATTAAAGCCGTTAAGTCTCTGGCCTCGCCTACGCTTACCTGCGGTTTAACCGCTGGCAAGCTCTTGGGGATAAATTCATAACCGTATATCCGGGCAATTTCCTCAATTAAATCTATCTCTAAATTCACATCCGGCCTATGCGAGGGAACTGTGACTATAAAATTATTTTTGGTTTTTCCTTTGGTTTTAAAGGCTAAACTATTTAAAATTTTCTTTACCTTGGCCGCGGCAATATTGATACCCAAAATTTTCTGCACCAAGGCCACTTGTAAATTAATAGTTTTCTTTTTTGTCTTGGCTAACCCCGACCTTTTCATTAACACACCTCTCCCGCCAACTAATTCTTGAATTAATTCCACTGCCCGCCAAGAGGCATTTTCTACTATCTCCGGGTCCACGCCTCTTTCAAATCTATAAGATGATTCACTTTGTAACCCTAAATTTTGTCTGGCGCGGCGAATAATTATCGGGTTAAATATCGCTGCCTCTAAGAGAATGTTCTTTGTAATTTCTGTAACTTCCGTATCTTTGCCGCCCATTATCCCAGCTAATGCCACCGACCGGTTTCTATCCGCGATGAGTAAAACATCGGTATTAAGCGCCCGCTCTTGGCCATCAATAGTGATTATCTTTTCATTTTGCTTTGCCCGACGTATAATTATTGTATCGCCACTTAATTTATCTAAATCAAAGGCGTGCAAAGGCTCTCCATGGGTAAATAAAATATAATTAGTTATATCTACGATATTGTTTACGCTGCGAACACCTACGAGTTCCAATCGTTCTTTGAGCCAATCCGGCGAAGGCCCTACCTTGACATCTTTAATGATTTTGGCGGTGTAGAGCAGACAATCTTTTTTGTTTTCGATCTTAATAGAAAGCGGCTGCATGGCACATGGCTCATGGCTTGAGTTTTTACCTTGTGCCTTGTGCCTTGTGCCTTGTGCCAGTTTTAATTTTTTGCCTGTAATCGCCGCGACTTCCCTAGCAATACCGATAATGCTTAAACAATCCGGACGGTTAGCCGTGACTTCAATTTCAAAAACAAAATCTCCGTCGCGCTCTTCCAGAGAAGTTACCTCCAGGCCTGCCATAGTGAGTTTCTCGGCAAGCGCCTGGGGCGCAATTTTAATTTCCACAAAATCTTTGAGCCAATTATAAGTTACCTTCATTTTAGAATTGCTTTAAAAACCGCAAATCATTCTCAAAAAATAAGCGGATATCGTTGATGCCATATTTAAGCATGGCAATACGCTCCACGCCCATGCCAAAGGCAAAGCCAGTATATTTCTTGGGTTCGTATCCGACGCGTTTAAAGACATTGGGATGAATCATGCCTGACCCCAAAATCTCTAGCCATCCTTTCCTGCCGCAGACAGAACAACCTTTCCCTTTACAGATAATGCAGGATATATCCACTTCTGCCGATGGCTCAGTAAAAGGAAAGAAGTGCGGCCGAAAACGCATTTTAATTTCTTTACCGAATACTGCCTTAGCAAAAACCTCTAATACACCTTTTAAATCTGAAAATTTTATATCGTTGTCCACCATAAAACCCTCTATTTGATGAAACATAAAAGAATGGCTGGCATCTACTGCATCTGGCCGATAAACCCTGCCCGGCACAACTACGGCCAAAGGCGGCTTGCGTGCCTTCATTACCCGAATCTGTACCGGTGAGGTATGGCTTCTTAATAATAATCTTTGCGGTTTTAAATAAAACGTATCAAACACATCGCGCGAAGGATGCTCCAGGGGAATATTTAACCCGGTGAAATTATTGTATTCGGTTTCAATCTCCGGGCCTTCTACTACGGAAAATCCCATCCGATTAAATATCCTGCAAATCTCATTGGTAACCTGGGTGATCGGATGCAGCCGGCCCAAATCCTGGGCAATTCCCGGCATACCCATATCCACTTGACCCGAGATTGTTTCCCGCCGGCCAGCCGCAAGCAATCCCTGTTTCTCTGCGATGAGAGAGAATATCTTATTTTTTAAGGCATTAACTTCTTGGCCAAAGGCCTGGCGTTGCTCGGGGGCCAGGCTAGGAATAGAAGCGGTTAACTGGGCAATAAGGCCTTTTCTGCCTAAATACTGCAGTCGGAATTCTTCCAGCGCTTGCGCTGAATTTATCTTCTCTATTTGCGCGTCTATTTGCGCTTTAATTGCGTCAATATCCATACTAGACCCAATATCCCTAATAAAACTAAGACAAAATTTCTTTTGTTAAGATTTAATTTCTCTTGAGTCGGCCTTCCGGGCCTTATCTTATTTATTTCCTGCGCATGTATATCCAAATCTCCGCCGTGCTCTAAGCAGCTACGCTGAAAAATTCCCGCAATCTCCACCCAGTCTCCTTTAGATTTATAACTTCCCGTAGATAAGATATCCTTGGTTAAATTCTTATTTATCCAGATACCGATGGCGTTCTGGCCATCATGGACATTAATCCAGGCATACTCGCCCCGCGCCATAATATCGCCAATCACTTCTCCCTCGTAGGCCACGGGCTTGCCGTCATATTGTTTGGCATTATTGATGAGTTCGGAACTGGAAATGGACTGGGCGTAACAAAGAAAAGGTAAAAGTAAAAAGGTAAAAGTAAAAATTACAAGGTAAAAGTAAAAAGTAAAAGACTTTTGAATTTTGAATTGTGGTTTTGACTTTTGACTTTTGACTTTTGAGTTATTTATCATTTTCCCTTTATCGCCGCCACCAAGAATCCAATTAAAGTAAAGACCGACATAAATTCTAAGCGGCCTGCCCACATCTGAAAGATATAGGTAAGTTTTAAAATAGCTGGCATACTAGTATTGGTGATGCCGCACGATAAACCTACGTTGGCTGCTGCTGATGTTGACTCAAATAAAGAATATAAAAAGGGATGCCCGAATAACATACCGACAATTGCGCCTGCCCCATACAATATTAAATAAGCCAAAGTAATCAATAGCGCGGATCTGGCCGGTTTATCTTCCAAAAAAACAGTTTTGATATGATGAAATTTTTGTACCACCATCGCTCTTTCAGGCAAGACCATCCTCTTGACATCCTCAACCAGCGCCTTAAAGATAATGCCCACGCGCAACATCTTTATCGCGCCCGTAGTAGAACAAACTGCGCCACCCAAGGCCATCGCAGAAATTACGCCTACCATCGCAAGGTTACCCCAGTCAGTAATAAATTGCATCGGATATAATGTTTGATATCCGGTGCCGGTATGACCGGAAACCAGTTGGTAAAAGCCTTTGCGAAATAAGACCATTGCCTTAGGATAAATACCTAATTGTTGCAAGCCAATGGCGGTGATGAAGAAGGTAATCAGGATGGTAATAAAAAGTGTTACAGTTTCAATATTCTTTAATATCTCGCGGCGATTACCCATCCAGATATGATAATGTAATCTAAAATTAATCGCACCCAGGATCATAATCACCACGGTAACCACTTCATAGGCAAGGCTGTGATAATAAAGTATATTTTGGGACTGCGGGGTAAAACCGCCGGTATCAAAGGCAGCCATAAAAACGCAGGCGCCGTGAAAAAAGGCGTTTATGGCTTTCATGCCATTTAAAATACCGGTTATGCCTAAGGCAAGTGTACCCAAAATAAGATAGACAATGCTTACCAGCCAGATAAACCGGGCAGTGCTGATAACATTAGGTAATATTCTTTCATCCCGCGCCTCGCCCACATACATCTTAAATGCGCCGGAAGCGCCCTTCACAAAAAAAGAAAGGGCGACAATGACAATGCCCTGGCCACCGATAAACATAATTAAATGCCGCCAAAAATTATGGGCAAAGGAAAGATGATCCAAGTCCTGCACTAAAACTAAGCCCGTAGTAGCAAACCCGGACATAGCATCAAAACAGGCATCCAGATACGACTTCCAATGCCCGCTTAAATATAATGGTATTGCCCCTAATAACATCGCCACTAACCAGGCCAAAGAGACCACAATCATCCCCTGCATCCAATTCAGGTCTTTTTCTGTAAAACACAACTTGGTGAGAATTAAACCAAAGAGGAGAGATATCTCCAGGCCAATTACAAAATCTAAGGTAGGATTTATTTCTCTTAAGGCCAGGCCCAGGATTATCGGCAACAACATGGTCAGGCTTAAGCCGATAATAATCTTACCCAAATAATAACCGATATTTTTTATGTCTTCTAAGCGGGGCTTAAGAATCATATTTTCAATGAGCGCATAACTTACGGAGCACGGTGTGCGACGTAAGTTATTTGCGCGAATTGAGTTAGGGCTAAACAGATGAAAAATGCCGCCAGCAGAATAATGAAAGCGTATAAAACTTCGGTGGCAATGCCTAAGGTAATATTAAGGGGAAGCTTAATCTTCATAATTTACCTACCAGTAGATTTAACAACTGCGGTTCGTTGCCTATAGCCGTAATCGCAATAATATCATCCCCGGTTTTTAAGACCGTATCCCCTTTGGGGATGACCACCTCTTCTCCTCTTACTATAGAAACTAACACCGCATCCGGCGGCAAGGCAATATCTTTAATCTCTTTGTCAATTACCGGTGAATCCTTGGGTAAATCCACGCGCACAATCGCCAGTTTACCCCGCTTAAAACTCATCAGGTTGACAAAGTCTGAAAAGGAAACTTCTTCCTCAATAATCTTGGCGATAATCTTAGTGGAATCAACCGGAACATCAATGCCCAACTCCGCAAAGGTATGCTCATTATCTGGATTGTTGACTCTTCCTACCGTACGCCGGATGTTAAATCTTTCTTTAGCCAACTGACAAACAATGAGATTATCCTCATCATCGCCGGTAACCGCTGCCACCACCTCCGCGCGCTCAATGCCTGCCTCTTCTAAAATCCGCGGGTCACAGCCATCGCCATTAACCACCAAGGCCTCTAATTCCTTGGCGAGCTCTTCGCAGGTAGCCTTATCTTTATCCACAATGCTTACGGTGTGCTTACCGGCGCACAATCTCTTGGCTAAAAAATAACCTATCTTACCTGCTCCCACAATTAAAATATACATTTTTACACCTCAAACTTATTTAGAGACGGAATTTTTCTCTTATCTTCCTCAAGCTGGCTACCTTTACCACTGCCATTAATATATCTTTTTCTTTTAAGACTGTGCTGGGTTCGGGCAAAATTACTCCCTGCATCCTTCTGATGGCGACTACTAAGAAATCGCCGGCTATATTGACATCTTGAATAGTTTTACCCACCAGATTATTTTTCACTTCCATTTCAATAACCCCCAAGTCTTTAGTTTCAATTAAGTAACTGGAAAACCTGCTTTCAATAATTTTATCTCTTAACATCGCGGCAAAAAGAATAGTCCCGCTAATAATATCTAGGCCTAAGGCCGCGTAGATATGCGCGCGCTGGGGGTCGTATACGCGGGCAATTACCTTGGGAACTTTAAATATTTTTTTAGCCACTTGTGCAGAAACTAAATTGGTATTATCGCCGTTAGTTACAGCGCAAAAGGCATCCGCCTTTTCAATGCCTGCCTGTTTTAAAAGACTAAGATCAAAGCCATTGCCCACTAAGGTTAAACCATTAAAGGTGCCACCCAGACGGTCAAAAGAACCCTGACTTTTATCTATAACTACCACATTGTGCCCTTCATTAGATAAAAGTTTTGCCAGTTCAGAACCCACCCTGCCACAACCTGCTATTATCACATACATATTAGCTCCCTTTCGCTATTTCTACCAGTTGCTTAAATGCCTGGCTATCTTTTACTGCCAGATCCGCTAAGATTTTTCTATCTAAATTAATCTTAGCCTTTTTAAGGCCATTCAAGAATTTACTGTAGGTAATCCCTGCGGCACGGCAGGCAGCATTAATGCGCGTAATCCAAAGCCGGCGGAATTCCCGTTTTCTTACCTTTCTATCACGATAGGCGTAGACCAAGGCATGCATTAGCGCCCGGCGCGCCTGCTGGTATTGTTTACTTCGGTCGCCCCAAAAGCCTTTGGCCTGCTTTAATAGTCTCTTTTTTCTTCTGCGGGTAGCAACACTGTGTTTAATCTTGCTCATAGACTCTGCTCCTTGTATAATTGTGTTGGTGCTTAGGGTTTGCCATACGGTAACATCCTTTTAAGATATTTTATATCCTTTGCGCTCTTGATGATGCCTTGTTTCCTCAGGCGCCTGAGCCTCTCAGGCTCCTTACCGGATAAAAGATGGCTCTTCCCGCACGGGGAATATTTGATTTTTTTCTTTTTGGTGAACCTAAACCTTTTGGCTGCGCCTCGTTTCGTCTTTAATTTTGGCATTGTTTCCTCGCTTCCTTTTATTTCGGGGCAAGCACTAAAGTTATAACCCTGCCTTCTAACCCGGGCTCCTTCTCTGTCTGCCCTGCCTGCTGGGTGTCAATAATAAATCTATCTATAACCTTTCTGCCCAAGTCCATATGTTCCATTTGTCTGCCGCGGAAAAACATATTAACCTTTACTTTATCTTTTCTGTTTAAGAAATTAATTGCTTGTTTTACTTTCACCGCGTAGTCATGGTCATCGATATTGGGTTTAAGGCGGATCTCTTTTAGCCGGCCTTGTTTTTGATGCTTCTTGGCCTCGCGCTCCCTCTTCTCCTGGTCATACTTAAATTTACTAAAATCCATCACCCGACAGACCGGCGGGCTGGCTTGGGGCGCAACTTCTACTAAATCTAATTCGTTCTGGCTGGCAATCTCCAGCGCCTTCTGGATAGGAACTACTCCTAACTGGCCGCTGTCCGGGCCAATCAGGCGCACTTGTGGCACGCGAATTCTTTCGTTGACACGGATAAATTTTTTTATCTTACACCTCCTTGTTCTTTTATCTCTCTAATAAATTCCTCTAATTTTTTACTCCCTTTATCTCCTTCTATTCTTTTTCTGACTGAGACGCTCTCGTCTTTTGCCTCGCGTTCACCCACCACTAAACAATAAGGTATCTTATTTAATTCGGCATTGCGGATTCTTTTATCCAGGGTAACATTCCGGTTATCCATTTCCGCGCGGATGGAATTATTTTCTAAGGCTTGTTTAACCCGTAGCCCATATTCTGTTAAAGAGTCTTTAATCGGGATGATTAAAACTTGCGTAGGCGCCAGCCAAAGCGGCAGGTCGCCTTTATAATGCTCTAATAAAGCGCCGATAAAGCGCTCCAGGCTACCCAAGATAACGCGGTGCAACATGATAGGTTGTTTTTCTTTTCCGTCGGAATCTACATAACTAAGCTTAAATCTTTTAGGCAAGGCAAAATCGCATTGAATAGTGGCGCACTGCCACTTCCTCTTCAGGGCATCCTTTAGTTTTATATCTATCTTGGGCCCATAAAAAGCGCCTTCTCCCGCATTAATATCGTAACTTAAGCCCTTCTCTTTCAGCGCTTCTTCCAGGGCAGAGGTAGCCTCTTGCCAGTCTTTTTCTGTGCCAATATATTTTTTTGGCCGGGTGCTCAATTCAATGCCTACCTCATTAAACCCGAAAACCTTCATCGTGTCAAAGACAAAATCAATAATCGCTTTTATTTCCTGGCGCACTTGCTCGGGCAAACAAAAAATATGCGCATCATCCTGGGTAAAACCGCGCACCCGCAAAAGCCCGTGCAGAACCCCTGCTTTTTCATGGCGATATACCGTGCCTAATTCAAATAGCCTGATGGGCAAATCTTTATAACTTCTGGTCTTAGACTGATAAATGAGGATGTGCCCCGGGCAATTCATCGGTTTTAAGACAAATTCCTTATCCTCGATTTTAAAGGTATACATATTCTCGCGATAGTATTCATAATGACCCGAGGTCTGCCACAGGCCGGCTTGCATAATATGCGGGGTAATCACCATTTGATAACCGCGCTTTAAATGTTCCTTCTTTTCATAATCCTCAATGATTGTCCGCAACAGCGCTCCCTTGGGATGATAAAACACCAGGCCCGCGCCTGCCTGCTCATGATAAATATCAAAAAATTCCAATTGCGGCCCTAATTTACGGTGGTCGCGCGTCTTTACTTCGGCTAAATTTTTCAGATACTCGTCTAATTCCTTTTGGGTTTGGAAACAGGTGCCGTATATTCTCTGTAACATCGGGTTGGTCTCTATCCCGTGCCAATAGGCGCCGGCAACCGACAACAATTTAAAGGCCCTAACTTTACCGGTGGACTCAATATGCGGGCCGCGGCATAAATCCACAAAATCATCGCCGGTCTTATAGATGGAAACTTTCTCTTCGGGAATTTCTTTAAGCAGGTCTATTTTATAATCCTCTTTCAATTTCTTAAACAGCTCAACAGCCTCTTTTTTGGCGAGTTCCTCTCGCACAAAAGGCATATCTTTTTTAATAATCTCCTGCATTTTCTGCTCTATCTTCACCAAATCCTCGTCGGTGAATGGCTCAATTTTGTCAAAGTCATAATAAAAACCGTCTTCGATGGCCGGGCCAATGCCCAATTTTACCTCTGGCCACAGCTGCTTTACCGCCTGCGCCATTATGTGAGAACAGGAATGTCTTAAAGTGTTTATGTCCATAAGTTAACTCAAAAGTAAAAACGCAAAAGGTAAAACCACAATTCAAAATTCAAAACTTTTTACTTTTAACTTTTGGTTTTGCCTTTTTACTTTTACCTTTTTACTTTTTATGGTGGGCCCAAGAGGAGTCGAACCTCTGGCCTCCACGATGTCAACGTGGCGCGCTAACCAGCTGCGCTATGAGCCCGCAATCTTTCTGCCCCTCGCTTAAATTCATGTTACAGCAAATGCTCGGGATGAAATTTTGTTTCACAAAATTTCATGGGCAAGGAGGGAGTTGAACCCGCACGACCTTACGGCC
>CAYHAI010000213.1:0-8077 GCA_964354585.1 uncultured Planctomycetales bacterium
TTCGGAAGGGGGCAGAAGAAGCTCCCGTAGAAAAGGAAGAGATTTGCAGATATCCGTTGATATAACACTAGAAGAAGCAGCCAATGGAATAGAAAAGACGATTACAGTGCCTCGGTATGAGTCATGTTCGACTTGCGAGGGAAGCGGAGTAAAGCCAGGTACTAAGAAAATTATTTGTTCGCAGTGTAAAGGATCAGGTCGTTCTGTAAGGGGTGGTGGTGGGTTTTATATAGAACAACCTTGTTCGCGTTGCGGTGGTGAAGGTTCCGTCGTCCAGGCGCCTTGCCCTGACTGCCACGGAGAAGGAAGGACTAAGGTAACCCGCAAGATTAAGGTGAAGATACCTGCGGGAGTAGATACCGATTCAAATTTAAGGGTAAGGGGTGAAGGCGAAGCTGGTACTGCGGGTAGAGGCGATTTATATGTTATTATTGAAGTAAGACCACATCCTGTTTTCCAAAGGCATAACAATGATATATTAATCGAGATAACTACGAGTTTAAGCAAGGCAATATTAGGGGGCGAAGTAGAAGTACCCACACTTAACGGAAAAGTAAAGATGAAAATACCATCCGGGACCCAATCGGGGAAAACTTTTCGCCTTAAAGAAAAAGGTATACCCGATTTACATGGAAGAGAAATAGGTGATGAATTAGTAAGGGTAAACGTAGAAATTCCTACGCGCTTGACACTGGAGCAGCGTAGATTAATAGAAGAATTTGCGCGTTTGTCAGGAGAAGATGTAGATAAAGAAAGTTTTACGGATAAGATAAAAAAGGCGTTTAAATAAGGAGCGATAAGAGATGCCGACATACGAATACGAATGTAAACACTGCGGTCATAGTTTTGAAATATCCCAGAAAATGACTGACCCGCCTTTAGATAGATGCCCTAAGTGTAACCACCGGGTACGCCGGCTGATTGGAACAGGCGCAGGCATAATTTTTAAAGGCGCTGGATTTTACGCTACCGATTATCGTAAGAAATCTCCGCCACAAAACGTGGCGGATTCGCCAAGTAGTATGGCGAAAAAACCCAATACTTGCCCTAAAATTAAAGAAGGCTGCGATGGCTGCAGGCAAAAATAATCCCCCATGTTAAGAGTTATTAAATACTGGCTGCCGGTAGTAATTTATGCTATATTAATATTTTGCATATCTTCTTTACCCGGTCAAGACATACCAAAATTATTTAGGGGCCAGAGCACGATTTTTCATCTCGTAGAATATGCTATTTTTGCCCTCCTGCTCAATCGGGCATTAAAGGCGTACTGCCCTATGTTAAATTTTATGAGGCGTTTTTCTTGGGTACTTTTTTTAGCTATCCTCTATGCCATAAGCGATGAGTTTCATCAGGTGTTTGTGCCCAATAGAGTCGCTTCTTTCTATGATATTGCCTGTGATGGCGCAGGCGTTTTTATCGCCAATATTTTTTACCGATGACCAAGGTAATACCTTTTAGGGCAATCAGTTATAATCAAGACAAGATTAAAGATTTAGCGGCGGTTACTTGTCCGCCTTACGATGTCATTTCGCCTGCGCGCCAAAAATATTTCCATTCCCTGAGCCCTTATAATTTTCTCCACATTCTTTTAGGCAAGGATATCCCCGGCGAAGATAAATACCGCCGGGCAGGAAATTATTTCAGGGATTGGTTAAAAAATAAAATACTTATCCGCGACGAGAAGCCAGCGATATATTTCTATAGCCAGGAATACATCTTAAGAGGAGAGAAGAAGACGCGATTCGGTTTTATCGGGCTTTTACATTTACAAGATAAAGATCCCTCTGTGTTTAGGCATGAGCACACGCGCCTTGAGCCCAAGGAAGATAGGTTAAGGCTCCTAAAACAGGCCAAGGCGAATTTGAGCCCTATTTTTGTCATCTTTGATGACAAGAAACGCATCATCCAGGGCATATATCAACGTTATATCCGCGCTAGCACGCCTTTTATTAATCTGGTGGATGATGAAAGGACTGTCCATAAGTTATGGAGATTAGATTCTGATGAGGTTTTGCAAAGATTGCAGGCCAGTATGCAAAAGGAAAATATCTTTATTGCTGATGGGCATCATCGCTATGAGGTTGCCTGCGCGTATAGGGATGAAATGAAAAGGAGACTTGGCACAACCACCGGCGAAGAAGGCTTCAATTACATTCTTACTTATTTTACGAATGTAGAATCCAAGGGACTTACGATATTGCCTATCCACCGCTTGGTCAGGCTGAATTCGAAAGTAGGCGAGGAAAGCCTGTTGCTTAATCTTAAAGATTATTTTGATTTAGACGAAGTCAAAGATAAGATACGTTTTTTCTTTTTAATGGAAAAGGCAGGATTTAGCGAACACATTTTGGGAATGTATAAAAACAAGAGGTATTGGCTTTTACGTTTAAAGAATATTAAGATTTTAGACAAATTAATCAGCGATAAACCAAAGGCCTTTCGCTCGCTAGATGTTTCTATTTTAAATTATATCGTCTTAAAAAAGATTTTAGGATTCGACTTGGAAGATAAGGAAAATATTACCTTTAGCCCTCATCCAGATGAATTAATTGAAAAGGTGAATAACGAGAATAAATACGCCGCCTTTTTTTTAAATCCAGTTAAGGTTCAGCAAATAATCTCGGTGGCGATGCTGGGCGAAAAGATGCCCCCTAAATCAACCTATTTTTATCCGAAGGTGTTGTCGGGGCTTGTGATTAATAAACATGAATAATACGGGTCGCCAAGACACCAGGTCACCACGTCACCCGTAAATTTTAAAGTCTAACTGGTGACCTTGTGACTTTGTGACATGGTGACTACGTATCTTTTAATTAAGGATAACAATGGCGCTATTCGGTAAACCCAAATATACGATTGTCAGGTTAAGAAAGAAAGAAATGCCTGATGGCCTCTGGACAAAATGCGAGGAATGTTCAGAGACCTTATATAATAAGACGCTCGAGGAGAACTTTAAGGTCTGTCCCAAATGTAATTATCACTTTACCTTAGGGGCTTGGGAAAGGATAGGATTACTCTTAGATAAGGATACATTTCAGGAATACGATCAAGATATGTGCTCTTGCGACCCGTTAGATTTTAAGGGGCCTAAGACCTATAAAGATAAAATAGCTGTGGATCAGGCCTTCACCGGCTTAAGAGAAGCGGCGGTGACGGGGGTTGGGCTATTAGATAATAGAAAGATAATCCTTGCGGTTACCGATTCGCGTTTCATTATGGGTTCAATGGGTTCGGTAGTAGGCGAGAAGATAACCCGCGCAATTGAAGCGGCTACTAAAAATAAACTTCCGCTTATTATTGTCTCCGGTTCAGGTGGCGGAGCCAGGATGTACGAAGGGATGTTTAGCCTGATGCAAATGTCTAAGACCTGCGCCGCGCTTTCTTATCATCATCAGGAAAGGCTCCCCTTTATTTCCGTGCTTACCAATCCTACTATGGCCGGGGTAATGGCATCGTTTGCCGGTATCGGCGATATAATTATCGCTGAGCCAAAGGCCCTAATCGGTTTTACCGGCCCGCGGGTTATTGAGCAGACGATAAGGCAGAAGTTGCCAGCCGGATTTCAACGTTCGGAATTCCTCTTAGAGCATGGCCTGATAGACATGATTGTGCACCGCAAAAATTTAAAGTCAACCTTAGGTCAATTGCTTGACTATCTGAGTTGAATTTAATATAATATAACCTAATAATACGAAGGCGTAATATGGCACAGGTAAGCCTGAAAAATATTTCTAAAAGTTTTGGCAATGACATAAAGGTAGTTAATAGCGTTAACTTAGGGGTTGAGAATAAAGAGTTTATGGTTTTGGTTGGGCCGTCAGGGTGTGGCAAGTCTACAACCTTAAGGATGATTGCCGGCCTGGAAGACATAAGCGAAGGTGAGATATATATTGGCGATAAACTGGTTAATGATGTGCCGGCCAAAGACCGCGACATCGCCATGGTCTTTCAGAATTATGCCCTTTACCCCCATATGACTGCCTTTGAGAATATGTCCTTTGGCTTAAGGCTGCGGCGTTATCATAAAGATGAAATTGTCCAGCGTGTTAATGAGGCCGCGGATATCCTGGGCATAAAAAATTTGCTTCATCGCCGGCCCAAAGAACTCTCCGGTGGCGAGAGGCAGCGTGTGGCCTTGGGAAGGGCAATTGTCAGGAAACCCCTGGTATTTTTGTTTGATGAACCTTTAAGTAACCTTGATGCAAAATTACGGGTTCAGATGCGCACTGAAATACACAAACTGCATATTCGGCTTCAGACCACTATCATATATGTTACCCATGATCAAGTGGAGGCTATGACTATGGGCGATCGCATTGCCGTAATGAAAGACGGTGTTTTACAACAGGTAGCTGATCCGATTACGGTTTACGACCATCCCAAAAATAAATTTGTAGCAGGTTTTATTGGCTCTCCGCCGATGAATTTTATGCACGGCAGGATTATTAAAAAAGACGGACGGGTATATTTCGACGAGGGCAAAATTCGGGTCAAGGTAGTGGAAGATATGTATAATAAAATTAGCCCCTGTATAGGCCGCGAGGTAATCCTCGGCATCCGCTCCGAAGATATTTATGATAAATTATTTGTCTCTGAGGCGCCGCCCGAAAATATCGTTACGGTAAACTGCGAGGTATTTGAACCGATGGGTTCTGAGGTCTATCTTTATTTAAATACCGGCAAACACACCTTTATCGCCCGGGTGGGGGCGCACGACCGGCCGCAGGTCAATCAGGACATAGATTTAGTCTTTGATATGAGCAAAGTCCACTTTTTCAATAAAGATAGCGAAGAAACAATTATATAGTTTGTTGAAGATAATTATCTATATTGTTTCCTTTTTTATCCTATATATATGCCTGCCTATATATTTAGCCTGCCTGCATTATCTATCTATTAAATTAGTCTTGGTGTTTTACTTGACTAATTTCCTGATTGTATTTTATGCCCTTAAGAGAAATGAAGCCAGAATTTATCAAACCCAACTAAAAATTCAAGACCTCAAGGAGCAAATTAATATCCTCAACGACCAGAACTTCCGCGAGGTTAAAAATAAAATTGCCCTCCAAGAAAAGATAAACCGTTACCGCAACTTAAAAGAGGTTATTGAAAAGGTAAACCAAAGTCTGGATTTAGAATCTATAGCCGATAGCCTTATCTTGCTTGGCTTTTCGCTTATCGCGGATAATAAGGGCACCTGTCTCTTGTATTTGGTAGATAAAGAAACCCGGGTAAGTTTGAGCCTTTTTAAGACTAAAAAAGAAAATAAAGAATTGATTATTAAATCCAAGGAAGGCGATGTTTTTGACCTTTGGGTTTTAAGGCATGCCAGCCCCTTATTTATAGAAGAGATTAAGAAAGATTTCCGCTTTGATTTGGACAAATTGAAGCTCGATGCGGCAAGGCCTTTTGCTTCCCTGATCAGCGCTCCGCTGATAAGCGACCACCGGTTTTTGGGAATATTAAGATTAGACCATCCCGAAAGCGGTTTTTATTCCCAAGATGATTTAAGGTTTTTGGTGACGATTTGCGATTTAGGCGCGGTAGCCTTAGAAAATGGCGAACTTTTTAAGCGGACCCAGGATTTAGCCATCCACGATGAATTAACCTCGCTTTATACAAAAGGGTATTTCTTGGAGCGGCTAAGAGAAGAATGCCAGAGGTGCATTCGTCAAAACCACGCCCTCTCGTTATTAATGCTCGATATTGATTATTTTAAGAATTATAACGATAAATTTGGCCATACGGCGGGGGATATAGTTTTGAAGACATTGAGCAGTAATATAGTTGAAGCCTTAAAAGATTTAAACGCCTTAGTCAGCCGTTTTGGCGGCGAGGAATTCTGCGTGGTCATTCCCGGAGTAAATAAGAAAAAGGCCCATAATATTGCCGGTGAACTGCGCTCTATTATTGAGAAAACAAAAATAATTTTACGCAGGCAAGAGACCAGCGTAACTATATCTATTGGCGTGGCCGCATTTGCAGATGACGCCAAAGACGAAGACGAGCTCATCCTTAAGGCAGACCGGGCAATGTATGAGGCAAAGCAAAAAGGAAGAAATAGGGTGGTGAGCGCTTAGTTTATGTTAACTTTAATTGCACTAATTTTATTAATAATATTTTTAAATATTCGCCTCAGGAGAATGTTGGACAAAAGTTTCGTTAGGGCAAGAAATGATTGCGAGGATATCAGAGCTGAATACGGCAAACTAAACCTAGAACATAAAAGGCTAAAGAAAGATAACTCCGCTTTAGAAAAAAGCATGGAAGAAACTATTGCACTTTACAATATTACCAAAGAAGTTTGTAAATCTTTAGATGAAGATAAGGTATTTATTAGCTTCTGCGATTTAATAAATAGATATATTGAAGTAAGCGATTGTAAGTTTATCAAGGCGCAAGCGGATTTATCGCAATACCCCAGTTACACAGTGTTACCTTTAAATATAGACAAGAATACTTTAGGGTATCTGGCGGCAGACGGGGTAAAAGAACAGGATAAAGAGAGATTCCATATCTTGGCCGGCCAGTTTCTCTTGGGGGTGAAGAGGGCTATTTTATATAAAAAGGTCCAGGAGTTGACCATTACCGATAGCCTCACCGGCGTTTTTAGCCGCAGATATTTGTTAGAAAGATTTAATGAAGAGATGGAGCGTTCAAAAAATTTTAAATACAATTTTTCTTTCCTGATGATTGATATAGACCATTTCAAAGACTTTAATGACCGTTACGGCCATTTGGTAGGAGATGCGATATTAAGAGAAATATCCAAGACCATCAAAGAAAATATAAGACAGATAGATTTAGTGGGAAGATATGGCGGAGAAGAGTTCTCGGTTATTTTAAGCGAGACGGATAAATATGGAGCCAGATTTGTCGCAGAACGTATCCGGCAGGCCATAGAGTATAGGCCGGTTAAAGTTTATGATGAGGACTTAAAGGTGACAATAAGTATCGGTATATCTACATTCCCGGATGATTCCAAGGATATGCAGATATTGATTGATAGGGCAGATTGGGCTTTGTACCGCGCAAAACAGACAGGTAGGAACAGGGTCTGCGCCTTTGGGAAGTGAAAATACCTTGCAATTAAAATAAGTTTAGGATAAAATTAAAGACTATGTCAAAAGGATTGATTATCGCTATTGATTTAGGCGGGACGAATTTAAAGATCGCGCTGATAAGCCAAGGGTGTAAGCTCAAAGATAGGGAAACATTAAACACGCAGAGGTTTGTGAAAAAAGATAGCCTTATCAAGGCGATTGTATCTTCCATAAATAAGCTCATAGAAAAGAATAACTTAAAGAAGACAAATATCTTGGGTGTGGGTTTAGGATTGCCCGGGCCAATAGATGTAAAGCGCGGCATAGTGCATTTCTTTCCGAATATCCCCGGCTGGAAAGAAGTAAAACTTAAGAAGATATTAGAGTCAAAATTGAAATTGCCGGTATTTTTGGATAATGATGCCAATCTAATGAGCCTGGCAGAGCATAAATTAGGGGCAGCAAAAGGCTATAAAAATGCCGTATGCCTTACTTTAGGCACAGGTGTAGGCGGCGGAATAATTATTAACGCAAGTCTTTATCGTGGCTCAAGCTTTGCTTCTGGAGAAATAGGGCATATTCCGATTAATGAAGCAGGGCCGCGGTGTAATTGCGGAGGCCGTGGTTGCCTGGAGGCATATATTGGCAATAATAGGATTCGAAAAGCAGCCAAGGCATTATTCAGGCGAGATGTCTCTTTAGAAGAATTAAGCCAGCTGGCAAAGAAGAATGATAAAAAGGCCTTGAGGTTATGGTCGCAAGTAGCCAGGCATCTGGGAGTGGCTTTAACCGGGGTAGTAAATTTTCTTAATCCCGAGGCGATTGTTATAGGTGGTGGGGTGGCTGGCGCAGGTAAGATATTATTTGAGCAGGTAAAGGAAACGATATTAAAGCGGGCAATGAAGGTACAGGCCAAACAGGTAAAGGTTTTTAAGGCAAAATTAGGCAATGATGCGGGTTTAATTGGCGCAGGGATACTGGTAAAAACATCATTAAAATGAACTTAAATCCCAAATCCCAAATCCCAAATC
>CAYHAI010000214.1:0-19693 GCA_964354585.1 uncultured Planctomycetales bacterium
ATCAATTCCAGCAACTATTCTTGGCAGCCAAAGAAGAGCAGGTAGGAGCGCTTATCTTAGAGTTAGCTCGCTCAGAAATACGCTACAGTGCTCAGGAGGCAGCTGAATTTACTGCTATTAGTATTGCTGCAGCGATCAAGCAAGGCTACGAAGGTTTACTTTTTGTCCAAGGCGACCACTACCAGGTCAACAAAGAAAAATTCGCTAAAGATGAGCAAGAAAGGGAAAAAGAATTGCAAGCCATGGAGGCCCTTATCCGTAAAGCCCTGCTGGCCGGCATATACAACATTGACCTAGACCCCTCTACTTTAATAGATGAAGGGACTTTAGATGAAATTGTGGGCTTTGAAAATAATTTTGTGGACCGTTACCTTGCGCAAAACATCCAGCTTTTACAGGGATTAGATGGGCACGGAATCAAATCCCTGCGCCGCAGATTGGTTGATGAAATTGAAATGGCTAAGATTGCGTTTTTAAGTTCAGAAGAGAGGGAGCGTATTAAGTTCCTCTATAAGAGGATGCATCAGTTAAACATTGAAGTGACGATGCGCTTTATCCGCTACATCCGGCAATTGGAAAAAGAACTCGGGCCAACTAAGCCTGTTTCCATTGGAATTGAAGAGCGCCACATTGATAATCCAAAGCACAAAGATAACCCCAGCACTGTTTTAGGGTCAGTGACCTTAGCCCAGGCTATTTTAGCTCAAACCCAGGCTGAAGGGCTGCTGGCCCCTAGCAAAATCAGCCTTCAGACCGGCACTATGCACGGGTTAGGCGGTGAAGTAGATTTTGGCATCTACCAGCGCCATATTGAGCACTGGAAGAAAATCGGAGTTGCGGTGTTTGTCCAGCACGGGGCCTCTACACTTGAGAAAGAAGACTTTGATAAAATGCGGGACGGCAATGTGGGAGAAGTGCACTTAGCTACCGAGTATCAAAAGATTGAGCTTGGTATTGTTAGCCGCCTCTTACCAAAGCTGGCTGAAGAAATGGCCAAGCACTTAGAAGCCATGATGGATAAAGACCCTGCTTTAGATAAGAAGTTCCGTGCGATGTGGAACCTGACTTTTGGTAACGCTGATTTAGCCATCCAATCCTTTAAAGCTGATGATCCTAAAAAAGAAGACAAGGTTAAACTTTACCAGCAACTTGCAGAAGCTCAGTCCAAAAAAGATAGGGCTCAGATTATAACTGAGGCCTGCGGGGATTCTCTGCCTAAAGGCTTAAAGGGAACTTTAAAAGACCTGGTCAAAGAACTTTCAGGACCTTTCAAGGCCCAGCTCTGGAATCTACCTCAGGAAGTACGCCATGCCGTGGACAAAGCGCTCTACGATGAGTTTAGGACCATCTTTGTCAAGCTGGGAGCTGGCAACACCAAAGGCCTGATTCAGGAAATCTTGCCCTTTAATGAGCAGCCCGTATTCCTTCCTTCCCGGCCTGAATCGATGAGGGAAGCAAGTACCTCCCTCGACAACGGCGTAGATTCTTCAAAGGATATGATTGTCCAGATAAAAGGCGGAGCAGAAAATATTTTAAATTCCCACTACTCCTCTGCCACTCCTCTCTATAGACTTCTCCAAGGCCTTGTCCTTTATCCTAACTCTCTAATCCAAACCCAAGAGGGCTTCAGGGCTATCGGCACGGTAGATGGAGAGGATAAGCTCTTATACTTCCATTCTCTTGCTGAAGCGTCCTATAGAACAGAACCCTATGATGCCTCTACTTACTACAGCCAGAGCCAGCTCGCAGGTTTTAGTGCTAACACCAACTCAACCCAGGATGCGATTAACTGGTTAAGGTTAAAGCAGGGCTGCTATGTGGTAGATATTGGTGCAGCTCCTTTTGGCAAAGACTCTATCTACGCTATTCTAAAGTCTGCTAAAGAAAAACAACTCGCCTTTGTTACCTTTATTGCCTCTTCTAGCCAGGTGGCGGTAAGCGACAAGTCTGATAAGCTTGGTTACTTTGGTTACAACTTAAAGACCTTTATGCAAGAGTCCAAAGACATCTACAACAAATTAGGTTTAAGCCAAGATGGCATTCAATTAGTCTTTGAGGTAGACCACTATGGCTTCAGCTGGAAGAAAGAAGAAGCCTTTGAAACTGCCTATGCTAACACCTATAAGAATTTAAAACTTGCTGTGGAACTTGGCTGGTCAGTGCTCTTAGATTACAACAAGCTCATCAATGACAAAGGAGCTAACTTAACTGAAAAATATGACCGGATGTTAGAGACCTATGCCCGCATGCTCGCTAGTTTAGAGAAAGACTTTAGCCCAGAGCACTTAAGGAATGTCGGCTTTGAGGTGGCTTTCGGCGATATTAAGTTCGAGGAGACCGAGGCCATAGAAGATGTGGCTTACTGTCAGGTACGCTTAAAACAACTCCTGTCTCAATACAATGTAAGACATGCCAGAGTCAGTCTCGTAGAAAAGCCCACTGGCACTGGCCATGGCGTGGCTGAAAAGAGCGACTTTAAAATTGCTGATGTGGCAGATACTGCCAGCCTCTGCTATGTCTCAGGCAACTCCTTCTCCCAGCACGGCGCAAGCGCTATGACTGTAGAAAACCAAAGAAAATTAGGCGAATCCTTAGTCACCCATATCCATCTCTTTACTGACCTGATGTTAGGTAAGATGCTCGGCCTCTTAGAGGCAGACCCTGAACTCTTTATTGCCTTTGTGGATAAGACACAGGAGGTTATTGAAGGCAAGATTCAAGAGGAAAGTGTATCCAAGAATAAAACTAAACTGGGTAAAGACAAGCAGCGTCTCTATCCTGATGAAATCTTTACCCCTGAAACCTTTGCGCAATTACGGCAAGAATGTCGTGCCGGCACTATACTTAAACAAATTAAAGACTCCCGTCCTGAAGAGAATATGGATAAAAGGAAATCCTCGCCCGCTCTTCATCTGGCCTGGTTCGTCTTAGAGTGGTCACGTTACTTAGCGGAAAAAGAAGGCATCAACAGGCGTATCAACGAGGCATACCAGAATGATTGGCCTAGGATGCAGCAGGCAGTGGCCTGTATTCAAGCCGAATATGAAGCCTGGGCTAAAAATATGAACCTCTTTAATACTGTGCCGCTCTTAAAAGGCCACCCGGAAGCCTTTACTTACAGAGTCGCGGATATCCAGATAAATCCCCAAGCCACCTCTACCGATGCCCTTCAAGACTTAGTCAGACAAAGATTCCTGCTTCTGACAGAACAGATAGAAAAAGCCCAAGGCCAGGAGAAAACAGAACTGCAAAAACTTCAAGCCAAGCTCCTTAATGTAGGTATGATTCGTCAGGCAGCAGTAAAAGTAGAACCTCAGGATAGGCTGGGGGCAGAGGCGCAATTATTACCGCTTGACCCCTCCTCAACCATCCTCTTCGGCGTCTCAGGCGGGGACTGCGCGGGATTAAATGCCATCTTGGCTAATCTAGTTAAGTGGGCTGCTAAGAGAGGTTTAGTTGTAGCTACTATGGATGGTGGATTCCGTACCCTGTGCGTAGGGCCTGACAAGTTCAAGCAAGGCCTGCGTATCATTAGTCCTGATGAAGCAGACAATCTCATCCATCTGCCATCCATCATCTCTCGTTCCTCAAGGACAAAACTTACTAAGGAGAACCAGGAGAATGCCATTATCAATGCCAAGGACTTCTACGCCGTGGTCTTAGTAGGTGGAGATGACCATGCCCGACAGGCAGCCCAATTAGCCCAGCTCTTTGAGCAAAGGAAGATTCAGGTTCCGGTGTTTGCTGCCTTAAAGACCGTAGATAATGACACCACTGCCAGACCCATAGGAGCTGATACTGCCATTGAGCACCAAAGGCAGGATTTCTTAAGCACCTGCGTGAGTGCCTGGGCGCATCAGAAGGTCTCAGCATACGAAGAGATGGGCCGTAATCGGGGCTGGGTGGTGATTGGCGCAGGCGACCCGCGCATCAGTGAGCGCGATAAAAGCATTACAGGAAGGGAATGGATACTTAGACAAGTAGGAGATAGCATCATCAATCTTATCCCTGAGAAGACTTCTTACTTAAGAGATTTTCTCATTGAGGCGCTCAGGCGTATGGGAGAAGGAGAGGTTATCTACGATGCCTGCTTACGAGCTGTGGGTAGACAGAGCATGCGCCTCTATGTGAATGTGAATGTCTGTGAAGGCTATACCTTCAAGGATTTTTCCGAAGAGCATCGGAAGGCCAAAGATACTCTTTTCTACAAGCTCTTAGAACTCAACCCTGCCTTAAAAGAATCCTTCTGGGCCACTAAGGAATTCGACAGATACGGCCATCCCAAGCTTGTCGGGTTCTCCAGTTACGTGGTCGCTGCGCTTAAATACCTGCCAGAATTAGCCAAGTGCGACCCTGAACTAAACCAGGCCTTGACAGACTTCCGCAATAAACTTCAGGAGAACGGCTTAAAGGAGAAAGATGTTTTTGGTGAAGAGAAGCTCAGCGAAAACGAAAAACGCACCATTATCTCCGGTAGCAGGCAGAATATGCCTAACTATATTATCCGTGGTCTCTCACCCAACATCCAGGACACTACCTATGGCCTCAACATCGGAAAGAAAGCCTTCCAGGCAATACAGGAGGCACACCAACAAATTGCCAGCGGCGAGTCCCTTACCCTCACCGGCAAAGTCATTGCCATTGACAAGAACGAAGACCCCTTGAGCACACCGGTGCGCCTGATGGAAGCAGAGGAAGCTGCCAATGGTGTTGAAGTCACCGCTGCCTACACTGATCAACAGCTTAAAGAGATGGGGGTGTGGTGGAAGGAAGAAGGTGATAAGCCAGGCAACCCTGCCTCCAGTTTAAAGTCAAACATAACCGGGTTAAAAAATTATGGGTTGCGGCAGGTTTTAAGTCGGATCACCTCTTCCGTGGCTGGTGGGGTTCTGACTTCTGCCGCAGCCCTGAAAAAATTAGTAGTAATTATTTTAGCCGCGGCTTTACCGCCTCTTATTGGTTATTATCTTATAGGAATTGTAGATAAGAATACTCTATTTGCTACTTCGCTCGCCAGTGCCCTCACAACCATTAAAATTATTTTTGATAGATTCAATCGAAGACCTCCCAAAGGACCGCGAGTATCGGAGGGCGTTTTTATTTGCTCAAAAAAGAAAGCGGTTTCTATTCTAATTGCAGAGGCCTTGGCCGGGGCGGTTTTAACTGGCTGGGGTATGTATGTGGGGGTTCCGACGATACTCTGGATTTTTTCTTTCATTTTCACTGGTGAAAATTTATGGGAGTTGTATGGGGTAATCAAGGATGAGCAAAAGACATTTGGAGAAGAATTTATTGAATTTGCCAAATCGCAAGGTATGGAAATACCTGGGCATTATGCAGAGATAGCAGAGGCATTATTCGCGCAGCTAAGCCAGGGATTTGCGGGTGAATTAAAAGGCAGTCCTTTTGATAAGTTGGGGGCATTATTAAGACACCAGGGGATTAGCAATGTGCTGGAGATAGGGGTAGGCACGTCGGAATTCATCATCGCCCTTAAAAAATGTCTGGGTAACGCAGCAGGGAAATTTGTGGCCACAAATATAAGCGGCCTTCCTCTGCCCGATAAATTAAAAGAAGCAAGAATTGACTTTATCGGATATCTTGATATTGCTGATACATTAGGTGGGTCAAGGCTTAGGGCAATCCTCGGAGAGGGCAAATATGATTTAGTCATCGCTGCTTCAGTATTAGGTAGCCCGTTGATTGCAGATTATTATGCTTGGAGCGGCCTGTCCGTATATAAAAACAATGCTTTAGAGATAATGATTAGTCGCATAAACAGGACAATAGGGAATGCAAGGGGGCTCTTAAGCGATAAGCCAAAAGCCATATTCATTGCTAATAATAATGTGCATACCTTGCCGCTCTCAAGGAATGATGTAGAATCCCGCGGCATGGATATTTTAGCGTGGCGCAATAATATTCCCGATGAGCGCAATAGCTTATTTAGCGGTAGCTTCTTCTCTAGTGCGGAGAGGGACGATTATATGAAACGCATCAAGGATGGCGCAAGCCTAATGGTATTAAGAAAAAATAGCAGCCGGGAGTGGAATTTTTCATCCGCCGCAGGGGACGGCTTCGTAGAAGGGCTTCTCAATGCCTCATTCGGAGAGGGCGTGTTATTCAGGCATCTGCAGGTTGATGATATTATCGCGGCTTTTCCGCAACGAATAATTAAAAAAGGCCGGTATTACGAATTAAGGCCTCAGGAGGTAGATTTAGACCAGGAAAAAGCCCCTCGCTATTTGAAGAGAATAAATATGGCCTTGCAATATTTAAAGGATTTAGGCGGTATTTACGCAGAGCGCGCCCGTAGGTTAGAAGAAGAGACGACCATTATTGAGGTCATCTTGCCCGTGAGACTAATTTTATCGGGAAGAAAAAAAGATAAGTATTTTTATCAGTTAACCCATTTAGGTTTGAGCCGCAGGATTATTTATATCCCTCAACTTGCGCTGAAGGATATCAATGTATTTTCAGGGCAGGATATCCGTATGCTCGCTACCGTTCTTAACCACGACCAGCAGGAACTGGACTTTCTTAATGACCCCAGCCGAAAAAGTATGGCCGAGACTTCGGCAGGGTTAGAAGAATTGGTTGCCCAAGCGCACGAGCAGGCAAAGAAAGATGATCCTTTTGGGGTAATGAATAAACTGCAGCAGAAGATACAGTATTATCTTAAAAAAGAGGCTTCAACATTACGGGTGGCAAGAAAAGAAATTAAAGAGTTACACAGACAGATTTCTCAAGATAGAGGAAAGGCTGTGCAACCAGTAGAATTTTCCCAGATAGGGAACTTGATTGTTAGGTTAGCGCATCTGTATGCCTGCGCAGGAAGACACGGGGATGCGCTTAAGCAGTTCAGAAAAGCGCGCGATTATTTTGTGCGTACTTCTTTGCAAGACCAAGGCGGCATGTTGCCCTTATCCACTCAACTGCGCATTATCTGTTTACTGGCGCAAATAGGCTATTATGATGAAACCGAAAAAGAATTTTTCAATCTTTTAAAAGGGTATATCGGCAGGCCTTTAAATCCAGACGAGCGGCCTGTTTTTACGATGTTTATGCAAAATGCGCCGTCGTTCTTGGATAAGGTTTCTTATCTTTTAAAGAGATGCGCGCAGGATAGCGGTAGAGCAGCAGATGAAAAAATAGTTTCGGAGATTATTGAGCGGATTAAACTTGCTACAGCCAATTTTGTTAGTTCTGCCACAATAGACAGATCTCACACTGCTCCTTTGACATGTATTCCTCAGATGAACGATGGAAAAAAACCCGCCGCAGCGGCTTTGAAAAGTCTTACTGCAAGGATAACCCAAGGAGATTTAAGACGATATACGCATATGACCCCCGGAAAGTTCCTTCTGACATTTCCAGATCTTGCGGAGCGCATATCAGATAAAGATAAATTCTGGAGTGTCATTTCGGTTTTGTGTAATCTTGCTCAACATCAGGCCTTAGCTGTGTATGGAGAAGGCCCTCCGTGCATATTTTTAAAACAGAGCGATGCCACCATTTTAATGCTGAAAGAATTTGGCAACATAGGTTATTCAGGACGTCAGGTTTCCAGCCTTTCGCTTGAAGAAGTTGGGGGGCGGTGGTGGCCTGTGGGCAATCAACATTGTGCCATAGTTGTAGATATTGCAGGTTTCGAGATTTTTGTGGACATCACTTTTCCTTTCATAGGTAAATTTCCAGATAGCAGGCGAGGATTAGGGTTAGTGATTATGCCGGCCGAATTGTTGGTTAAAGATCCTGATTTGCGGCAAGTTTATCCCATAGAAAGAATACAAGATGATGTTGTGGCGGGAAGCCAATGTTGCGGCGTATCTTTAGTTAGACCTCAAAAGGGCGGCCATCGACATCAACTTGTTGCGGCGGTAAATGACCTTTCCCAATTTCAATATATTTTTAATTTACCGCAAAGACCCAAGCAACTCCAGGGGTATAGCGTAGAAAGCGCCCTTGCTAAAATAAAAGACGGGGTTTTACGTTTATATACCTTTACCTTTAAACATGAGGATGAACAGGAAGATGCCGGTGTTATTGGCTTGGTGGCGTTAACAAAAGAAGAAGATGGTATATGGGCTATAGACGTGTTCTATCGCCATTGTGCTTTAACAAAATTAGGGATAGGCTCTGAGATGTTGTGTTATGTGTTGCAAGATGTAAAGAAACAAATGGGAGAGGTAACAAAGGTAAGATTAACTCCCGAATATATCCGCACTTTAGAGTCTCCGAAAACATTGGATTTCTTTGAAAGGCAAGGTTTTAAGAGAGAAGGCGATGGCCTTGTATTTGACCTTAGGAATATAGGTGTGCAAGAGTTGTTGAGAGGCGCTAACACCAAGGCAATTGTTGTTGGTGTTCCTAAAGAGATAAAGTCCGGAGAAAGAAGGATAGGTGTTACTCCTAAAGAGGTTAAAGAGTTAACTCAACGTGGCAGAGTAGTTCTTGTAGAGAAAGGGGCAGGGAGAAAAAGCGGTATAACTGACAAGGAGTTTAAGCAGGCAGGAGCGCAAATCATACATTCAGCAGAAGAGCTCTGGCAAAGGGCAGATATCATCAAGAAGGTGAAAGACCCCTTGCCTGAAGAGTATCGGTATTTTAGAAAAGGCCTGGTTATCTATACA
The DNA here is from genome assembly GCA_964354585.1 of uncultured Planctomycetales bacterium. Lineage (GTDB taxonomy): Bacteria > Omnitrophota > Gorgyraeia > Gygaellales > Profunditerraquicolaceae > CAYHAI01. The sequence goes on from CAYHAI010000214.1 coordinate 8,634, forward strand.
TATTTTCATCTGGCCAATCCTGAAAATAAAGAGTTAACCCAGAAACTTATGGAAAGTGGCGTAACCGCCATTGCCTATGAGACAGTTCAAGTAGATGATGATACGCCTCTGCTTAAGCCGATGTCGCGCATTGCCGGCTGGATTGCCGGGCTGTGGGCGAGGCTTTATAGAAGAAAAGACGGGTATAATACAGTAAGACAAGTAAACCGTAGATTAAAACCACTCTCTGCGCAAATAAAAGAAAAGATTGCAGAGCTTAAATCTTCGCAATTCTATTTCACGGAAGATGTTTTGGCAGGGTTGCCAGAAGACGGTCTGGGAAATGTTCTTTGTTTAGGAGGAGGTCACGTAGGAAGAGAAGCAGGGCTGATGAGCTGCTTATTGAAGCAGAAGCATGTTACCATTTCAGAGCCAAGGCCTGATAGACAGCAAAGTCTACGTAATCTTTTTAATAGCTTAGGGTTTGCCGAGAAGGTAACCATAGTTGATCCTGGCCAAGATCAGGATAATCCTTCGGATGAATTAAAGAAGGCAATGATGGAGGCAGATGTCATAATAGGATGCGTGTACAGAAAAACTAAAGAAGGTAGCGCTCTTGCGCCTCTGTTAATCAACGAAACACTCCTTAAAGAAATCAGCAGCGAGAGAAAGAAGGTTATCATTGATGTGGCCATTGACCAGGGAGGAAATATTGCACTCGCCTTTACCGATAAATATCAGGACCGTTTTACTTATCATAATAAACCTGCCCGTTTGGATAAGTTTGGAAATTTAAGATTATCTGTTCCGAATATGCCGGCGGCTTTTGGAGAAATTGCCTCGCCTTATTTAAATGAAGCAACCCAGACTATTCTGCTGGCCTTAACCAGCGGGAAACCCCTTGAGGAGATTCTTGCTGAGCATCCGGAGATAAAAAGTGGCGTCTGTGTAATAGGAGGTCGGTTAGTAGATGGTGAAGTAGCCAAGGCACATGGATTAGCCTGCACCGGTATGTTCGGCAACTTTACTAAAGGAGACAGAAAAACCCGCAACCAAGCTGTAAAAGAAGGAACTATCGAGGTTGAACCCATAAAGGAACTCAATCGCTTGAAGATAAAAAAATCCAGAAGAACTACTAAGTTCTATCGCGATGTCTTTATGGCAAAGGCTCCGCCTGAACTCAAGAACAAGAGATACATTATTGGCATAACAGAAGAAGATGGAATGCCCCCACAATACCGGCCCCAAGCTAATGAATTAGCCATTGTTATTTCCTCCCCAGATGAGCAAGCACTTATAGATAAAATAAAAGCCAGGTTCCCGGATAATTTTAAAGAGGCCTTAAGAAAGACTGGAGAATATATCTCCACCCATGAGGTCAAAGAAATCCTGGAGAATAAATCTCACCGGCAAGCCGACTGCCAGACCAGAAAAGAATTCAAGAAGCATCCAGAAATAATCCAGCTGGTAGATGAGGTGTTTATCAGGCACATCTGGCAGAATAAAAAACCTAAGCGAGAATACAGTCGAAGATTCAGCGAGCAAATTAGAAGAATCTATAAAGGGTTGCAGAGGGATAAGATAATTAAGCGCACTCCGCTGGCGTATATGCAGAAGTTAAGCGAGCTAACTGGGAAGGCCGTTTATCTTAAGGATGAGTCCGCGCAGGTCTGCGGTTCTTTTAAGATAAGAGGAGTAATCGCCAATGTTGAGCAGGCGATAATAAAGCGTATCAAAGCCATACAGGATAAGTCCGGCCTGCAAAACAGGCCTTTTTATATAGTCACCCAGACTGACGGCAACCACGGAATAGCCACTATAGCCGCAGCCAGGTTACTGATAGAAAAATATAGGAAGAAATATCCGAAGTTGGCAGAAGCGATAAATAACATCCAGCCGTTTATATTCGGAATAAAGAAAATGCCTCAGGTGAAGCAAGGGGCAATGCTAAAAGAACTTGAGGAGTATAGAAAATTGGTAACAGGCCCGGATAAGGGAGGCGTAGATTTAAGTTTTGTCAACTATAGAGAGGCTTCAGAGGCGCGTAAAGCATTTATGGAAAGACATAAAGGCGATGCGGCTTATATTGAGCACGGCGGATTTACCATTATGGCTGGCCATGCCTCTGCGGCATTAGAAATAGACGAGCAGCTAAAGGAATTAGGTATAGATAAGGATAAGAATGTTGTTTTAATCGTGCCTGTAGGTGCGGGTGGCCCGGTTGGCCTGGCCGCAATAAAACTAAACCGGCCTAATGCGAAGATTATAATAGTGCAGAGCAATGTTTATTCTGCCTTTGTGCGCAGCCTTATTTTCGGCAAGATAGAGAAAAATCCAGACAGTCCTGCGCCGACCTTAGTATTAAATGGCCAAGGGAAGGTTTTTGAAGACGGTATTGCTGTGGATAGTCCTGAGCCAGCAAGCATTTCCGTGGCTGAAAGAGTGGTTGACGTTGCTGTTACTGTTGACTCCTTAAAGAGCCTAAATTATGCAGCCCCGATAATGTTTGAAGACCTGAAGAATTCAGGCGAGGTGGTTCAGCCGGCCATCGGCGGCACCACTGCTCTTTGCGGCCAGGCCCTTTTAGAGTATAGCCAGAGCATATCTGCCGTCAAAGACGCAGACTGCGTGGTCTTATTCGGCACTGAAGGCAACATTGACCCGGATATTGCGCAGTATATAGAAAACCAGGCCAATGCCGCCGCCGCAGACGAGGAAGAGAGAATTTTTATAAATAAGGCGCAGGAGATATTGAGTCATTTGTTTGTCTATGATAAAACAGAGATGATAAGACGCTTTATTTATTTGCATAAAGATATAATGAGTAGATGGTTTGGCGAGGCTAGAACACTGCAATCACGCCTCGAATTGTTACGACCGCATTTATCTCAATTCAAAGATGAAATTCAAGGGCAATTGGCTGTGGCAAAAATTCATTTTACTGACAAATATGGAATAAATGTAGATTATTTTACGGCACTTATAGAGATTGAGCAGGATAAGCTCTTTCCTTTAGAAGATAATGATGACAAAAACTCAGCCTTAGAGCTTTTAGTTAGCATAGATTGCGTTTTATCAAGGTATCCCCGCGTAGTATCAGCTTTAGAGTTGGTTGGAAATATTCCCGCTCTAATTTATATAGCAAAGCGTCTTAGGAAGGAAGAAAATTTGGCTGTATCAGATAGCGAACAGCGTATCCTCAAGACGGATTACCACGGATATTCTGCCTATAGCATGTGCGAAGGTGGTTCTAATAAACAAGGTATTATTGTGATACCCCTTTTCAGTAACGGAGACAAGATAGATTGGAACCAAAAAATTGCTAAAGATAATACAATAGAGATTGAAGGAATTGATTTTACTCACATAGAGAGAGTCATTGCCCATGAGGTATCCCATTTATTACTTAGCGAGGGAATGGTTAAGCAGGGTTTAATAACTATTAATTATGAAAGAATGCAGGAATTTTTATCTAAATATCCTGAAATTAGCAAACAGATTAAAGCCGGAATGCCTTCTAATAGCGATAGAGAGGGTATGATTATATTTAGAATCGCTGAGATAATTTATACTTCAAGATTTGGACACTACTTTAGTGAATTTATGGCAGCAAAAGGAAGAGATATGCTTGTCAAATGCAGAAAAGCAGGATTTATGACAATCCGCTCTCTGAGTGATTATCACGAGTTTTTGGCTGAAACGGCCTCTGTCTATTTACTTAATCCGGAGTTTCTTAGAGCAAAAGATAGGCAGATGTTCGATTTGTTTGAGACTCTTGAGAATATCAAGGTTTCAGCTCCTCGAGAACATAATCCCGCCGCAGCGGACGGCTCATCAAACCTTGGCTGCATAATCCCGCCGCTGCTTGCCACCCTTGCCGCCACTGCCTTAACCTTATCGCACTGCGTAGGTGCGAATGGGATTAATCCTTTGGTCTGGTGGGGATTGTTTGGTTTAATAGCGCTCGTGATAATAGGACGAGTCTTACAGAGGCAAACTAATCATGCTCAGGCAGTTTTTAATCTGCGCAGGAATTCTTCTGGCGGGATAATGGAGATATTACGATATGGATTTAACACTAATAAATCAGGGTCCTTAGTAATAATAATCTGGGCATTGCTGGCTATTGCGCATTCTAAAATAATATTATCCTCTTTATCTCGGCAGTCATTGATTTTAAATTTAGGTTTTACGATTTTGGCTGCTTCTTTAATTATGGCTAATAGGCGTTCTTTGTCGTCTCTATCTATTCTGTTGCGGAATTTCGGCCGCGCGCAGACTTCCAGAATTTCATCAATTATCGGCTTAGAAATAGCCAAGTTGAAACGTTTATCAATAAAAGCTTCTAAAATGGGTCGGCAGGAACCTTTGAGCAGGACATTGATGATAATATTGGTATCAATTACGGCGGTGAGCATGGCGTTTGTTATGCCTTACTTCTGCGCAAGTGCGGTTAATCTCTTCTTCAGAGATGGGGTGTTTGGCGGCTTTCTGGTCAATTCTGTGCAAGAGCGCTCTAAAGCGGTCTGGCCAGGTTTGCTTCTCCAAATTCTCTACCAATTTTATCTTATCTTGTGGTTTGAGGCGCTTTATCGCCGCCTCAATTTGCCTAATATCAATTTCCAGTGTGATAGTGGACATTCATCTCACCTCCAACTAGCAGTAAGTTTAACATCTGCCTCTGGGTTTGTCAATAGAGATTTAGATGCCGCCGCAGCGGATCTTTCCCTTGGCTCCGTCAAGCCGAAGAAAGGCCAAAGAACAGCTTTTGCCCTGAGCAGCCGCTTCCTTTGGCTTATTTCCGGATTAGCGGTGTTACTACTCGGCACAGGCTTATGGCTTTATGGCTATAGCCATAAAGCCGCGTTGGCCTCTGATGTTTTAATCGTTATCATTGTTGCTGGCATCTCCTTGCTTACCATACGATGGTCTGCTAGGTGGGGCAAGCTGAAAGATCTGGCAAGGTTTCTTGTGTGTTTTGGGATTACAACTACTATAACAATCGGGATAATTCGGCCGAATTACGATGTGCCTATCCTTACGTATATATATGACCCTAAGCCATCCTTAGATAAGGAGCCTATTTACATTCCTGAGAAAGACTTTAGAGTATTTGGAAGCAACAATTTCGTTAAGTATATTTACGATGTTCTTCATTTTGTTGAGAGGAATAGCCACGATGCTTATAAGAAGCTATGGATAGCTAATATTATCGTAGAAGAGACGGGTTTCCCACTTACTAAAGTTCTCAGGGGATTCCAGGAATTCGGATGCCCCGGGAATATTCATACCGCAGGGATTACCACTTTCCCAGAAGGATATTTAAATTACCGGTCCTTGAGCGAGACGCTTTTTCTGTTAGGACATGAAGCTGGCCATACAATGCGTTACAAGAAGGGTTTTGGAGTTTTAGAAGATAGAGATGAGGCTAAGATATGGTGTAATAATTTTAGTAAGGAGATAGTTAATAGTCTCCCAAATATGGGATACTTGCCCACAGGAGAATATTTTGAGGAATTTTACAATGCCACCCTGATTGAAGATTGGGATAATGTGCCGGCTGAGGCGCCTCAAAGGATAAAAGATTTCCTAAATCTCTTCAAAGATGTTGTTAATGGCGTTCCGGAAAACGCCAGAGTCTATTTTAATTCCCGTGGTTATGGTGCTGATCCAGAAATTCATGCCTGTTATATATATGATGATGGCGCTGTTGAAATACTACCACAGTCTTTTGAAGCAAGTATGTTTAGCAGTTACTATACTCAAATACGAGCGAAAGAATTCGTATACTTTGATGTTCCCGATACCCAGAGGCTTTACTATGGCAAGGACGGATATAAGATAGCTCTGCCAACCAGACGTATTGCCGAAAGAGAACTTGGCTTTGAGGCTTTGACAGATTATGCTGCTGCTGATATCGCAAGGGGCGTTGTCTATTCTGAAGATTTCCCGGCTAATGCCGTTATTGAGCCAAGAGTAGATACCATAGCCCCCGAAAACTTGTATCCACTTATGAAGACTATTATGAGTGAATTCAGCAGTGTTTTTGTAGACCATAATGAAAAAAGGCTCTATTTTGAGGCAAAGGAAAAAGTAGAGAAAATCTACGAAGGGGAAACAGCGATTTATTACTTCACATTTATTGTAACTGCATACGACTATGATGCTGATACCGCAGAAGGCACGCCGATAAAGACAGTAACCTTCGGTCCCTGTAGACAGGAAAGCGAGGACTGCCGAGAATTTCCTATTCTTGAATCAGGGGGGGCACAGTTTATCAGTCCCGATGGTAGACTCTTCACCAGTGACGAATGGATATTTATTTATCCTAAGGACTTGAAGCGAGGTGCGCACCTGCAGGAGTCGTGGAGGAGATACTCTACAGATGTTATTAAGCTCCCGACAGAGAAACATGTTGAGCTGATATTGAATAAGTTCGGAACGCAGAAATCAGGGAAGAAATCAGGGAACGGTTCTATTTTTGCGAGTGGTTCCGAAACCAAACCCGCCGCAGCGGCCGGAGTTAAACCATATCTGGGTAGACCAACACGAATATTTTATGAAGCCGATTTCTTATCTGAATATGGAGGCATAAGTTATCAAAATGGTGAATTTATTTGTAGAGCAGATGCTCAAAAATCAGCGAAAGAATTATACGCTCTGCTTAATTCAGCCAAAGAAAAAGTAGGAAAATCAGCACCCAAGACAGATTCATTTGGAGTGGCAATAGTTAAAGATTTAGGGAATAGGGCGGCAAAATACTTTTCATCCAGCGGAAAAATTTACCTTGTCTTTGACCAATCATTTATAGAATCTTTACCAAAACTGCCCACAGAAGAAGCTTCTTGCCGCCTCGCATTAGAACTCCGCCATGAATTTAAGCACACCGATAAGATGCATTTTATGTTTTGGGAGAAGATAGAAGAATTCCTGGTTATTCTTTTCAGTGATATTCCGCAAGCCAGAAAATATCCTGCTTACGTTTCTCGTGAATTAACCGATTTGGCTCAACTGAATTTCTTGAAGCGAGTAATCGAGGTTGCGAAGTTTGTGAAATATAATTATAAGCCGGCCAAAAATTACCCCACAGTTAGCTCTTTTATTACCGATTACGGCGCCGCTTTAGCAAGGAAAGTTTTCTTTTATGGTTTTGTATTTATTTTTTATATCGGCGCTTGGTTTGCCGTGCCGTTCGCTGTTATCTATTTTATAGCTATCTGCCTGTCTGAAAGGATGCTTGAGGACAGAATGATAAATTGCAGCTATGGATGGGAAAGGTTTTTAATGCATACGCTTGCCGTAGCCCTGATTTTAATCCCAGCCATACCGTTTGTTTTGCTTCTCATATTTTCACAGAGCGCAAGGTTTATAGTTATCATTATCGTGATCTTCTGTACTTTAATGATAACAAGCCATGCCTTACGTTCGGCACAAAAGCAGATAAATGAATTATCATTTTTATATATATTACCAAAGATAGCAAAATATGGGATTAAGTTTCACTCTTCCGGGAAGGCTGATAATCGCCACTCCGCCGCAACGGCCAGGATTATCGGCGCCTTAGTTTGCGGCTGTGCGCTAACCTTATCCCACTTCGTAAGTGGGAATGAAGATGGGCGGTCTCTCCAAGCCAATGTAGCCGGCGGGTTTTTGGCGCTGGTGAAAGAGGCCTTCTCGCACTGCGTAGGTGTGGGGGTCTGGGTTCCGGTATTGGCAACGTTGGTGGCAGTAGGATTATTAGTAGCAATCTTTCGGCCGTGGAATAAAACCAAATCCGCCGCAGCGGGCGAAGTTGACAGAAACCAATCTTATGAAAGAGAAATTTTAGATAGGCTTATTGCTGAAATTAGGGCCGCATTTTTAGGCTCCAAAAGGATTTGGAGGGTAAAACCGGCTAATCCCCTCAGTTATAAAGGAATGTCAGGCCGTTGCAGCTGTGCGCTATACGATGCAGATAGAAGGTTAAGGCATTTAATCAATAATCAGAATGTGGGCATTATTATCAGGAGACATCAGATTAGAGAATTATTCGAGGTGGAAAGTTTCTGTCATCACGGTTTCACAGTCATCACCTTTATGAAAACTGGCAGGCATTATTTGATTGACCCTACCTTTATCCAGTTTTTCGACCCTTCCAGAAGACAAAAAGATAAAAAGGGCTATCCGGCAGTGATTATTAAGTTAATGGGCAGGCTTTCCTTGGCCAAAGAATTGCTTATTAAGGGGTATATAGAATTAACGGATGAAGTTGCCGCTATGTATGGGCATGCACTTCAAGGAGTATTCCCTATTAAAGGAAAAATCAGGGCTGCGGATTTCCTAAAAGATTCAACCATATATAATGACGAATTGTTTACTCAGCAAGATCAAGATAATTATATAGAAGAAAGATTTGGCCCTGTGGAGGCGGCAAAACCGGCAAATTATCCCATCGCCGATTTAGCACATCAAGCAGTCGTGGAGGTTATGGATGATGCTTCGATCGCAGCGGAGAGGTTAAAAGCGGCTAAAGTAGCAGCTGTGGCTGTAGTTGCGTTAATAGTTGCCCTTCTTAGTTCCTGCCAGATGAGGCCGCAGATGAAACCACAGCCACAAATAGCAACACAGATAGAGCAAAAGCAAGACTTCTGGTCAAAGGCGGCGCAAGAATTAGCGCAGGCTACAGGCCAGACTCCCGAACAGGCAGCAGGGCAAATCCAGCAAATTTTAAATCGCTGGTTAGTAGAATTTCAAAAACAATATTCTTTCCCCGAAACATTAAGGGCTTTGGATTTCGAAACCTTAACTGGAGAAATTAACCAGGCGATTGGGGCAGAGAAGGATTTGCCCAAAAAAGCAAGGTTAGAGCTGTCTACGGCTAAGCTTAATTTTGAGATTATCAGCGCCAAGGTAGTGGTCTTAGGATACAGGGATGCCATTGATAATGCCAGTTTTATCCTGCAAAACGAGCAAGGCACCTGTTTAGGCTTAAGCAATCTCTACCAAAATTTTAACTTAAAATGCGGCTTGAAGGTAGGAGTGGTGCGTGTAGATAAAGATGTATATGGCCGCTGGGTAAATCATGTCTGCAATATCCTGAAGACTTCTTTAGGTAGGTATCAACTCGTGGATTTAAGTGGCAATATGTTTGAGGCCAAGCACCAGAGAGTAGCGGTAGTAGTGATGGCCGAAGGCAGGAAGGGACTAAGATGGATAAGCGCAGAAGAATTAAGCAGATTGGCCCAGCAAGGCATAGAGATAACCTGGCCAGATACGCAGGCATTACTCTTGCTCAATGAAATAAATAATTTAATGGATGAGGCGGATAATTTTGCCAAAGCCAGGAAATTTGCCGCGGCAGAAGAAAAAATTCAGGAAGCTCAAGCAACCTGTGCTGAAGTAGAAGCCCTGGCCCCTGAACTTAAGCCTTACATACTGCACACTTTGAGCCGGATACAATTCTATCAGGGAGAGTTTACTGAGGCAATTAACAGTCTATCCCAGGTGAGGGCATTAGGCTTGGATACGCCTTTTATCAAACGCGATTTAGCCAATGCCTATTTAATGCGTAATCAATCAGCAAATGAAACTGAGCCTGCAGATGTAGATTCGGCGCTGGAGGTATTAAGCGCGCTACTTTTTGAGCTTAACCCGAAAGAGGCCTCTTCAGATTTTCTGGGCCAAATTTATGAGATGTTCGGCTATGCAAATTACCAGAAAGCAATTCTATTAAAGCGCCAACCCGACCCAGCATATTTTAGTCCAGAGACAGCATTAATTATGGCCATCACTAACCATAAGAGTGCAATTGAAGTGAATAAATATTCAGCCAGGGCGCATTTGGGATTGGGTAAATGTTATTATGAGTTAGGATGGTATGGACTGGCAGATGAGTATTTTACCCAAGGCAATCTTCTGGATTCAGATACTGAAATTAGCCTGCGTCAGGGTTGGATTGATTTACATAATAAAGATTTGTCGCAGGCAACTTTCCATTTGGAGAGCGCGGCTCAACATAGCCCGCGCCACAGTGATGTGCGTTATTATTTAGGAGTAGCGTATTATAAAGAAGGAAACTATGCTCAGGCAGTGACAAATTATACAATGGCTTTAGAGCTGGGTTATCCTTTCTCTGCCACTGATTATTACAATTTAGGTTTGGCTTACTCTTATCTTGACCATTCTCAGGCGATTAAATTCTTGAAACGCGCGGCAGAAATCGCTCCCTCTAATGCCAAAATCCATTATCAATTGGCGCAGAGTTATTTTAAGTTGAAAAGATTTGATGAAGCGATACCCAGCTTAAGACAGGCCATAAAATTAGGCCTGAATACCAAAGAGGTAAATGCGCTGCTTAAGGCTTGCCAGCAGGCAAAGTCTCCCCAGAAATCATCCGCGCGCAAAGCCGCCATCAGAAGCGCGGGTTTTGTCTCTTTAGAGTTACTCGTAATTCTTACCGCCGGCTTGGCCTTATTGGTTTTCAAAATTATCAGGGACGTCTTTAAAACCAATCGTAAGCCGTCTTCGGAGCCAATCGGAAAGGTGTCCCCAGACAGGTCCGCCGCAGAGGACGGCCCAGCCCCTTGCACAGAATTAGATATTATAAAAGTTGAAGCAGTGGTAAAAAATTTCGGGCTCAAAACATGTTTTGCTAACGCCGTTCTGCTTATTTATTGTTTAAGGTCTTTAGGCGAGGAGGCAGTGCTTTTGGGTATGTTTCGCAGGGGAGAAGATGTGCCCTTCCAATATCTAGTAGGTACGCAGAAGTGGGGAGAAAGGGATATTTGTCCTTTTGACGATGAGTGCGATGATTATGAACGCACAGCTCCAGCGCCAGAGGGTGATTACGTAAGAGGTTTATCCTATTTGAAAGATAGAGGTTATCTTGCTCGGGCCGATCAAGTGCTGAGAGAGGGAGATTTTGTAGAATCCGTCGCAGCGGTTGCTTCTGAGAATAATCCCAGCCCCTACCCCTTATGCGTTCCTGCAGATATCCATAAAGAATTAGTAAGCAAATATGGAGAGCAAGATTTAGCCAAGGTAACTTTTGCCAAACACGAAGGCATCTATAAGATTAAAGAGACAGAGTGGTTGGTAGAGGA
>CAYHAI010000215.1:0-3767 GCA_964354585.1 uncultured Planctomycetales bacterium
GATTTCTTTTTTTACGGTGAATGAAAGAGAATTAAGGGTCTGGTCAATAAAAAAAGGCGCTACAGTTTATGAGGCAGCCGGTTTGATTCATTCGGATATCCAGAGAGGTTTCATTAAAGCCGAAGCGGCGGGCTATGAAGACCTGATAAAATCCGGCGGCTTAAATCAAGCCAAAGGCAAAGGCCTGGTAAAATTAGAGGATAAAGGATATATGGTCAGAGACGGTGATTTGATTCAGATTAGGTTCAACGTTTAAAGAAAGGAGCGGCAAGGTGGTTAAGGTTAAGCGGGCGTTGATTAGCGTCTCAGATAAAGCTGGCATTTTGGATTTTGCCAAAGAATTAAATAATTTAGGGATTGAGATTCTTTCTACCGGCGGCACAGCAAAATTACTGCGCGAGAATAATATACCCGTAAAAGAGGTATCGGAATATACCGGTTTTCCGGAGATGCTCGACGGAAGAGTAAAGACCTTGCATCCCAAGATACACGCAGGGCTCTTGGCTATACGCGATAACCCCCAACATATGCAGAGCCTCAAAGAGCACGAGATCGGACTTATTGATATGGTGGTAGTAAATCTTTACCCCTTTGAAAAAACTACCCAGAAACCAGATGTCGCCATAGAAGAGGCAATTGAAAATATTGATATCGGCGGGCCTTCAATGTTACGTTCTGCAGCCAAGAATCACCGGTATGTTGCGGTTATTTGCAACCCCCAACTTTACCCCCAGGTTGTCGCGGAACTAAAAAAGAATAAAGGTGCAATATCTGAAAATTTAATGCGCGATTTAGCAGTGGAGGTATTTAATCGGACTAGCCAGTATGATAGGGCAATATATGAGTATTTAAGTAAACAGGGCTTGGGCTTTAGGGCTCAGGGCTCAGGGTTTCCCGAACAGCTAACTTTAGAATTTACTAAATTGCAGGACTTGCGTTATGGCGAGAATCCGCATCAGCAGGCAGCATTTTATAAAGAAAAAGGTAAACACAAGGGTTTGATAAATTTAAAGCAATTACAAGGCAAGGAGTTGTCCTTTAATAATATTTTAGATTTAAATGCCGCTTTTGAATTAGTCAAAGAGTTTAGTAATCCGGCGGCAGTAATTGTAAAGCACAATAACCCTTGCGGCGCAGCCGAAGACAAGACGCCAGATAAGGCGTTTTTAGCAGCCTGGAAGTGCGATCCGCTTTCGGCATTCGGCGGGGTTGTGGCCTTAAATAGAAAACTCGATTTAAAGACCGCAACGATTATTAGTAAGAGCGGATTTTTAGAGTGTATTATTGCTCCAGAAATTGATAAAGAAGCCATGGATTTATTTAAGGCTAAATTGAACCTGCGTTTATTGGAATTGCCTGACCTTGAGCCTATTGTTGAGCCGGAATTTAAACGCGTCAGCGGCGGGCTCTTGCTTCAGGATAAAGATTTAGAGGTTCTGGATGTAAAAAATCTGAAGGTAGTGACCAGAAAGAAACCGACGCAGAAAGAATTAGAGAGCCTTATCTTTGGCTGGAAGGTAGCCAAACACGTAAAGTCAAATGCCATTATATTAACCAAGGGCACCAAAACCATCGGTATTGGCGCAGGCCAGATGTCCAGAGTGGATTCTGTGATGCTCGCCAAGAAGAAAGCCTTAACCTCCACCAAAAATTCTTGTTTAGCCTCAGATGCCTTCTTTCCGAAAGTTGATGCGGTGATTATGGCAGCCAAGGCAGGTATAAAAGCGATTATCCAACCCGGCGGCTCTATTGCGGATGAAGAAATTATCAAGGCCTGCGATAAATACAAAGTCTCGATGGTAGCTACCGGCATCAGGCACTTTAGACATTAATGCATGACCTACCCAGAAACAATTCAATATCTAGAATCTTTTATTAACTACGAAAAAATTCCTGCCTATCCTTATAAGGAATCCTTAAAATTAGGGCGCATCAGGGGTTTCTTAGAGGCCATAGGTAATCCCCAGGATAGTCTAAAATGTATTCATGTTGCCGGCACCAAAGGCAAAGGCTCAACCTGCGCCTTCCTTACCTATATATTAAGGGAAGCCGGTTATAAAGTAGGGCTGTATACTTCTCCGCATTTATCCGATTTCAGAGAAAGGATAAGAGTTCTTAATCCGACAACCGACAACCGACAACCGACAACCGAATTTGAGGGAATGATTTCCCAAGATGAACTAACCGATTTAGCCATAAGATTAAAACCCACAATCGATAAATACAATAAGAATTCAAAATACGGCCCGCTTTCCTTTTTTGAAATTTACACTGCCCTGGCCTTTGTTTATTTTAAGGAAAAGAAAGTTGACTTTGCAGTTTTAGAGACCGGACTTGGGGGCAGGCTTGATGCGACAAATACAGTTAATCCTTTGGTTTGTGCAATTACGCCCATAAGTTATGAGCACACCCAGAAATTAGGCAATACCTTGAAAGAGATTGCTCAGGAAAAGGCAGGCATTATTAAAGGTCACCAGGTCACCAGGTCACCAGGTCACCAGTCCATAGTTATTACTGCGCCGCAAGAGAAAGAAGTGATAGAAGTGATTAGAAATAGATGCAAAGAAACAGGCGCAAAATTATATGAAATAAATAGTAATAGATACCCCCGCTTTAAAATAAAGCTGCTGGGCGAGCATCAACAGATTAATGCCAAGGTAGCCGTAGAAGTAATTAAGGTGTTGCGTTTTTACGGGATTAAAATTAATAGAGAGGCGATGAGGAAAGGCCTTTCTAATACTGTCTGGCCGGGCAGGTGCGAGGTTATCCTTAAAAATCCTTTAGTGGTTTTAGATGGCGCACAAAATGTTGCTTCCGCAACAGTTTTAAAAGAAACGATTAAAGAAAATTTCCAATATAAAAAATTAATTTTGGTTTTGGGGATTTCTAACGATAAAGATATCAAAGGGATATGTAACGAACTTTGTCCTTTGGCGGATGAGATTATTTTAACGCAAGCAACTAATCCGCGGGCAGCGTGTGTAGATGATATCGAAAAAATTATCAGGGCACAGGGTATCTGCCTGCCTGCCGGCAGGGCAAGGCACAGGGCGCAGGTTATTAAAACCAAAAATGTAAAAGAGGCAAAGGAAAAGGCATCGAATATAGCTAAAAAAGAAGATTTAGTTTTAGTGACTGGGTCGTTGTTTGTGGTGGGTGAATTTAGGAGTATTATATATGCGTAATTTAGATTTAACTGATACTATTGCTGCCATTGCCACGCCCGTCGGAGAAGGCGGCATTGGGATTGTGCGCATCAGCGGTAAGGATGCGCTAAGAGTTGCGGATAAGGTTTTTGTGGCTAAGGATGATAAAAAGCCGCCGGAATTTAAGACATATACGGCGCATTATGGATGGATAGTTGATAAAAGAACAATAGAGCAAAAGAACAATAGAACAGAAGTTATTGATGAAGTTATCTTAACCGTGATGCGCGCGCCCAAATCTTACACTAAAGAAGATATCGCCGAGATTAACTGTCACGGAGGAATTGTGGCGTTACGTCGGGTATTAGATTTAGTTTTAGAAAATGGCTGCAGATTAGCTCAAGCCGGTGAATTTACCAAACGGGCGTTTATAAACGGAAGAATTGATTTAGCCCAGGCAGAAGCAGTTTTAGATATTATCAGGGCCAAGACCGATTCTGCGTTAAAAATAGGAGTCCAACAGCTAAGGGGTACTTTATCTTATCAAATAAATAAAATGAGAAATGCCCTCTTAGATATCCTTTCTACTTTCGAGGCAAATATTGACTTTCCCGAAGAGGA
>CAYHAI010000216.1:0-4636 GCA_964354585.1 uncultured Planctomycetales bacterium
CTCAAGGACGACTGGATCGCCGATATGCAAAAGAAGGCGCTTATTCTTGAGTCACATCATTCTACACACATCGAAGGCACGGCTTTAAGCCTTGAGCAAGCCAAGAGCATTTTAGAAGGCAAAAAGGTCAAAGGCGTCAATCGTGACGATGAAAAAGAGCTTTTGAATTATAAGAAGGCGATGGATTTTATTTCAAAGTATCTTGGCAAAGATGACCCCGTTTCTGAAGGCATCATTCGGGAGCTTCACAAGATTCTTGTTAAAGGCGTCTGTGGTGAAAAGGCAGACCCGGGCAATTACCGAAAGATACAAAACTATGTTGTAAACTCCTGGACACAGGAAGTCGTTTATACCCCGCCTGCGCCTTTGGAGGTTCCGCATCTCATGCGGGAGTTTACGGAATGGATAAATAAGGCCGAGGACGTATCGCCTATTCTCGTAGCTGGTATATCCCAGTTTCAGTTTGTGCATATTCATCCCTTTATTGACGGCAACGGCAGGACGGCCCGAATTCTCTCAACGCTTATCCTTTATAAAACCGGCTATGATTTTAAACGGCTTTTTACTATCTCAGAGTATTACGATAAAGACCGCGCCTCTTATTATCAAGGGATCCAGTCTGTTAGAAATAACAATATGGATATGACAGTATGGCTTGGTTACTTTGTTGAGGGCTTGCGTTCTCAAATGGAAGAAATCCACGAGAAAGGAAAAAAGGTCATCGTTTCAGAAAAGATCATTAAGGCATTGGCAGGCTACAATTTGAATTTACGCCAAGAGAAAATCATCCGTTATGTTATCATCAATGAGCGGATTAATAACGAACAATGCCAGAGGCTGTGCGGAAGCATCCGCCGGACTGCGACCAGGGATTTGGCCTCGCTAGTAGAAAAAGGGCTTCTTCTGATGAAGGGCGAGCTAAAAGGAGCTTATTACGTTTTATCATCAACCGTGTCAAAAATATAGGACATTATGGGACGTGGTTATAGGACAATAGGGAAAGGCACCAGGTTTATTCTTAAGTTGCCCATGGCTCAAAAAAATACTTGACAAATAAGGGGTTATATGCTAAAAAAGAGAACATTAGGATATACCACTGGAGATGACTTTAATCAAGGCGCAAAAGGAGGTGGGGACAAAAATAGCCCAAAGTCAACCAAAATCCAGTGATATACATATATAGAAAATCTCTAGGAAGAAAATTAAACCCTAGTTAGATAATATAATATTGGTATTTTAAAGGAGGAAACAAAATGAGTAAACGCTTAATCATAATTCTGGCGCTGGCGTTTGTAGTCGGCTTAAGCATTGCCGCATACGCCGAAGTCCAGAATGTAAAAGTAAGCGGTGATATTACTGTCTATGGCGTCACGCGCCATAACTACAGCGTCGCCGGTCAAGGCGCATTAAGGGTGCTTACTTTGACAGAATCAGAATCGCGCGCCAACTATATGACGAGTACCCGCCTGAAAATTGATGCTGATTTGACAGATAATGTTGCTGCCACCGTAAGATTAATCAATGAACGAGATTGGTTGGCTAGCGCTACTACTACAGGGCAAAGCAATATTGATATAGACCTTGCTTATGTTACCTTAAAAGAGTTCCTGTATTCGCCATTAACCCTAAGGGTAGGTAGGCAGGATCTACGCGTTGGTTCGGGTCTAGTTCTCGGTAATGGGATGACTTCAGCTACTGTTACAACATCTGGTCTCCTTGAAAGCGACCTTACTAGCCGAAAGGCATTTGACGCGATTGTTGCTACTTTGGATTATGACCCTTTAACTTTGGTTTTAGGTACTGCCAAATTAGCTGAGGTTATTCAAACCAGCACTGATGATACTGATGCCTATTTAATGGATGCAGTTTATAAGTTTAAAGATTATAATGCCGTGGCTGATGTATCTTATCTTTTATCCCATTCCAACAGTTACGGTGCTGTTAAAGGTCGGGATACACATGTTATTGACCTCAGATTAACCGCTGAACCGATTAAAAATCTGAGCGGTGAATTAGAGTATGCCCGTCAATTTGGGCGCTATTTAACAACTACAACAGAACGCAATGCTGGCTGGGCACTTACTGCCGGCGCAAAATACAGCCTTGCTGACATCAAGGTAATAGGGAAATATGCCCCTGTTCTGGGCCTCAAATATGATTATCGCTCAGGCAATAAGCTGAACGCTGCTTTTGACAACAAGGGATGGCAGGTACTTTATGAGGACCAGGTCAATGGCGTAATTTATGACCCTAACACCAACATCAGCATTATTAATGTCTCAGGCAGTATAAAACCAACTGAAGATACCATCTTGAGCGCTAATTACTACAATTATACGTTTGCACAGAGACTCGCTGTCGAGGATGGTGCTGCTAACGCTACCTATAAAGGTAAAAAAGGAAAAGACGCTGGCGATGAACTTGACTTAAGCTTAACCTATAATTACACCGAAGATGTCTCGTTTGGCTTGTTAGGCGCAATGTTCTGGCCAGGAAGCAACTATCAGAATGATAATACCGCAACCGAGTTACTTGGTTCAATGAAAGTTACTTTCTAAGTTCAGTATATGTAAACACAAAGCCCCTGGAGGAGCAATCCTCCGGGGGTTTTTTGTTAAACTATGCTTTATCTCGCCTTCATCTACCATATGCACCAACCCTACTACAAGAATCTCCTGACCGGAGAAATGCAGATGCCCTGGGTGCGGCTGCACGGGCTCAAAGATTACCTGGATATGGTGCAAATTTTAGAGAAATACCCCCTAATACATCAGACCTTTAATCTTGTGCCGTCTCTCCTGGAGCAGCTCGAGGATTATACCCAGCGCAGCGCAAAAGATAAATTTTTGGAACTCTCTTACAAACCCGCCAAAGAATTAACCCCGCAAGAAAAAGCATTTATCTTAGAGAATTTTTTCTCTATAAACAAAGAGAAGGTAATTTCTCTTTCCCCGCGTTATTATGAGTTGTATCGTAAAAGAGAGGCCAAAAAAGAATTTAGCGTTCAGGACTATTTAGACCTGCAGGTCTGGTTTAATCTGGCCTGGACAGACCCGGCTTTTAGAAAAAATTCGCTGGAATTAAAAAATCTTGCGCGCAAGGCAAGGTTCTTTAGCGAAGAAGAAAAGCAAATTATTTTAGATAAGCAAACGGAAATTTTAGAAGAGATTATCCCGGCCTATAAGAAATTTATGGCCAGCGGCCAGATAGAAGTAACGGTCAGCCCATATTACCATCCGATATTGCCCCTGCTTTATAATACTAAAATAGCCAAAGAGGCAAACCTCAAAACCATTTTACCTAAGATTAACTTTGCTTATCCCCAAGACGCCCAAAGCCAAATTAACGCGGCGGTTAAATTTTATCAGGAAAAATTTAAAGCCTTACCTTGTGGGATGTGGCCGTCTGAAGAGTCAGTAAGCGAGCACATCCTGCCCTCGATCATTCAAAGCGGGATAAATTGGATAGTTACGGATGAGGCAATTTTATTTAAGTCACTAAAATTGAAAAAGCGCGATACCCAAATTTTATATCAGCCGCATCTTTTAAAGAGAAAAGACGGCAATTTAAATATTATCTTTCGCGACAGAAATTTGGCGGACTTAATCAGTTTTGTTTACTACAGTTGGAAGGCCGAAACCGCGGTAGATGATTTTATGAAACACCTGGAAAATATTTCTGCTGCGTTCAAAAAGCAAGACATACTGGTGACTATGGCTATGGATGGTGAGAATGCCTGGGAGTATTATGCTAATGATGGAGCCGATTTCCTAAATTTACTTTATCAACATTTATCCGAGGCTAAATTTCTCAAGACTACCATTATCAGCGATTATTTAAAGACGCATCCGGCAAGAGCAGAAATTAAACGCCTGGCTGCGGGGTCTTGGATATACGCCGATTTCGGCAAATGGATCGGTAATCCCTATAAAGTGAAGGCCTGGGAGTGGCTGGCAGCGGCGAGGCAAGAATTAGATGGGTTCAAGGCACAAGGCACAGGGCACATGGAATTAGCCTGGAAACAAATGTACATTTTGGAAGGAAGCGATTGGTTCTGGTGGTACGGCGAAAATCACAGTGACTTTGACCGGCTCTTTCGGATGCACTTATCCAATTTTTATACACTCATCAACAAGGATATTCCCGATTATTTAAAAAGCCCTTTAACTGCTTGACAGACAAGAAGTTTTGTGTTATAGTTTAAGAAATAATAGAAAATATTTTTAAGCGAAAGTTACGTTTTGGATGGATAAGAAAGAGATCTACGAACACCTAGCGAAGATTTATTTAGACGCCTCTTTAAAGAAAAAAAAGAAGTCCAGAGTTTACCCGCCGCTTCTTAAAAACCCTTTTTTTGTCATTGCATTTTTTATCTTTACCCTTGCCGTTATTTTATCCCTCCTGATTATTAACAAGAATAAATCTTTGAATTCGCAAGTTGCGCTTGTGCTCCAGCCTGATGCAGTAAAAATCAATTTTCATTTTGACCCGGCCAAAAAAGAGATTTATTCGTTAGGCCTGAATAAATTAGACTTGACCAGATTCAAGGCCTTGGCATTTTCGGCGAAGGCAAAAAAGGACAGCTATAAAGATACCGTGGCCTTAAGGGTGGAGTTTCTTAGCGAGTTTAAAGAAA
>CAYHAI010000217.1:0-4014 GCA_964354585.1 uncultured Planctomycetales bacterium
CGCCCATACTCCGATGAACGACGAAGACGTGAGCGTGTTGCCGCTTGCGTAGAACGTCGTGGTCCCCGGATTGAAAGTGCCGCTGGCTCCGTCGAGGGCGATGGCTCCCTTGCCGTGGACGTTCGTGAGCGTGTTGCCTTGAAGCGTGATCTCAGCGCATCGACCCAGAGGCGGCTGCGTACCGGGGAGGTAGAAGACGACAAAGGCGCTCGTCTCGTTGGCTGTGCAGCCGTCGACACAGAGGGTGAGCGGTGTGGCGGCTGGCGCGAAGTAGTCGCAGTTGAGGAACTGCGCGAGGGGAAAGCCGTTGGACGGCGTCACGTTGCCGATGCGGAGATACCCGCCCAGCACGTCCTCGGCAGGACCGGCACCTGTAGTGATGGTGATAAGTCGTGTGTTGCCCGTGACAGGGGCGTTCTGCCCTGAGTTGTAGGTGCTGTTGGTGAACAGCCCTTGGCCTGCGCTACGGTAGATGCCCAGACCTCGACGAGTCGAGTTGTTTGGTCCTGTGTAGGCGATGTGGCAGTTGTTGATCTGCCACCCGTCGCTCTTGATGACAACGCCGAACTCCATGAAGTTGACGGTGACAGCTTCAAGGAAGTGTCCTGACGAGCCTGTGCTCGCGGTGATGTTGATGGCGCTTTCGACAGACGTGTTGCTGGTCTTTCTGTGCCACACGGTCAGGTCGCGCAGCGTGACGTTGCTCGTCGAGATAACGATCAGATTGGTCGGATCACTCGACGTACCTGCCGATTGGATCGTAGTGGACGCCTGTCCTGCACCTTGGATCGTGATCTGCTTGTTGACGGTGAGTGTCGACGTCAACGTGAACGTCTGCGCGGAGAGCAGCAGTCGACAACCGTTGACCACCGAAGGCGAAGCCAGAGCGGTCGGGATACTTGCGAAGTCTTCGCCACCCAGCGTACCGACAGTAAAGGTCGGCCCTGTCGGCGCAGGGGGCGAAACGGGTTCGATGACGGTGCCGCCACCCCCGCCGCCGCTGTAGTCATAGCGGACGTTGCACGGGAAGCAGTAGTCGAGCGGGGTCGCGGGGGCCGCGCCAGCGACGTTGGCAGACGGCGTAGCGAGCGAGAGAGACTGAAAACGCATGTGAGCCTCAAAGAAAACAGGAGCAGGAAGGGAAAGGGGCAGGGTTCCTCACGACGAGAAACCCTGCCCCCATATGCCGAGCAGGGATCAGAGGACCGTGATCGACTTCGGCTGCCAGAGCACCGCCACGGTGCCCCCCGCACCCGAGCCGCTCGCGGTGGCGATGCCGAGTTCAGCGATCACCCCGGCTCCCGGCGCAGTCTTCGTCACCTTGCCCGCCTCGCTGGCCGACAGATAGACGACGTCGCCCTTCGCGACGGTGATGGTCGACTCAATGATGCAGGTGACGATGCCGAGCACCTGCACCGAGTTCGCCGCCTTGACGATGCCCGCGACGCGGGCGTTCGCTGCCGCGTTGGCCTGCGCTGCCGCGCCCGCCACGGTGACGGCGGTGTTTGCCGCCTGCGCCGTGTCGATGGCGGCAACGGAGTAGTCCGTCGCAGCCGGGAGCGAAGCCGCCGCCCACGCACCGCCAACAACGGTGAGCACCTGATTGTCGGTGCCGGGGGCGATCTCAGCGACCGCGCCCGTACCGTTACCCGCGAGCAGCGAACCGCTCGTCAGGCTCGTCGCGCCCGTACCACCGTGGTCGACAGCGACGGTGCCCGTGACATTCGCCGCATTGCCGCTGATGTCGCCGCTGACGTCCGAACCGGGGATCGTGGCACTCGCCGTGAACGCGCTCGTTCCGTTGCCCGAAACGTAGCCGGTCAGCGTCGTTGCGCCCGTACCGCCGTGGTCGACAGCGACGGTGCCCGTGACGTTCGCCGCGTTGCCGCTGATGTCGCCGCTGACGTCCGAACCGGGGATCGTGGCGCTCGCCGTGAACGCGCTCGTTCCGTTGCCCGAAACGTAGCCGGTCAGCGTCGTTGCACCCGTACCGCCACTCGCCGCGCCAAGCGTCCCGCTCAAGGTGAGCGTGCCGGAAGTCGTGATCGGATTGCCGCCGACCGTGATGCCCGACAGGGTCGTCGACAGGTCGACCGACGTGACCGTGCCGCCCTCATCAGGTGCCCACGACAGGTTGCCCTCGCCGTCGTTCGTCAGCGCGCCGCTCGCGTCCGCGGGCCACGACGGGAAGCTGATGTCGGGGGTCGCACCACCGCTGGAAGCCAGTGGCCCCGACGCGGTGACGTCGGTGACGACGTCGCTGCCGTCGTAGGACCACGAAGCGACGACGTTCGCGTCGTTGTTGCTGAACGAGGCCAGCGACAGGATCGCGACCTTGTTCGCTTCCAGCACGGTCGGGGCCGCACCGCCGAGCCACTTCCAGCCAGCGGGGAAGCTGGTGAGGTTGCGGCTGACGGTGTCGCCGACGACGCGCACGCTGACGTTGCGGCTCGCGCCAAGACCGCTCGACGTGAACGCGATGTCGCCGGTCAGGGCGACCGTCTTGAGCGCCGGGAGCGCCGGGTCGAAGTCGAGCGCGACGCTGGCGGCGTACTCGATTGTCTGGACGCTGTTGGGCGTGAGCAGGTAGGTCGCGCCGCCCGTGATCGTGGCAGTGACACTGGAAGCGCCTTCCAGATCGAGCGCAGCCGCCGTCGTCGAGATGGAGGACTTGTCAATCGACAGCGTGCTCGCTCCGTCCGACACGGCGACCGCCGTCCCGTCCCAAAGCAGGTTCGCGCTGCCTGCAAAGCCATCTGCGCCGTCGTTGGTCTGGATCGAGTTCGTCGGGCCACCGGGAGGCGTCGTGACCGCATCGAGTTGGCTCTTGTTGACCGCGTCGGTCGGCTCAACACCATCGGCGAGGTTCACGATCTTGTAGCCGGGAGCCGCGAACTCGATGTCGCTGTCTACCTTGGCGATGAAGTCGACGGTGTCGGTGCCTGCGTTGCCGAAGGTGACGTTGCCCTCAAACGTGGCATCGGTCGTGAACGTCGTGCCGCCGACCGTGGTGACGTCACCGGGAATGTTCACCGGGATCGTGGCGCTGCCGAGCGTGATCGACGTCGCCGTCGTGCCGCCGATGGTCAGGTCGCCCGCTGTGCTGCGGTCGATGCCTGTACCAACGAGCAGTGACTCCTCATCGGAGATTTGCTTGTTCGTGCCGTTCTGAATGACAAGAGACTTGAAAGCGGTCATGGGAGCCTTCCTTTATAATACAGCCAGACGTGAAAAGAAAATCAGCCAGTCACTTCTTGAAAGCGTGTGTCGGCACGCATGATCAAGATAGACATGGGATCGGTAAAATCGAACGGGACGATGTCACCGACAGGAAACCCGTTCGGGTTCTCCAACACGGTCTTGCTGCCATCCTTTTTCGGGACGGCGATGCGCTCAGTCGGGCCATAGGCCGACACAAACGAACGCGGGGGCTCACCGAGGTATTTGAACTGCGCCATAGAAGTCTCCTGTGGTCGAAAAGAGGGTAGCAGACTCAGCCGAGAGGTGGCCAGAGGCCAGCGTCGATGTTCGCCTGCGCCGTATCATCAGCCCACGTCTGGGCTTCGTCCTTTGACGACCAAAGCGCCCCGTTGTTCGGATTGTACGGTTGCCACACGACAGCCGCGCCGTTGACATAGATGCGGACGGCGAAGGGAGAGGAATCTTCCACTTGAATGACGGTCATATCAGCCCCAAAAGAAGGTGAGTTGTGCGGCAGGGCCGGGTGGCGTGACTGTATTGGACTGCTGCACCACCGCCGTCGCTGTGACTGGCAGGATATTGCGGCCCACAAAGTTGCCCCCTGACACTGTCGAGTACGCTACGGCAGGCTCAGGATTCAAAACAAGGGGGACCGGCGTGTTGGAAAACGCAATCCCCACAGCAACGAGTCCCCACGACACCAACGACGACGCCGATGCCGACGCGACGACGGGTGTCACGGGGTCGACGCCGTCGACGTAGGCGGTCGCCACGACCGCCGACGTCTGCGTCAAGGCAGCGACGTAGGTGGTC
>CAYHAI010000218.1:0-3601 GCA_964354585.1 uncultured Planctomycetales bacterium
TGATCCGGGGTCTTGCACCGCAGACGGAATCGAGTCTGACCTTGGACGCGAGAGTCGCGGGAAGTTGCGACGGCGGACACGGCAGTGATAGCATGGGACAGCGAACTCGTCTCCTCGATGCGACTCCGCCGGGTGGGAGACACAGCGATGGCCTTCTCTCTAACGGACGAGATCAAACGCGTTGCCAGGCGCTTCGGTGCCGTGAAGGCCGGTATCGCCGATAAGGAGAACCTAGCCGGGCCGCCCGAAGCGGACATGGCGTACGTCATGCCGGAGGCGAAGGCGGCCGTCATGTACTACGTCGTCCTCGACGAAGGTTCAATCCAGAAGTACCTCTCGAAAGAGGACGTGTGGCTGTACCGCAACCACTTCTTCGAGAACCTGCAACGCCTCGGCGACATTGGTCTCGGCGTCGCCGAGGCGTTGCGCCGGAAAGGGTTCCAGGCGGCGCCGCAGTCGCCCAACGCCGTCTACCGGCCCGGGTCGAACCTGATCAGCGGCCTCATCCCGCCGTTTTCTTTGCGCTACGGCTGCTTCGCCGCCGGTCTCGGCCACATCGGCCGCAGCGGTCTCCTGATAACGGCGGAGTATGGCGCGCGCGTGCAACTGGGCGGAGTGATAACCGACGCCCCTCTGGAGCCGGATCGCCCCCTCGACGAGAACCCCTGCGAGGAGTGCCTGATCTGCATCAAGAGCTGCCCGACGGGTTTCATGTCCGCCAAGGAAACGGTCACCTTCACCCTCGGTGGCCGCGAGATCACGCACGCCAAGAAGGCGGTGCACGCCCGCTGCGCAATCGGCTGCGCTGGTCTCACAGGCCTCAGCGCCGGCGGCAGGTGGTCGACGTGGGCGACGGGCCGCTGGCCTATCCCCAAGGATGATGGGGTGCTGCTCAAAGACGTCGTCCAGCCGAGGCTGCAGGAGATCGCGGCAAGCGGCGAGGGCCAGGGCTTCTTCCAGTTCAGCCGCCTAATGAAGTTCGAAGGATACGAGCAGCCGGGGGTCCTGCTCAGATCGCGTGAAGACACGCTGACCACCTGTGGGAACTGCTCGATCATCTGCGTTGGGAACTCGGACAAGCGCAAGGAACTGTGGCGTCTGCTGACGCAGTCCGGAGTCGTGATCGAAGGTGAGGACGGCGAGCCTGTCGTGCTGCCATGGCGGGAGGCGAATCGCGTGCTCGCCGAACGGGAAGTGACAGGGGCCGCGGCAGGATAACACGGGCCAATGCCTCGGTAAAGGAGAATCGGTGGTGCAGTTTACGCAGGAGATAAAGGGTTTCGTCTCGCGGCCGGAGGTGGCCAAGGTGCTCGCGAGCGTGGGCCCCGACGGCTACCCGAACATCGGCCCCAAGGGCACGATCCAGGTGTACGATGACGGCAGCCTCTACTATTTGGAGATGGTCGGCAAGCACCACTATCAGAATGCGAAGGCGAACCCGCGCGTGTCCGTCGCCTGCATCGACTTCGCCGGCAGGCAGGGGTACCGCTTCGTTGGCGACGCGCAGGTCTACGAGTCGGGCGAGGTATATGACAAGCTCACGGAGCACTTCCCGCTGGACAGGAAGCCGAAGGCGGCCGTCGTGATCACCGTCAAGGAGGTCGACGCGCTGGGCGGCCCGCAGGTCGGCGAGCGCATCCTCTAGCGGTCCGAAGTCCAAGTACACAGACCACGAACTCGACAGGAGGAGAGATGGAGATACTGCGCACTCCCGAAGAGCGTTTTCAGAATTTGCCGGGATACAGCTTCGCGCCCCACTACGTCGAAATCGACGGGGCGCGAGTGCACTACGTGGATGAAGGTGCAGGCGAGACTGTGCTGCTGCTGCACGGTGAACCGTCCTGGGCCTACCTCTATCGCAAGATGATCCAGCCCATCGTCGTCGCTCGCTACCGCGCTGTGGCTTTGGACTTCATCGGCTTCGGCCGCTCAGACAAGTACCGCGAGCTTGAGGCGTACTCCTATCAGATGCACGTTGATACACTGTGGACATTCATCCAGAAACTTGACCTTCAGGGACTAACGCTGGTCATGCAGGACTGGGGCGGCCTCATCGGCCTGCGCGTCGCTGCCGAGCACCCGGAGCGCGTCGCACGACTGGTCATCATGAATACGGGACTGGCAGCCGGCGACATGGGCCCGACTCCGCCCGAAGGCACCGAGGATACGGAGAATGCGTTCCTCCGCTGGCGACGCTTTTCGCGGACGGTGGAGGACCTGCCGGTAGGCCAACTGGTGCAGGGTGCCACAGTCACTGACCTACCGCCGCAGGTCGTGGCGGCGTACGATGCCCCCTTCCCCGACATCACGTACAAGGCAGGGGCGAGGATGTGGCCCTCACTCGTGCCCGTCTTCTCGGACATGCCCGGCGTGGAGGAGAACCAACGGGCCAGGGAGGTGTTCCGGACATGGCAGAAGCCGGTGCTCACCCTTTTCTCCGACGGCGACCCCATCACGCGCGGCGGCGACGCTTTCTTCCGGTCTCTTATCCCGTCCGCCGGTCGCGAGCCGGAGATAACCATACGCGACGCTGGACACTTCCTCCAGGAAGACAAGGGGGAAGAGATCGCAGACCAGATCATCGCGTTTATCAAGCGTAGGCCGGCATCCTCCTAGCCGATCAGGAGGGGGTTCTGGCTACTGGCGGGCCATATCGATGCGCATCTGCTGTTGCGGATCGCGCGGCCCTCCACCGCCATCCACCTCCACGATCACGCTCTCGATCGTGCCGGTAAACGCGAACGGTGACGCGTAGTCTTCGGTGACGGGATTGCCCCGGTCGCAGCCGCAGTGCAAACAACCGCCGATGGCATAGACGAACGGCACCGTTCGGGGAATCGTCCCCTCTCCGGCCAACCGCCCGTCTATGTACAGCCTGCCGACGCCGCCGGCACCGAATCGCTCTGGCCCCGTCTTCTCGAACTCGAAGCGCAGCTGGCATGGCCCCCTCGGCATGTCTGCAACGGACACAATAGTATGCTGCTCGCTGTCTAGAAAGTTGTAGGCGTAGCACAACTTGCCGCCCTTGACGTAGAGCGAGTAGCCTCCAAACCGTCCGCCGTCTGCGAGCAGTACACCTTCGGCACCGCTTTCCGGGATGACCACCCGGGCAGTGATACTGTGCGAGCGATTCTTGACGTTTACCGCTGCCGCCAATTCTATCGGCGCGCCGCCTGGGTAGTATACGAAGCGCCGCCGTCCTGCGGTCGGTCGCGGCTGCCCAATGATGCGCAACACGCCTCGAGCATCAAGGGGCAGTACCTGGTAACGGCCTGCCTCAGCCCACCAGAGGGCCTCCAGCTCGCGCACCTTCTCCGGGTAGTCGGCAGCCAGATCGTGGTACTCTGAGAAGTCCTCTTCTACGTTGTAAAGCTCCCAGCGATCCTCGTCAAATGGCTTCATCGGATCAGTAACGCCGTCGTACTCCGCTCCCTGCGTGCCGTGATAGGTGACCAGCTTCCAGCCCTCGTGGTACATCGCTCGATTGCCGAGCATTTCGTAATACTGCGCCTTGCGACGTGACGGCGCTCCGGCGTCGTCGAACGTCTCTCGGAAGCTAATACCGTGAATCGGCGACTGCGTCACGCCGCGGATCTGAGCC